>DAHUYD010000013.1 GCA_027315385.1 Acidobacterium sp.
ACCTTCACCGGCCCGATCCCATGGATCGACATCAGCTCCGCCATACTTCGCGGACCCGCGGTCACCACGCCCCGCAGTGCCGCATCCGTCAGCACAAAGAAGGCTGGCTTGCCCGCCGCCGCTGCTTCGGCTTTGCGCCACTCCCGCAGCCGGTTCTCCAGCTCCTCCTGCGCGGGCGTGAATGCCGGCGTCCCATCCCCTCCGTTTGCCGAACCTGCGCCCCTCGCTGGCGGAGCCGGCTTCTTCTTCCGCGATGCGCTTCTCGCCGCTGTTTCGCCCGCCGCCCGCAGCAGAACCGCCAGCGGCTCCGGCTCCCTCCAGCTCCGTCCCTCATGGGTCAGCGCCGCCTTCCGGAACGTTACCTCGCGCCCTTCCGGATTCGTCCACGTCTCCGTCGTCAGCGTCACCAGGCCTGCCCGCGCCAGCCCATCCAGCAGCGCGTCGAAACCGCGCCGATCGCACTCCACGCCCGACTCGGTTTGCAGCCGGCCCACTGACCGCGCCCCGCCTTCCTGCAATGTCCGAACAATCCGCCGCAGTTGCCGCCCCTCATGCGGCCCCGGCTCCGCAAACGGCACGCCCGCCGCCGTCTCCGGTGAGCAAAAATCGCAATGCCCGCATGGCGATCCCGGCTTATCCCCGAAATGCCGTACCAGAGCCGACATCCTGCACTGCGCTGTCTCCGCAAAGGCCACCATGTCGTCCAGCTGCGCCCGCCGGTGGTCCCTCTGCGCCTGGTAACCCGACCGCCACCGTCCCGCATCCGCCGTCCGCAGCAGCCCCCGCACGCGCCCCTCCACATCGAACGCCGCCGCTCCCTGCGCCGCCAGCTTGTCCGCCGCGCGCCCAAACACCTCGGAATCCATCTGGAGCATCGCCCACAAATGCTCCGGTGCCTGAAACTCCTCTGTCAGCACCCGCGCCACGCGCGCCAGGTCTTCCAGCGGCGGGTAATCCCGCTCGAAAAAGCTCTCGTGCATTTTGCGATCCGCAAAACTGTGCAGCAGAATCGCCCGCGATCGCCGTCCATCGCGCCCCGCTCGCCCCACCTCCTGGTAATAGGCCTCCACAGACCCCGGCAGCGCCGCATGAATCACCGTGCGAATATCCGCCTTGTCGATTCCCATGCCGAACGCGATGGTCGCCACCACGACCTGTAGTTCGCCCCCCAGAAAACTCCGCTGGACCCGTTCCCGCACCGCCGGTTCCAGCCCTGCGTGGTAGGCGGCCGCCCCAAACTCCCCGTTCAACTGCATAGCCAGCTCATCGGCCGCCCGCCGCGACGGCGCATACACAATCGCCGGCCGCCTCTCTGCCGATTGCAGATATTCCCCGATGAACTCGTTCCGGCGCGGCTTCGGCATCTCCGCGATTTCCAGCGCCAGGTTGTCCCGCCGGAATCCGTGCACGAAGAGCGCCGGCTCCCGCAGCCGCAGTTGCGTCACAATGTCCTGCTGCACCCGCGGCGTTGCTGTCGCCGTCAGAGCGATAATCGGCGCCTGCCGCAACAGCGGCAGCCATTCCCCCAGCGTCCGGTAGTCCGGACGAAAATCGTGTCCCCACCCTGAAATGCAGTGCGCCTCGTCCACCGCGATCAGCGCCGGCGTTCGCCGCGCCAGCATTTCCGGAAACCCCGGCACACGCAGCCGCTCCGGCGCGATGAAGAGAAACTGCAGCGTCCCCTCCAGGTACTCCCGGCACGCCTGCCGCGCCTCGTCCCGCGACAGCCCGGAGTGGATCCGTGCCGTCCGCAGACCGTGCGATGCCAGCCGCGCGGCCTGGTCATCCATCAGCGCGATCAGCGGGCTCACCACCAGCGCCGGCCCTCCGCGCGCCACCGCCGGCAGTTGATAGCAGATGCTCTTTCCCGCCCCCGTCGGCATCACCAGCAGCGCGTCGCGGCCGCCGGCTACCGCGCGGCAAACCGCTTCCTGATTCTCCCGAAATCCGGGAAACCCAAACGTACTCCTCAGCAGCGAAACAAGATCCATGGCGCTCATTTCATGGTGACACGTCCGCGCGCGCCCGATACTTCACCTGCGTCGCCACCCCATGCGTGGAGTAGCCGCGGAGATGCCACGCTCCTTTCCCACCGGCAGCCCTGAGATGAATCCGCTGTACAAGGCGCAGTAGGATGGGGAACGTACCCAGGAGCCTGGCGCTGGGTGGCCGGTGACGCATTTTCGCCCGAATCCGGACTCGCCCCCGCAGCCCTTGCTCCCTCCACCTCCCCGCAGGAGTTACAGCCATGCCCTCCCCCGACCCCAACCGCATCGCCCTCCCGCAGTCCGAACGCGCCACTCCACCCAACGCTCGCCACATCGGCCCGACCGATCCGCGGCGAACCATCGCCGTCTCCGTCATCGTCCGCCGCAGGACGCCGCTCGATCTCCACTCCCTCGCGGGCCGCGTCCTCTCCCGCAACGAGTTCGACAGCCTCTATGCCGCCGATCCGGCCGACTTTGAGACCCTCCGCCTCTTCGCCCACCGGCACGGTCTCGCCGTCGACGAGCAGGCCTCCAGCCTCGCACGCCGCACCCTCGTCCTCCGCGGCGCCGTCCAGGCCATGCAGAGTGCCTTTGGCGTCGAACTCCACGACTACTCCAGCCGCCAGTCCCCCGGCCGCGCCTCCGCCAAATTCCACACGTTCACCGGCCAGGTCTCCCTCCCGGAATCCTGCACCCCCATCGTCGAGGCCGTCCTCGGCCTCGACACCCGCCCCATCGCGAGGGCTCACTTTCGATACCTCCGCGACCTGAAGAAAAGGCCCAAAGCCGCGTCAGCCGGACCCCAGCCCGTGCCCTTCAACCCTCCGCAGGTCGCCCAGCTCTACAGCTATCCCACCGCCGTCAACGGAAGCGGCCAAACCATCGGCATCATCGAGTTGGGCGGAGGCTACAACACCAGCGATCTGGATACCTACTTCCAGAGTCTCGGCCTCGCAGCTCCCACGGTGGTCGCCGTCTCGGTCGATGGCGGAACGAATTCCCCCACCACTCCCAACAGCGCCGACGGCGAAGTCGCCCTCGACATCGAAGTGGCCGGCTCCATCGCGCCCGGAGCGCGTTTCGCCGTCTACTTTGCTCCCAACACCGATCAGGGCTTCATCGACGCCATCTCCACGGCCGTACACGACACCGCGAACAGTCCTTCCGTCCTCTCCATCAGCTGGGGCGGACCGGAATCGAGCTGGCCGCAATCTTCAATCGCCGCGCTCGACAACGCCTGCCAGTCAGCCGCCGCGCTCGGCGTTACCATCACCGTGGCCGCGGGCGACAACGGCTCCTCCGACGGCGTCGCCGACGGGCAAAATCACGTCGACTTCCCTGCTTCCAGCCCCCACGTCCTCGCCTGCGGCGGCACGGAACTCATCGCCGCGGGCGGCTCCATCCAGTCCGAGACCGTGTGGAACGACGGTGCCTAGGGCGGAGCAACCGGGGGCGGATACAGCGTCGTCTTTCCGCTCCCCTCCTGGCAATCCGGCAAAGTGACCGGCAGCTTTCGCGGTGTGCCCGACGTCGCCGGCGACGCCGACCCGCAATCCGGCTACAACATCCTCGTCGACGGCCAGCAGGAAGTCGTTGGGGGCACCAGCGCCGTCGCCCCGCTCTGGGCGGCGCTCATCGCCCTCATCAACCAGCAGCGCGGCAAGCCCTGCGGATTCCTCAACCCCACCCTCTACACCGATTCCCAGGATTTTCACGACATCACCCAGGGCAATAACGGAGCGTATTCCGCAGGCCCCGGATGGGACCCCTGCACCGGCCTCGGCTCCCCCAACGGCATCGAAATTGCCTCGGCGCTGGGCGGATAAGGCGGCTTGCCCGCCTTACCCTGGAGCCTCTTATTACCTTTCCCGTTGCCTTTCCCGCGGGCGGCGCTGGGCGCCAATTCTTCTCACCTTGATCCCTCGTCCCGGACGCCATGGCGTCCGCCCCTGGTGATCGAATCAACCATCCATCGTGCCATGCAGGGTTACCCAAAAGTTGTATGCGGCCGCGGGCTTGTGCTATGGCGTTTGAGTTCGGCGGGGAGGATCATTTAGAAAGTCGGCTGGATGAGTACGGAGTGTGGCGGCCACCCCGCGCCTTAACGGTTGCACCAGCAGACACATTGCGCGCGAGTCGTAACACCGCAATCGATTGGAGAGAACCTGTGTGGATCATTTCAGGAAAGCGGCCGGAGCTCTCATGCGCCTGATGAATGAAGAAAACGGCCAGGCTGCTGTGCTGACCGCCGTGTGCATGGTTTTCGTCCTGGGCATGGTCGCCCTTGCGGTGGATGTCGGGCATCTTCGCTACGAAAAACGCCAGTTGCAGACCGCCGCGGATGCCGCCGCGCTGGCCGGCGCCCTTGAAGTGACGCATTGTTCGTCCTCTGACTGCACGACGTTGCTGAATGCCGCACAGAACGCATTGACGGAAAACGGCCTCTCCGGGAGCACCCTCCTCACCCAATGCTCCGGCACGCCATCCGGTCTGACCCTGACGGTAAACAACGGCCCCTGCGCCCTCGGATCCGCCGATCCCAACCACGGCAACTCCAACTTCGTTGAGGCAGTTGTCTCCGAACCTGTTTCGACGTACTTTGCAAAAGTTCTGGGACCCTCTTTCGCTTCAGTCACCATCAGTGCAAGGGCTGAGTCGATGGTGGGCAGCTCCCGCAATTGCCTGTATATCGGCGGCGGGGGAGCGACGATGAACTCGAACGACACTCTGACCGCCAGTTGCGGCATCAACGACAATGGGTCGTTCATGGCGAACAGCAACGTCACCCTTAGCGCTCAAAATGCAATCAGCATTCACGGAACCCTCACGGACAACGGGGCTACGATGACCCCTACACCGGTGACAGGCACCGCGATTGTACCCGATCCCCTGAGTTACCTCACCCCACCGTCCGCGGGGTCCTGCACCAACTTGAACCCCATGCAGGGGGCCGGCAATACGATGAACCCCGGCACCTATTGCGGTCTCAACGTCAACTCGAACTCCACCCTCACTCTGAGTCCGGGCACCTACGTCTTCGAGGGAGCCATGAATCTCGGCAGCAACACCACCCTTTCCGGAAATGGAGTTACGCTGTATTTCACCTCCGGCAGTCTGCAGATGAACAGCAACACCACTGTGGACCTGGTGGCGCCCACCTCCACCAGCGAATGCGCAACGTGCTATTACCCCGGAATCCTGGTGTGGCAGAGTTCGTCTAACTCGACGGGAATGACCATCGATTCCAATACCGCTTCCACCTGGCAGGGCGCCATTTATCTTCCCGATGCGGCGCTCACGCTCAACAGCAACGGCAATCTCGCGGCTTATACGATCGTCGACGCCAATCAGCTGATCGAAAACAGCAACAATTCCTTCACGCTGGGCTCGGACTACTCCTCCCTTCCCGGCGGATCGCCAATCAAAGGAACCTCGATCCTGATCGAGTAGAAGGGAAAGAGGACATGCCTTCGAGACTGCCTGTCGATTTCTTTCGCTCGGATGAGGCCGCCAGCCTCATCGAGATGGCGTTTATCGTGCCCTTTCTTATGGCTCTTTTGCTCGGCACCGTCGATTTCGGGCGGGCATACTATCTCTCGTCGGAACTGGCCAGCGCAGCCCATGCCGGCGCCGAGTACGCCGCCCAGAATCCCAACGATATTCCCGGCGAAACCGCCAGCATTACAAACGCCGTTGCGAGTGACGCGCCCGATGTCCCCGGCTTAACCGTCGCAACACCGGTGTGGGGGTGCGAGTGCTCCGATGGAACCTCCTATTCGGCCAGTTGTTCCTCCCCGCCTTCCGGTTGTTCCGCCAACTGGGTGTACAGGATTACCATCACCGCTTCGGCAACCTATGCGCCGTGGTTTCCGTGGCCGGGAATTCCTTCCTCGATGCTGCTCTCCAGTTCAGCTACCCTGCGCTCCGGTGGGTCATAATGGCGTTCCTTGCTCTCGCCTTCCGTAAACTGCTCCGCGACGAGCGCGGAGCTGAGTTGGTGGAATTCGCCATCACGGCTGCCGTCCTCCTCATGCTGATCCTGGGCATTGCCGACGCCTGCCGTGCCATGTACGACTACCACTTCGTCGCGTATGCCGCTCAGGAAGGAACACGTTACGCGCAGGTGCGCGGCGCCGACTGGACCTCGTCCTGCTCCACCTCCGCACCCCCGAACTTCACCCTGACCTACAGCTGCAAGGCGGCCGCAACTGACGTTCAGAACTACGTGCTGAGTCTGGCATCGACGTCTGCGATTGCCCCCGGTTCGGTCTCCGTGAATACCACCAGTTCCTATATGTGGCCCGGGACTACACCCAGTTGTTCTGGCGCGCCCTGCGCCGGCTGCTCCACAAACGCCAATGCCCAGGGCTGCTACGTGCGGGTAACGGTAAGCTATCCCTTCACCTTTATGTTTTCCTACTTCCGCAGGGCTTCCGTGACCCTGTCCGCCACTTCCGAAGGCGAGATTCAGTACTGAAACAGCAACGCCGCCCGTGGGCGGCGCTGCGTGCAGTCACCAACCTCCCGTCAGAGGGTGGATTCGATCTCGAAGCCCCACGCTTCCAGCAGCGATTCGGGAATGTACTTCGAGTTGCGGTTCCGCCGCGCCCACTCGCG
>DAHUYD010000030.1 GCA_027315385.1 Acidobacterium sp.
TTCGACAACGAGTTCGAGCGCCGGACGCCCCATCGCACGACCAACTACGGATCGACGCCGGGATTCCCCCGCGCTCCCTGGCTGGTCTCCATGCCCATCTGGCTGAGGTTCCTCCAGCACGTCCCCCTCGATGGCATCGCCATTGTGGATTTGCACTCGCGTCTTGCCATGTCCGGCAAGGGCCTGAAGATCTGGCTCGCCCGCCTGAGCCGCTGGTGGGGATACCTCGCCATCGACGATCCGGCGGGGAACAGCGCTCCCGGCCGGATCACTCCCGCGGCCATGGTTCGCCCCACGGCCGGCGGCCGCAAGGCAATCGAAGTCTGGCAGACGCTGGTCCCCTTCGTCGAGTCGCGCTGGCGCGAACGCTTTGGCGACCGGGCCGTCGCGGCCCTCGAAGACGGACTGACGGAACTGGCCGGGAAGCTCGGCCCCGCCATCCCATCCTGGTTTGCGATTCTCGAAGACGAGAACGACAAGGTGCGGGCGGCTCGCCTGCGCCTTCCCCCGCGCGAACTGGCCCTGCCCGAGCTCCTGGCCAAAATCCTGGTCGCCTTTGCCGCGGAGTTCGACGCGAACTCCGCGGCTCCCCTGGCTCTGTGCGCCAACGTGCTGCGCGTCACGCCGGACTCCGGCATCCGCGTGCGCGATCTTCCCGCGCTCACCTGCCTCTCTCCGGAAGGTATTGCCGATGGGCTGCGCCAGCTCGCCCGCAGACGCCTGGGGACCGTTCGGTCCGATCCTGCCGACGGCCGCGCCAGGTTCCTCGAGATCGCGCCCGAGGCATCCCGCGCGCGGGACGCCTATCCCACTCTCGCCGCGCAAATCGAGAACGACTGGAAGAAGCGCTTTGGAGCGGCCGCGGTCGCTCGGCTCAGAGCATCGCTGGAAAGCATCGTGCTCGATCCGGACGGCCTGCCGTCGCTGCTGCTCCGCGGACTCACGCCGCACCCGGGCGGCTGGCGCGCACAACTGCCTCCGCTCGCGGGCCTGCCGCATTTTCCTATGGTCTGCCACCGCGGCGGATTCCCGGACGGCAGCTAGGCCAACCTCGCGTACCCTCTGCCGCTCGGCGCCCTGCGCTGACTTCTGCTGTGCGCCTCAGTAGAAAAGTATCGCCACGCGATACGTCGTGAACGTCCCGCCTGCCGGCGGGGCGCAGGCCCCCACCGCCGCCTTCGTGAAATTCGCCCGATGAATCGCCTGCACGATTTGTCCCGGCAACTCATTCAGATCCGGCGTCTCAAACCGCACAATCGACTTCGCATTCGACCCCTGCGGAATTCCGCGCCACATCCGGCAAGCCTGCTCCGCCGCATCGCCCGGCACAGACGCATCCACGCCCAGCGCCCGCAGCAGCCCGCGCACCTTCCGCTCCACCTGTGCCGGACTCAGCGCCTGCGTCATATGCGCGAAATCCTCCACCGCGTACAGCCTGCCGCCCCGCCGCACCACGGCCACGCCCAGCGCGTTCAGCTTCGGGTCCAGAATGTTGTGCCGGTGTGGAGGCGAATGCATCCAGGCGTTCTCGATCTGCTCCGCGCTCCACCCCGACGCGATGTTCTCCGCGACCTCCTCGAAATGCGCTCCCGCCGCGGCCGCGCGCTCGGTCAGCCCCGGCTCGCCATGGTAGTCGTGGGAGAGCGCCGGCTCATCGGCCATCCTCGCCGCGTGTCCCTCCGCCGCCCGCGCCAGAGCATCGCTCCACTGGAGCGTCGGCAGCCCATGCGCCGCCCGGTCCTGATTGGTCAGATTGAAAATATGCTGCGCCGCCGAGGAATCTGCCGAATCAGAAGCTCGTGCCGGTGCGGATACGCACAGCAGCGCCGTGGCGCCCAATGCCACTACCCACGCACTCTTCGCGCACAGTGCTTTCATGGCTGGAATTCAGATCCACGAAACGGATCGCCCGCCTCAGTCTCCCGGCGCTCTTCAGGCTGCCTCTTTGCCGGGTTCCACAACCGGCGACTCGCTGCGATACCGCATCATCAGCGGCAGCAGCTTCCGTGCCGACCAGTATCGCGGAACGTACCGCGATGGCGCGGAGATGCACCGGAACAACCATCCCAGGCGGAACCGGTCCGCCCACGCTGGAATGCGCACCTGATCGCCACTAAGGAAAGCAATCGCCGCGCCAATGCAGTGGATCGCGGGCAGGTAATTCAAGTTCCGTTTGAGATAAAGACCCAGCCGCTCCTGTGTACCGCCGCCCAGGGTAACGACAATGTGCTTTGGACGCTGTCTCCAAATCGCCGTCAGAAGTTCCGGATCGTCGATCTCGGGTCCGTAGACTGGAGCCAGCCAGACGCAGCTTTCCGGAACGTCGATGCCGCAAGCTTGCAGCCACTTCAGATTGAGTCTGGCGCTCGTCTCCCGGGCCATGATCCAGAACGTGTTGCCGGGGTCCCGGACCTCGTTCAGCCGCAGCAGGGCCCGCAGGTACTGAAGGCCGGAAACGCGCGGCACCGAATCCCCTTCCATCAGATTCCAGATCATCACCATGAAGGCCGAATCCGCGATGGCCAGGTCGGCATTCAGCAAGGCCTCGCGATATTGAGCATTGGTAACAAGATCTTTCAGGGCAGGGGCCGCAGGGACCACCAGCAGCCCACCCTGGCGCATCCGTTCCACCGCTCCATGCACGTCTCCGGCATAGAACTGCACCCCGAGTATCTTTCGATATTTGCTGTGTTCATCCATTGCGCGGTCCCGGAGATGACCCGCTGTTCCGTTTTTACTCTACCGACGAGCGCCCACCAGCATCTGCTCCTCGATCCACTGATAGGTCCTGGCCATCCCGTCCTTCAGCCGGATTGACGGCTCCCACCCGAGTTCGTTTAGGATCTTTGTGTTGTCGCTGTTGCGCCCGTTTACGCCTTTGGGCGCGTCCAGCTTGTAGTGCCGCTTCAGCCTGACGCCGGCGATCTCCTCCACAATGTCCACCAGCTCGTTGATCGTCACCAGCTCGCTGGAGCCCAGATTGATGGGATACCGAATGTCGCTCTCAGCGATGGCTACGGTGCCCTTCACGCAGTCGTCGATGTACATAAAGCTGCGGGTTTGGTTGCCGTCGCCCCAAATCTCGATGTCGTGTTTGCCCGAGGCTTTCGCTTCGATCACCTTCCGGCAAATGGCTGCCGGCGCCTTTTCGCGCCCACCATCCCAGGTACCGAACGGCCCGTAGACATTGTGGTAGCGCGCTACCCGGCATTCGAGGCCAAAGTCCTCCTCAAAATGGCGGCACATACGCTCGCTGAACAGCTTTTCCCAGCCGTAGCCGTCTTCCGCCAAAGCCGGATAGGCGTCCTCTTCCTTCAGCGGCACCACGTCGGCGGTTTTTTGTTTCTCTCCGTTGTAAACGCACGCGGAAGAAGAGTAAAAGAAGCGCTTCACGCCCGAGTCTTTGGCCGCCATCAGCATGTGGGTCGTGGTCAGCACGCTCAACATGCAGAGAGCCTTGTTGTTCTCGATGAAGCCCATTCCGCCCATATCGGCGGCCAGCTGGAAGATGGCGGTGACGCCTTTGGCTGCATTGCAGCAGTTGTTCTTTTCCTTCAGGTCCGCCACAAGATTCTCAACATTGTCCGAGACCTGATACCACTCGTCCAGCGGCTTAATGTCAATGGCGCGCACCACTTCAACGCCCTTCGCCTGAAGGTGTTTCACCAGGTGTCCACCGATAAACCCGCCTGCCCCGCAGACTGCGATCTTTTCGCCCTTCAGATTCATTCCGCTGGAGCCTCCATGCTCCTGGTTCCCAACCTGTCGACCCTGCCTGTCACGGATGGGGCTTCCACTGCGACAACGATTGCCTCGTCGCGAATATGGTACGAACGTGGTGAAGAGCAGGGGAGTACCAACTGATTATCAGCGTGTACTCATTCTCATGATGCCTGCTCCAGACTGTCAAGCATTTTCAGGAGAAGTGGGGTTCGTTTCATGATCAAGGAATCTCCTGCGTTTGAGTTTGGTAGACTCCTCGCACGTGCTTCCGCTGACTGCGCCCGCTTCGCCTCGCATGGCTCCCGGTCCCATCCGGCGTGTCCTGCGCGTGGCCCCGCTGCTGCGCTCCCATCCTCTCGCCGCCGTCGGGCTGTTTTTTCTTCTCGCCTTCCTTGTCATGGCACTTTTCGCACCGTGGCTGGCTCCGTACAATCCGGCGGCCCTCGACTTGGTGCACCGGCTCGCGCCGCCCAGTCATGCTCACTGGCTCGGCACCGACGAACTCGGCCGCGACATTCTCTCGCGGCTGATCTATGGCGCGCGGCTCTCGCTCACAGTCGCAATCTCGGTGGTGGGATTGTCCTTTGTGCTGGGGCTCACCCTGGGAGGGCTCGCCGGCTTTTACGGGCGATGGATCGACATCCTTATCAACACCTTCCTGATGAACGCCTTCCTGGCGCTGCCCGGCATACTGCTTGCCATCGCGTTCGTGGCATTTCTGGGACCCGGTCTGCTGAACCTGATCCTGGCGCTTTCCATCGGCGGGTGGGTCGGCTATGCGCGACTCGTGCGCGCTCAGGTTCTCGCGATACGGGAGCGCGAATTCGTCGAGGCGGCGCGTTCGCTTGGCGCCGGGGATCTCCGCATCTTCGTTCGTCACATTGTTCCCAACATCCTGCAGCCGCTCATCGTGCAGGCGGCCATCGGCATGGCCGGCGCGGTGCTGGCTGCGGCGACGCTCAGCTTCCTCGGGCTGGGCGTGCCGCCGCCAACGTCAAGCTGGGGCCAGATGCTGAACGATGCGCGTCCCTACCTTTTCGACGCCCCGCACCTCGTCGTCTTTCCAGCTATCGCTGTCGCGCTGTGCGTTTTGTCCTTCAACTTTTTGGGCGACGCTCTCCGCGATTACCTCGATCCCCGCACCCGGCTCACCGTCGGTCTCTGATCAGATCCCCGGTTACCGGACATCGCACCTCCGCGCCCCTCCATCCTATTAACCAGGTGCGCACGCCCGCGGATACTCGCGGCGATAGCCACGTTGCGCTGGTCCTTGCCGGCGGCGGCCAGCCGGGCATAGCGTTTGTGCAGGCGAAGCTGTGCCTTCCAGGCCATCTCTTTGATATCTTCCGGCACACCCTGCTGTCGCCTGCGCAGTCCTGGCCCCACAGCCGGCCTGAGCCGATAACTCAACCTTGAACCCCCTGGTTTCTAAAACTTCGTAGAGGGCGATCCAATAAACGCCTGTGGACTCCATCGCCACGGTCTTGATCCCGCAACGCTCCAACCAATTTGCAAGGGCATGCAAATCTGCCGTGAAACAGCCGAACATCCTTACGGACTCCGCATCCCGTCCAGCCGGCACAGCTACCCAGTGCTGTGCGTTGCCGACATCGATGCCGGCAGCATCGTGATTCATTTCCGCAAATCCATTCAATGTCCTGCGCCTGTCTCTCGCTTTTGCCATCCAACTGCCTCCGTCTCAGAAGTTGACGGACTCGGCCCGGGTGCCATCGGTTTAGTAAACTCTCCAACGGGGTCAAGCTGTCACCAGCTGCCACCAAATCACGAATCGCCAGCACGCCGGAACCACGCTCCATAGCGGGCACGAAGCTCCAGAGAGACCACGGTCATAGCTTGCCGAGCCGTCGAATCTATTTGATGCGTTAAGGCTTCGAACCCAGTTTCTGATATCGGGAACGGCGACAACCGCCCTGCGCGGCTTCATACTGACTAAGGACGCTGCGGACCGACAACGCTCTCGCCCCCCCCGAGCATCCAAATCCAGGTTCCTGAGCGCGCGTGCGGGCCTCGCCTGCGAACCATCGGCAACGTCATCCGGATCTCATGTAATGGCGCCATCCCTTTACGCAGCCATCGCGCAGTCGTGGACCGTTCCCCTTTGGCCCACCCTCGGATCCCTGATCGCCGGCATCCTTTATTGGCGTGGATGGCGGCTGGCCCGCCTCACTCGTCCTCGCGAATTGCCGGCATGGCGCGCCGCCTGCTTCTTTGCCGGCCTTTTATCCCTTTGGATCGCCCTCGCCTCCCCGCTCGACGCGCTCAATGAGTTCCTCCTTGTCGCGCATATGACGCAGCACCTGCTGCTCATGTCCATTGCTCCGCCGCTGATATTGCTCGGCAATCCTCAGGTTCCCATCCTTCGCGGACTACCTCGCAGCTTCGTGCGCGATGAGCTGGCGCCGTGGATGAGTACCCGCACGGTCCACTGGCTGCAGAGGTTGTTCACGCATCCCGCCTTTGGATGGATCGTCCTGGACGTGGCAGTTGTCGGTTGGCACTGGCCAGCCGCGTACGAGCTTGCGCTCCGCTCCAGCCTCTGGCACCAGGTGGAGCACGCCTGCTTTTTCTTCGCCGCGCTGGCCTTCTGGTGGTATATCGTGCGGCCGTGGCCCAACCGCATCCGCTCCTCACGCTGGATGATTGTGCCGTATGTCGCCTCTGCCCACATGGTCTTTTTCGCGACAGGCCTGATCATCACGCTCGATGGACACGTGATCTACCCCTCGTACGCGCATGTTCCTCGGCTCTTTGGCATCAGCGCCCTCGCCGATCAGCAACTCGCCGGCGGGGAAATGATCATCGTGGGGCTGACAGTCATCATTTTTACCCTGGTGCCGGTTCTGCTCCAGCTGCTGTCAGATAGCCCAGGCACCGCCGCAAAGCCCGAGCACCGCAAGGCCGCCGCTGCGCGCATGCCCTTCGATTTTCTCCACGCCCCCATCGCCGGACCGGTGCTTCGATCGCGTTACGGACGCCGCGCGATCCAGACCTTCAGCGTTGCCGCGATGGCGGTGGTCATTCTGGACGGGCTCCGGGGTATGCAACTGGCTCCGCTCAATCTCGCCGGGGCGCTGCTGTGGAATGTTCTCCGCCCGCTTAACCTGATCCTCCTTCTCCTCGTGGGGAATGTTTTCTGCATGGCGTGTCCGTTCACGCTGCCACGCGAGCTGGTTCGCCACTTCGGCATCCGCCAGTTCCGCTGGCCCGAGCGCTTATCGACAAAGTGGCCCGCCGCCGTTCTGCTACTGCTGTTCTTCTGGACCTATGAGCAGTTCGGTCTCTGGAATTCGCCGCGCGACACGGCCCTGCTTCTCATCGCTTATGTGGTGGCTGCCACCACAATCAACTCCGTTTTTGCAGGCGCCAGCTTCTGCAAATACGTCTGCCCTGTGGGGCAATTCAATTTCATCGCATCGCTGTTTGCGCCGCTGGAGCTTGCCGCCCGCAACACCCAGGTATGCTCGTCGTGCGCGACCCACGACTGCGTGCGCGGCAACACAACCGCGCGCGGATGCGAGCTGAAACTCTACCTGCCCAACAAGGTCGGCAACCCCGACTGCACCCTCTGCATGGACTGCGTTCGAGCCTGCCCCTCCGACAACGTCTCACTCAGGCCGCAGTCGCCCTTTCGCGAGCTTGAGCGCGATCCGGTGCGATCTTCGATTGGCCGCATCTCCGCCCGCCCCGATATTGCCGCCCTCATTCTGGTGGTCGTGTTCTCGTCGCTTGCCAACGCCGCAGTGATGGTTGCGCCGGTCGCGCGTTTCCTGGCTGATTTTCGCCAGCACCATCCATGGGCTGGGGGGTGGTTCGTCTCGTTGCCGGCCACTTGTCTCTTTGCCGCCGCCTTGTTGCTCCTGTATCTGGGCGGGGTCAAACTGATGCAGTCACTGGCAGGGCAACCAACCCTCCGCACCGTCTTCTGCCGCTTCTCGATCGCCCTGCTGCCACTGGGGCTTTCCGTTTGGCTCGGGCATCTGGCGTTTCATCTCGCGACTTCGTGGCCGTCTCTCCCAGCGCTGTTTCAGCACTTGCACGCGAGGGCCGCGGCCGCCCCGCAAGATATGGCAATGACCACGGCAGCGCCTTCGGCATCGATGTTCGCGCCGTCCCTCGGCCCCAACGGCGACAATCTCTTCGATCTGCAGGTGTGGATTGTGAACCTCGGTCTGTTTGTCTCCTGGTACGCCGGATGGAAGCTGATCCGGCAGATCGCCGCTCCCCCTCGGCGGGTCGGGCCGATGACTACAGTGTGGGTCGGAAGCAGCACCGCGCTTTATGCTGTGGCCGTCTGGATCTTTACGCAGCCGATGTACATGCGCGGGATGGGAATGTGATGCACCTGCGATATCGCTTCGCGCTTGCGGCAGTGGTGGTTCTCGCCAGCGTGCAATCCGCCCATGCCGACGGTGGACAGCTGCGGTTTCGCAAAGCCGCCGGACCTTTCATCGTCACGCTGTTCACGACGCCCGATCCGCTCAGGCAAGGGCGCGCGGATTTCAGCGTTGCCGTGGAGCGTCCGGGCCAGGCGGGGCTGATCGAGGACGCCGATATCCACTTCATCCTGACTCCAAGCCACGGACAGCCGATCATCCTGCGCGCCTCCCGCGCGGGAGCCACCAGCAAATGGCTGCAGGCTGCCAACTTTCGCATTCCTGCCCGCGGCGTCTGGCGGGTGACCGTCCTGGTACGGCGCGGCGACCTGGCCGGGCAATGTTCCGGAACGGTGCGCGTCGGCGCGGGCGGCACGCGAGACCTGGTGTGGGACGTTCTGCCCGTGCCGCTGATGGGCCTGTTGTTGCTGGCGCACCAGTATCGTAAGCGCAGATATCAGCGGGAGCGCCGTACCCGCCTCATCTCCTCGGGTTGCTAAAGCGGCCCCGCGGCCCCTCACATTGGCCTTGCTTCGACGATGCCCATCTCGCTCCCGGCAGGGTAAACTCCCGCCACGCGAAATGCCGCCGCCTCCAGGAGCGCCTTCCACTCCAACTCGCCGCGCTCCTTGCCGCCGGTCACCGCCAGCATGTTCATGTCGCTCATCAGGCGAATCTCGAGCTTCGGATCAGCCCGATCCACAAGCGGCGGCAGAATGAATTCGACGATCAGCAGGACGCCATTCTCCGGCATCGCGGCGCGACAGTTCTTCAGAATGCGGATGGCATCCGCATCCCGGCACCCGTGCACAACGTGCTTGAGCATGTACACATCGGCGCCGGCCGGAACCGACTCCGTGAGATCAGCGGCGACCAGCCGGCAGCGCGGGACCCCCGCAAAGCGCGGCTTTGCCGCCTCAATGCTGGGTTCCAGATCGACGAGGATGCCGCGAATGTGCGGATGAAGGTCCAACACAGCCTGAATCAGCGCGCCTCCGCCGCCTCCCAGATCGGCAACCACATTTGCGCGGGAAAAGTCCCACGCCCGGGCGATGGGGGCATAATCCTGCGCCGGAGCGGTGCCCATGACGGCGCGAAAGATCGCGTTGCCGTCCGGCTCGAGCGACCACCGCGAGGGGAGGGCCGGCGCCCGCACCTCACGCGCCGGCTTGCCCGCGCGCACGCATTCGGTGAGCAGCGACCAGTCGTCGGCGAGCAAATCTGCCCAGAAGACAACAGCGGGCCACGCCGATCCCGGCACGTCCCGCCGCAGCGGATTTCCCATCGCAGTCAGGCGAAACAGGCGAGGCGCTGTTTCTTCGGTAATTCCAATGCTCGCCAGCGCGCGCAGCAGGCGATAGAGAGCATCCGGATCTGCCCCGCATGTCGCAGCCACATCATCCGCGCTGCCGACTCCGTACCCGAGCGCATCGGCGACGCCCAACCGGGCGGCTGCGCAGACCATGCGGCTGCGCGCAAAGGACATCGCCATCTGAATAAGCGCCGTATTGGGCGCGACGTTGCCAATGCCAGGCTGTTCCATCCGGCCTCCTCACAATCCCGGCAAGGATATCAGGGGCAGGAGCCGATCCTGAGGGTTACCGGCGGGATGAGCGGCACTCGGATGGGGGCCATCCGGGCATGGATCGCCGGAGAAGAATCGTTCTACAATAACGGCGGTGACTGTGGATTCCGTACTTTCGCTGCCCCCGTTGCTGCGGCGCTTCCGGCGCGGCCGTCCGGACCGCGGACGACGTACTTCAGCTTAATTCAGGTTTGT
>DAHUYD010000036.1 GCA_027315385.1 Acidobacterium sp.
GTGGGGACCCCGGGGGATGGTTGCTGGTTTCCGCTGTCTAGTGTCGGACGGCGGCATTATGCTTCTTGTTGTAGATGGCGCGCGAGGTGCGGTTTTGACGCGCGTTCAGCGTTGCGCGGTCGGCGCGGGTCAGGTGGCCGCCATCGGCGCGGCGCATGTTGCGCTCCTGGCGGTTGATGGAAGCTTCGCGGCGCTCCAGATGAGCGGTTTCCCGCGGCGTGAGCTGGCCGCTGCGGACGCCCTGCGCAATGCGCGCCTGCTGGCGATTCTTCCGCTGCTGAATGTTGGGGTGGGTTTGGGCCATCGCGACCGAGGTCGAAAGAGCCAGCAATGCCGTAGCGAAGACAGAGAGTTTCATCGATCGTTCTCCTGACCGCGGGGCTGGTTGCCGCACCGCTGAAACCCCGCGTGTTGTAGGGTGAAACCCCGGGACCGCGAGAAAAGTTGCTGGATTCGGCCTTACGGGCGAAGCCGTCATCGCCGGACCAACTTGCCTATCTATGCAGCAGAGGCTCGATCACGGAAACGAAGTTGTGGGCCAGAAGTCTGGCCCCAGCTGAGGTGGGGTGGATGCCGTCGGACTGGATCGCGTCGGGGACTTCGTAGACGTTCCTGTAAATGTTGGGTATGACCGGGATGTGGTAACGAGCGGCGACGAGGGGAAACGTTGCATTGAACTGGCGGATGTAGTCAGGGCCGTAGTTGGGAGGCAAGGTGATGCCGAGCAGAACCACCTTGCTGCCCGCGTGCAGCAACGCAGAGACGATAGTGTCCAGGTTGCGGCGCGTGTCGGCGATGGGGATGCCGCGCAGGCCATCGTTGCCGCCGAATTCCACGAGAACGAGCGCAGGATGAAGGCGCAGGACCTCCTGCAGCCGGTCGACTCCGTCTTTGGTGGTGTTGCCGCTGATTCCGGAATTGACGACGCGGTAGCGATAACCGCGTGCTTCGAGGTCGGATTGGAGATCATCGGGATAGGTCTTACCCGGGGCGAGGCCGTAGCCGGCGGTAATGCTGTCGCCGAAGCAATCGATGACCGGCAGTGCGCGGCGGGGGGCGGCGCAGACGCTGATGGGAACGAGACAGAGCGCCAGGAGAAGTGCGAACCGAACATGGATGCGATTGCGCAGGAACATAATAAAGAAATGGTGGTCCTTCGACTCCGTTGTTTTGCGGGGGCGAACAAGCTTCGCTCAAGATGACAATGTTTACTTTAGATGAGGAATGGACCGACGGCATGGAGTCGAGGAGATTCGATGATTGAGGTGCGGAGACTGAAAAAGTCCATACGAAACGGCGCGCGGACGGTGGAGATCCTGCGCGGCATTGACCTGATGATCCCTAAGGGACAGTTTGTGGCCGTGATGGGCGCGAGCGGCAGCGGGAAAAGTACGCTGCTGGGACTGCTCGCCGGGCTGGATTCTCCTACGGAGGGCGAGGTTGTCCTCGATGGAGTCTCGATCGGCGGCCTCGATGAGGACGATCTGGCTGAGGTACGGGGACGGCGGATCGGATTCGTATTTCAGTCATACCAGTTGATTCCAACGCTGACGGCGCTGGAGAACGTGATGCTGCCCTATGAACTGAATGCGACGGGCAACGCGCGAGGGCGCGCTGAAGTTCTGCTGGAGGAGGTTGGGCTACGGGACCGGATGCAGCATTATCCTGTGCAGCTATCCGGCGGGGAGCAGCAACGCGTGGCGCTGGCGCGGGCCTTTGTTTTGGAGCCGCCGATTGTGTTGGCAGATGAGCCGACGGGGAACCTTGATTCGAGCAACGGTCAGCACGTACTGGAGTTGCTGATGGAGCGGCAGCGCGAGTCGGGGACGACCCTGGTACTGGTGACGCATGACGCGCAGATCGCCGAGCGCGCGGACCGGAGGATTCATCTGGTAGATGGATTGGTCGTGGCTGACGAACTGCAAACCGCGGCGGCAGCGGAGCCGTTGCGATGAAACCAGCATTGCCATGGAGCACAGCTGCGCGCGTAGCGTGGAGAGAACTGCGGGCTGGCAAGGCGAAGTTCCTTTTCGTCCTGCTTTCGGTTGCCGTGGGGGTGGCGGCGCTCACCGGTGTTCGGGGATTCAGCGATTCGTTTTCCCGGGCGCTGCTGGAGCAGGCGCGCAGCATTATGGCGGCGGATGTATCGGCGCGGATGTTCCGTCAACCGACAGCCCAGGAGGCCCAGCGGCTGCAGGCGCTGAAAGCGAAGGGCGTGCGCGAAACCACGGTGACGGAGACGCTGTCGATGGCGATGGTAAAGGGCGATCCGATCCCGCTGCTTGTCTCGTTGAAGGCAGTGAATCCCGATGAGTACCCGTTCTACGGAACGGTGGTACTGTCGGCGCACGGCGGAAGCACCGCGCAGACGGGTGGCCCGAGCCTGCATGACGCGCTGGCGAATGGGACGGTGGTGGTGGATGACAACCTTCTGGTTCGGCTGCGTGCGAACGTGGGCGACGAACTGAAGGTTGGTGATGAGTGGTTCCGGATTGCGGCCGTGATCGAGAAGGAACCGGACCGCCTCACCGCCGGTGTGGGGCTGGGGCCGCGTGTGATGATGACGCGCGTGGGCCTCGATCATTCCGGGTTACTGCAGCCGGGCAGCCGGGCGAATGAGCGATATCTGTTCGCAGTGGAGAACCAGCAGAGCATGGACCAGGTGAAGACGGAGGTGGAGAAGATTCTGCCCGACGCGCAGGTGACCGACTACCGGGAGGCAAGCCCGGAACTGACGCAAGGCCTGGATCATGCGACGGGGCTGCTAAGCCTGATTTGCCTGGTGGCGATGGTGTTGGGGGCGATCGGTGTGGCGATGGCGATGCGCGCGCACCTGCAACAGCGGATCGAGGTTTTGGCGATCATGAAGTCCGTGGGCGCACGGTCAGCGGACATTCTGCGAATTTATCTGCTGCAGACGCTGTTTCTGGGCGTGACGGGAGCGCTGATCGGCATCGGGCTGGGGCTGGGCGTGGAATACGCGTTGCCGGTGTTGCTGGGCAAGCTGCTGCCGCTGCATCCGGCGATCCGTTTGCCGCTCGATCCGGTGCTGGCGGCTCTCGGGACGGGGGTACTGACGACGGTGCTCTTTTGCCTGCCTCCGCTGCTGGATGTGCGGAGGGTGCGGCCTGTTCTGGTGCTGCGCAGGACGGTGGAGAGCGGTGAACAATTCGCAGGCGCTCTTCGCTTCCGTGCGGCTGCTATTTGCTGCTTGATTTGTGCCGTCGTGGTTGCGATTGTGAATCTCATTATTCGGCATCCGCACTGGAGCATACCGGGCGCTCTTTTCGGCTGTTTTCTGCTCTTGAGCGTGGATTACGGCCAGTTGCTGCGAAGCGCGCTGTCGCACAAACTGCAGATCGCTTCGATTGTCGTTATCCTCGGTGGTCTGGGCGGCATTGCGGCGGGGCTGGCGGATTCTGTGCTTGTGGGCAAGTGGTTCGCCATCTGCCTGGCGGGCGTGCTGGCGGTCCTGCTTGGGCTGTCGGCGGCCACGCTGCGCGGACTGCGGTCGTTTCTGTCGCGGACACGGTTACGACTGCACTCCGTCTTGCGGCATGGTCTTTCGAATTTATACCGGCCGGGGAACCAGTCGGCGGCGGTGCTGGCGGCGCTGGGCGCGGGGGTGATGCTGATTCTGTGCGTCTTTCTCATGCAACGGTCGGTCGTCGCTTCGCTGCACGAGGACGTGAAGCCGGAGACGCCGAATGTGTTCCTGATCGACATGACCACGGACGAGTTGCCGGGGATACGCGCGCTGCTCCGGAAGCAGAAGGGCGTGATCGCGGGGCTGGAGACGATCCCGGTGGTGGCGGGGCGGGTGGAATCGATTGGGGGAACTCCGGTAGATCAGTTGAAGCTGAAGAATTATCCGAAGCGTCTGCTGCGTTCGGCCAATCTGTCGTGGTCGGGAGCGGTTCCGTCAGGGACGAAGGTTGCGGAAGGGAAGTGGTGGAGTGCAGGCAGCCACGAGGCCGATCTCGCGGTGGTCGATCACGTCGCCGAGCGGCTGCACCTGAAAATTGGGACGCCGCTGACCTTTGTTGCCGGGCAGAAAACGATCGCAGTGAAAGTGGCGGCGATCTACAGAATCGCCGGTGAACACCCGTTTGCACGGAGCGAGTTCGTGATGCCGGAGGCGCTGCTCGCCGGTCAACCTGTGGTGTGGTACGGCGACATTCACGCGAAGGCCGATGCAATTCCGGATGTGGAGCGGGCGCTCTTCGCGGCTTATCCAACGGTGACTGTGATCAACATCGCAGACATCGTGGAGACTATCCAGGGGGTGGTAGACCAAATCACTCTGGTTATTCGCTTTCTCGCGGGATTCTCAATTCTGTCCGGGCTGATCATCCTGGCGTCGAGCGTGGCCGGGACGCGTTTTCGGAGGATCCGCGAAGTAGTGGTGCTGAAGACGCTGGGCGCGACGCGGCGGCGGATTGCTGCGGTGTTCAGCGTGGAGTTTGCGGTTCTGGGATTGCTGGCCGGCGCGGTAGGAGTTTTATTTGCGAACCTTTTGACGCATATTTTGCTGCACCGTATGGATTTGACGTTCCATCGCGATGTACGAGGGTCAGTGGCTGCGGTGGCGGCGACGGCACTGCTGGCTGTGATGACCGGATGGATCGCGAGCTGGCGGATTCTGGGGCAGAGGCCGCTGGAGGTGCTGCGCGAGGAGTAGGAGATCGGCGGTACGCTTTCCACCGTGATATCGCCGTTCATCTGACGGCAAAGACGCTGGCTGATAGCCAGTTCCAGACCGGTGCGGCCATGTCACCGAAGCGTCGACCTGCGAGAAGGGGCGAAATAGCCGTTTCATGTTCTCCTTCTCAATTCCAATGCAATGCCCGCGTCGCGAACGCGCCAGCAGAAGCAAACCTGGCTTGTTCATGCACCATGCACCAAAGCGTGCAGGTGCTTGCCGGCAGACTGAATCCTTCTGAGATCCAGCACGAAGCGATTCCTTCGATCTCGGCGTCCTCTTCCAGCATTTCGCTGTATTAGTAAGCGATTGCATTGAGCGGGAGTGCCTCCCCGAGATGGCGGCTGGGCCGAAGGTCGCCCCCCGCATGTTCCGGAATGATCGCCACCTCAGCCGGCGGAAGAGAGGGCACGGTGAAATTGACATCGAGCGCCGCGTTCACGTTCCAGTGATGCTGCAGACTCAGGAACCTTCACCGGCGAGGCAAGTTGTGCTGTGGAGGCGATGCACGCAAAGGAAGCCTGCGCTACCCTGCCGGCGTGCCCAGAACCTTCACCACCTCACTCACCAGTTCGTCCGGAACAAACTTCGCGACGTATCCATCCGCTCCCACCTTGCTGGCGTGCGCCGCATTGGCCGAGCCCGACAGGGAAGAGTGAATGACCACCGGCACGGACTTCATGCCCTCGTCCTCCTTCATCTGCCGCGTGAGCGTGAAGCCATCCATTTCGGGCATTTCCAGGTCGGTAAGCACCATCGCCACCTTTTCTCGCAAAGGAACTCCGGCGGCCCGGGCTTCGACGGCGAAGCTCTTCAGCCGGTCCCAGGCCTCCCTGCCCGTCCTGGTGCCGACAAATGGCAGCCCGAGCTTGCTGAGAACGGTTTCAATCTGACGGCGCGCCACGCTGGAGTCGTCCGCGTAGAGAACCACAGCACCCTCAGGCATATGGATGGTCGGCAGACGGGTGATCTCCTCGCCGCTCCTGAAGCGGAACGGCAAAGCCTCCCTGAGGATGGATTCAACGTCCAGTATCAGGGCGAGGCGAGCGTTTTCCTCCTGATCGTCGAGTCTGGCAAGGCTGGTCACAAGGGATCCGGCCGCGGATTTTTCGGCGGAGACGACCCGGCTCCATTCCAGGCGCACGATTTCCTCGACTTCTTCGACCGCAAACCCCTGAACCGAACGCTCATATTCGGTCACGAGGAGGATATTGAATGCCTGCGGCGTGCAGCCAACCACCGACGGAAGATCGATGACCGGAATGATCTGCCCGCGAATATTGGCGACACCCAGGACGTGCTTCGGCGAACCCGGCATGGGCGTAATGGAAGGCATCATCAGCGCTTCCCGCACTTTGAAGACGTTAATGCCAAAGATCTCCCGCGAGTGCGAGTTGTTGTCTTCTCCGAGGCGGAAGATCAGGAGCTCGAACTTATTCGTGCCCGCTAATTTCGATCTTTCCTCAATTTCCCGCATCACGTCGCTCATGGCCAGCCTCCCCGGTTTTGCTGTCACTGACGGCCGCGCCCAGCGCGTCAAGTTTATCGAGCAGTTCCTGCTCGATCCGCGAGATTTCTCCGCCCAGCCGCATGGCTTCCTCGCGTTCCCCGGCCTTCAGCATCACGCGAAGATTTCGCGCGCTCTGGTAAAGCGAGGCCAGAGGGGCCTCGATCTCCTGAAATTCCGGGGACTGTCCCCAGGAATCTTTGCCACTGCCCTCGAACCATCGAGCAAAGCTGCACTGATGATGGTCCGGCGTGTTGTCAGGAGCCGCCGCTGCGGCGCGCTCAGACAGTTCCGCCAGCACGTTGCGTACAAAAATCTTGGTCTCGTTCTTCGCCGAGTCGACATTCATCTGCGCAACCAGCGCGTGGAGCGAGCGGACGCGCGTTCCGAGCGACAAGGTCACCGACTCCGCTCCGTGCGCAGACTGTTCCGCCGAGTGGCTGGTCTTCTCGATCGATCTGGCCGAACGATCGATGTCGGTAATGTTACGCTGCACTTCTTCTGTCGCCTTCTGAACGCGCTTCGAAAGATTGCGCACTTCGTCGGCGACAACGGCAAACCCGCGCCCGTGCTCCCCGGCGCGAGCCGCCTCAATTGCGGCATTCAGGGCGAGAAGGTTGGTCTGATAGGCGATCTCGCGAATCGTCTGCGCAATCCGGCCGATCGCGCCCACCTGCGCGATAAGTTCCTGCGATGCCTTGCGGCTGTCGGCTACTGATTGGGCGAGGCCTCCCAGCGTGCCTCCCACCGCTTTCATCGCGCGGTCGGTTTCCTCTGCCACCCCCATCAGGGACTCCGCGTTCCCCGATGCCGCCGTGCTCATTTCGGCGATAACATGTTCGGCGAGTTTCGCGTCGCTGAGATTGCGCCAGGAGGCGTGAATGGCAATCACCTTGTTCTCGCGGTTGCGCACGGGCGCAAAATCCAGACCGAACGTCACTCCGCCCAGGGTGACCTCAGTGCTGTGGCAGCCGGAAGGCTCAGTCATCAGCTTTCTGATGATGTCGCGAATGCGCTCGGGATCCTGGTGAAACTGATGGATGGACCGCCCATGAGCATGGCGAACGTCAGCACCCCTCAGGCCTGCATTCAGTCGCTTGTGATTCAGCGACATGGTTTCGAGAGCCGCGCGATTCATGTAGAAAATCGCATTCTCCATGCGGTCGTCCGCTTCGCACAGCATCTCCAGGCTGGAAAGCGGCTCAAGGAGGGCCCGGGCGTGATCGAGCAACTGCTGCTTCTCGGCTCCCTGGGGCCGGGCAGAGGGCAGTGCCGCGCGCCCTGCCTGGGCTCCCGCTCTTCGCGCCCGGCCTGCGAATTTGCCGGTCTGCGCCGGCGGTTTGGAGCCCCGCGACGGTTTGCTGCTTTTCCTTGGTCGAGTCCTGACAGCCACTGTGGCCATAATGCTTCCTCCCTCAGCGCGCAATCGCGCTCCCAACGGTTAGTCCTTCGAACCAATCCAGAAATCGCTTAACGTTTTCGCCGGCGTAGATCGCCCCATGCTGGGGGCAGAGCATGTCGATCTGGAGCTGGCGAACGCGATCGATCCAGTCCAATTTCGCGGAGTTCGACGGCATCCATCGCTGGTGAAAGTACTTCGCGTGCTGGATGTGCTCATCGAATCCTCTGACCGATTCCGCTCCTCGTCGGCCGCCCACCCAGATCCCGTGGCCCGGGGGGAGAAGCGCCGCTCCAACGTCCCCGCAGAAGAGCACCTTTGCTTCAGGGTCGTACAAGTGAAAATTGGCGGAAGCGTGCAGGTAGTGCGCAGGGATAAAATCCAGCCTGCGGTCGCCAAGCATCATGGAGCCGCCCTCGTCCGGGATGCAGACCATCTCGGCGTCCAGCGCGCCGTAGTGACGGATGAACCCTTCCCAGAGGCCGGGAACCTGCCACTGGATGTTGTTGTTACAGGCGTTCCACAAGGGCAGGCTGGACGCTATATCCGGGTCCTGGTGGGATACGAATGCCTTTCGGACCGAGGTGGGCGGCACAACCTCGGCCACTGCGGCCAGGACCTGAGGAAAGATTTCGAATCCTCCGGGATCGAGTACGGCGCTCTGCCCGCTCGACTCGACGACATAGACGTTCGAATCGATCACGCGCCGTTCATCCTGGTCGAAAAGAACCCACCAGCGATGGGTTCCCGTTTCAAACACCGGTTCCGCTCTCATGCAGCACCTCCTCCAGCTTTCCGCGATAGGTCCAGATCGCCTCCCGCACCTTGGTTACCGCCAGCCCCATCTCGTGCGACACGCGCATGAGCGGGGCGCCGGTGCGCTCGGAAAGGGCGGCTTCGATGCGACCGTTGGTCACGACGTACTCCTGCTCGGCAATGCCTTCCTGGAGCCGGATCACCGTATCGATGAGCTGCCGCAGGATGGTCACGCCTTCGTCTTCCTCGGCATCGATATCTCTCCGCCAGTGTTTTTCGGAGTTGCAGAGGAACTCGAGAGCCCGCTTTCTGCCGGTTGTGGCCTGTGCCGAGCGACGGAACATGCCGCTGAACTGCTCATGCTGGAGAATCTGCATATACACCCGCACAAGCGGAGCGATAGACTGCTGCAGCGGATTCGCGGCATCTTTAAGAAGCACTGCCTGCTCCCGAAACGCCTGTGCGACAACTCCGTAGCCGGCCAGCGTGTTTCCGTTCCGCTTGACGAGAACCATGGCATTCAGCGCGCGCCGGTCGATCTCTCGCAGAGATTGTTCGATGGTTCGCCGCGTGCGGTGGGAAGCGTCCATGATCGCCATAATGCGGTGAATGTTCATCCTTGCTCCCTCGATGCGGCAGCGCTCAGCGCGCCAGCATCCAGAATCAGCACGACATTTCCTCGTCCGGAGATGGTCGCGCCCTGATAGAGATTGCCGCTGGACAGAAAATCGATGGGCTTGACTACGGAGTCCTCGTTGCCAAGAACCTCGGAAACGACAAACACGCCCCGCTCCGTAAGCACGCCCTCGACGTTTTCCGCGCCCAGGCGCAGCGGACGATGCTGCAGGACAGACCCGAGATCGACGAGCGGAACCGTTTGCGTACCGTCGACGCGATAGCTGGTACGGCCAGCCAGACGGTGCACTCGATGTTCTTCGAGGTCGACCAGGCTGTCGATGGCCGAGATCGGCAAAGCATAGGTCTCCTGGCGCAGCCGCAGATAGAGCACCGGCAGCACAGCCATGGTCAGGGGAAAGTCCATGGAGATGCTCGTGCCGCGGCCCGGTTGTGTCTCGATGCACAAGCGGCCGCGCAGCCTGTCCGTGGTCTGTTTGACCACGTCCATTCCCACCCCGCGCCCGGAAAGCTCCGATGCCTCTTCCCTGGTGGAAAACCCAGCGCGGAAGATCAGTTCCAGCGCGTCCTGATCGGATAGATGGGCCGCCTGCATTTCGGTGATGATTCCCTTTTCGATGGCTTTCCGAGTCACCAGCACCCGGTCAATACCCTGACCGTCATCTGAAACCTCAATCCGGACGCGAACGCCCAGGTGAACCGCGGCAATGCGCAGTACTCCGGCTGCCGGCTTGCTGGCGCGCCTCCGAACCTCCGGCATTTCGATTCCGTGGTCGAGGCTGTTGCGGACCAGGTGCACGATCGGGCCCGACAGCGCATCGACCACCGCCTTGTCGATCTCAACCTCTTCGCCGGCCATTTCGAGACGGACTTCCTTATCCAGCTGGCGCGACACGTCCCGAACCACGCGTGGCAGTTGCTGGAAGAGCCGCCGGCACGGCTGCATGCGCAGGCTCATTACGCTGCTCTGCAGGTCGCTGACCCGCAGATCCATCTCGCGGGCGATGCGCATCATATTCTCGTCGTCTTTTCTCAGGCCGCCCAGCGCCGATGTCAACCGGTTGCGGAGCAATACCAGCTCCCCAACCTGATTCATGACCGCATCCAGGCGCGTGGCATCCACGCGCAGCATTGTTTCCGCGGTGACTGCAGCCCCGGCGGGAGCATTGGGGAGGGCCGCGCCGCCGTGGGATTGCGCGATGTGTCCGTCATCGCCGGCCGGAGGTGCCGTGTCTGGAAGAGGCGGCGCCGAATCGACTTCCGCCAGTGCGCGGATTCTGCTGCTCATCTCCGCGGGTCCGCGGCGCGGCACCTGCTCCTTCGCCAGATCTTCAAACATCTTTCCAATCGTGTCGATGCCGCCCAGAATCGCATCGATGCGCTCCGGCGTTACCGCCAGGCTATGGGAGCGCAACTTGTCGAGGAGTTCCTCCAGATTATGGGCCCAGTCGACCAGATGCACGGCGTCGAGAAAGCCCGCGCCGCCCTTGATTGTATGAAAGGCTCTGAATATCGAGGCCAGCGCCTGCTCATCGCTCGGGTCCGATTCGAGCTGAAGCGTATCTTCCTGAGCCTTTTGCAGGAGCTCCCTTGACTCGACCAGGTAGTCCTGGAGGATCTCGATGTCCATGGCCACGTCCCGCTCCCTATATCGACCAGGATAGGGGTGGCATTAAGCGCTGGAGGTATCCTGCGCGCGACCGGAGAAGCGTGGGATGGCAGCCCCCCCGGGGACCATGCAATGGTTCATCCAGCGACGCATGCTCAATGGCGAAACGCCCTCACGGCGAATCCGGAGCTTAACTTGCGTTTTTGGCGCGGTCACAGCACGCTGAACCCCCGGTCCAATTTGCCAGGGCCACAGATTCCTTTGTCTTTTCTCATTTCAGAACTAGAATTCAGAGAGACTCGCGACGATCCATCCTGGGGAAGCAAGAAGGGATGGTCCATCAACGTTCCCGGTCGTGGGCGGCGTTAGTCCTCTAGCTTGTTCATGGTGAGAGACGGATATTTCTACGGGCTGGCTCTGGCGGCGGTGGCCGGCATGGCGTGGGCTCTGGCGGGCTGGCCGGGGGCGATCGTGCCGCTGCTGCTCGCGGCGTTCTTTTTGTGGTTCTTTCGCGATCCTGAGCGCGCAATTCCCGGCGGACCGGGGCAGATTGTGTCGCCGGCCGACGGGAGGGTAACCGAAGTGACACGCCTTCTGACGCCGGCAGGGGAACAGCAGCGGGTGAGCATCTTTCTCAGCGTATTCGACGTGCACGTGAACCGATCTCCGGTGGCAGGGGTGGTGCGCGAGGTGCGATATCGGAAGGGCGAGTATCTCAATGCGCTGAATCCGGATTCGGCAGTGCGGAATGAGCAGAACCTGGCGGTCGTGGATTGCGATGAAGGATACCAGGTTCAATTTGTGCAGATTGCGGGATTACTGGCGCGGCGTATCGTGTTTGCGAAGCGTGTGGGCGACCGATTGCGACGCGGCGAGCGCGTGGGACTGATCAAATTCGGCTCGCGCACTGATCTGCTCCTGCCAGGACATGCCGAGGTGATGGTGAAGGTGGGCGACCGGGTGCGGGGCGGCGCGAGCATCGTAGCGCAGGTCAGCGCTGCCGAGGCGGAGCCCCCCCCGGGAAAAGAGTTGGCGGAGTTGCGGGTGTGAGCAGCGGCGAGCAGCGGTTCCTGCGGGGGATTCCAGGGTTGAGGGCAAGCGAAGGTCCGCGCCCCAGACCGCGTCCGCATGGGATGTATCTGCTGCCGTCAATGTTCACGGCGATGAACATCGCGCTCGGGTTCTATGCGATTCTGCAAAGCCTCGAGGGGTCGGCGGAGGCACCGCACTTCTTCGATCACGCGGCCATTGCGATTCTGTTTGCGATTCCGTTCGACGCGCTGGATGGGCGGATTGCGCGGCTGACGAACACCGCCAGCGATTTCGGCCGCGAACTCGATTCTCTGGCCGACGTGATCACCTATGGCGTGGCCCCGGCACTCCTGGCATTCTCCTGGGGATTCCGGTCGCTGCCGGAGCTGATGCCCCCGGATTATCGAGTGCGGCTGGTGCAGTTCGGCGGCTTTGTCTGTTTTTTGTTCCTGCTGTGCGGAGCGAGCCGGCTGGCGCGATTCAACATCAGCGTGAATCCTGTGCCGAAGAATCCGGGGCGGCCCGGGCGAAAGTATTTTGTCGGGATGCCGATTCCGGCGGCGGCGGGCGTGATCGCCGCCATTGTTCATGCGTTCGTGGGCTGGCCGATCTTCACGTGGTGGGTAGCCATGATCTGGGCGGTAGTGGTCGGGTTCATCGGATTTCTGATGGTGAGCACCTGGCGCTTCTGGAGCGGCAAGGAGATCAATTTGACGGGGCGGCAGCCGATCCGGCTGGTGGTCCTGTTCGGGCTTAGTATTTATCTGCTGGTGTTCTTCTCGCGCGAAGTGCTGCTGGTGCTGGCCTTCGCCTATTTATTTTCCGGGGTGATCGCGCGGTTGGCGTACTCGTGGCAGCGGCGGCATCATCGGCCGCCAGTAAACCACCCGAACGACCCCGGGGCTCCGATGGAAGGATTTTGAAGCGTGACGGAAACGGCGAAGATTGTGATTGTCGGCGCGGGCTCGCTGCGCGGCAAGGAACTGAACGATGTGCTCACCGAGTCGCCCTTTGCCGGTGCCGACTTTCAGCTGATGGACGATGCGGAAGAACTGGGCACGCTGGAGTCAGTGGGCGACGAAGTGACATTCATCCGGCGCATCGAGCCATCCTCGTTTGAGCGCGCGGATTTTGTTTTCTTTGCGGGCGACGAGGCGCTGACGAAGCGGCACTGGGCGGATGCCCATCGCGCCGGGGCCAGCGTGGTGGATATGTCGGGTGCGCTGGAGGGACAGCCGGGCGTGCTGGTCCGCGCCCCCTGGGTGGAAGACGAGCTGGGTGGGAATCCGGAGCAGGTGGCCCCCGGGCTTCCACCCCGCCGCTCGGGCGCGTCGGGAGGTCCGGGGCTCGAAACTGCGGCGGTGGTCCCATCGCATCCGGTGGCTCTGACGCTGGCGCTGCTGCTGGGGCGCATGGCGCAGGCGGCGCCCGTGCGAAGCGCATGGGCCACCGTGCTGGAACCGGCGTCGCAATATGGGCGCACTGCGATGGATGAACTCCACCAGCAAACAGTGAAGCTGCTCAATTTTCAGGATCTTCCCAAACTGGTCTACGACACGCAGGTGGCGTTCAATACCACCCCCGTCTTCGGCGAGTCGGCGCAGTTCAGCCTGGCTGAGGCCGAGACCCGCATGCGGCGCCACTACGCGTTGCTGGCAGGCGCGCGACTGCCGTTGGCGGGCATTCAGGCGGTGCACGCGCCGGTGTTTCACGGCTACGGGATCTCGCTTGCCGTGGAGATGCAGCATCCGGTGTCGCTGGATCAGATGGAGGCTTCGCTGGCCGGCGAACACGTGGATGTGAGCACCGCCGACGGCGATCCACCCACCAATCTGAGCGTGGCCGGGCAGCCGGAGATTCAGGTGCGGGCGCGACCGCAGGGCGGCCACGATCCGAATGGAACACAGTTCTGGATCTGGGCCGGCCTGGATAACCTGCGCATCGCGGCGCTGAATGCGCTGGCGTGCGCGGTTGAGCTGAACCGGTTGAGGCCGCACGGCAAGGTGCAGTAAGGGAACCTGTCTTCAGGCGAGCCGGATTTAGCCCTCCGGCAGGGTCATCGAAACAGAGGACGGTTCAGCGGCCGGTGTATCGATCGTTTTCGCGCTGTTGCTGCCCGCCCTCATCGGCACCGGCCCGATACTCATGGGCACGACGGTGAGGAGCTGGCGCGAAATGGTTTCCAGCACCTCCAGCAACTCTCTTCTGGCCTTTAACCGGTCAATCTCCGCATCTATCTCGCTGATGCCGACACGCGCCTCGGCGGCAGCCTGCTCAAAAACAATGTGTCTCATCGAAACTCCAGTAACCCACGGGCGGAGTGCGGAACGGAACGGGAGGAGTGCGGAAAGCAATTCCGAACAGAACTCATTTCCAAACAGAATACGGTATCACTGGAGGGATGGTCAGCAAAAGCCGAGGGTCGGCCGCAATGGGCAGAGTGGAACCCGCGCCCAGGCGCACTGGCCCGTCTTCAATGGGGGTCGCCCAGGTCCAGCGGGGCGTCAGCTTCAGCGGTCTTTGGAGTGGGTCGTGAAGCCGCGCAGGATGAACTCCTGAATGATGGCGTTCGTCATCCTGCCTCCGGTCGCTACCAGATCGTACTGAAGGAACGTACCGGCGTCGCGATTCGTTGACGGAGCGTACGCCTCGGCAAGTGAGCCTGCGGCTGCATCGCCTCCAATGCTGGAGTAATTCGGCTGCCAGCGGCCATTGTCACCCTTGCAGATGAAAGGAGCGGCGAGCGCGTGGAAGAGGCGAGAGCGCGTCGTGCCTGTGCCCTTGTAGAAGTAGCGCGGATCCTGATGGAGAAGCGAAGGCAGGACTGCGCCACCCATTAAAACGTCGGCGAAGGCTGTGGTGTAGTCCGCTCCAAAACGTTCCGCGTAACCGCCTGCACCCTCCCGGTAATCCGGCGTATCGCCGGCCTGCTGCATACCGGCGAGCAACGCTGCCCCCGCGAAGTTCACGGGGTCGGTTTCCGCATGGAGCGCGAGTGAGTACTTGAGTTTCGTAGTGAGCGGCGCGGGATGCGTATCGTAGACGACGTAGAAATTGGGGACGAACCCCAGAACGCGCTGCTGCTCCTCGAGCCTGACCTGTTCAGTGGCGAGTTGTACCGGGGAGGCGTAGACCGTGATTGAGGTGACGCCGCCCGAGAGGATGAGGCGGATTGTCGGCAGCATGACGAACTGGTCCGGCTGGACATCAATCGTCTGCGATTGCCAGTCGGCATAATTTTGCGCACGCACGCTGATCGTATAAGAGCCAGGGGCGACGCCGGAGAAATCGAAACCTCCGGTATCGCTGGTTGTGACGCTGCGCGGCTGCGCCGAAGCGGGCCCGGCAAGCACGACCACAGCCCCGGGAATAACAGCGTCCTGTGCGTCGGTCACTGTGCCGCTGATGTCACCCGCCGGCGCCACAGGCGCGGGAGCCTGCTGCGCAAAGGATGCTGAGCTCAATGCAATTCCGGTGAGAAATGATGCAAAAAAACGAAAGATTGTCATACTCGTCCCTCGATACCTATCAGGCCAAATGAGCAACGGTGTTAGTGATGCGGGGGCAGTGGGCTGGATTCAATTTCAGTGCGCGCGAGAAAGCCTTGAATCGAGTCTTCACATTTCCTGTAACGCCGGGAGCGGAGGGATCGTTTCAGAAGATATGACCTGTCATCCCGCTGCTGATGAGAAGGACCAGGTCGGCGCAGCTTTCGCGCCTGGGGAAGTCCCCGTCCCGAGGCGCGGAACGGGGACCGCGAATCGGCCAACCGGAATCGTTGGCGGGCTCCTGCCCATCGTGTAGTTCCGCATGACGCCGTTCCGCTTCAGCAGAACTCATGCAGGGGAAACGGCAAAAACCCTGCGCCACGCCGCGGCAGTCGCTTGATTCGTTGGATGCGCCGGGATCGCCCAGCAGTAACTGGCAGCTATTCGCCCCGCATAATAGCCCTGCTGGACGAGAGCTTTGCAGTTCTGCGCCGCGGGGCTGTCAATGGTTACCACTTCCTGCGAACCACCCACGTGGTCATCGCGCGCAGATCCCGAACGATGGTTGTCCTCAGGGGATCGACGAGACTGCCCATTTTTTCAGTGAGTGAGTCGAGCAGCGCTTCATCCACGAGGTACCTTTCGGAGCCGTCGGGCAATCGATAACGGCGCCCGCCCAGGTTCACAATCTGGTGCCGGATGCCGATGGACGACGCCAAACGGCAGAAGAAGAGCCCACCGGGCCTCAGCGTGCGCCACGATCCCTGGAGCATGACTTCGAAGTGGGCATCGTCCCGCGCGAAATGAAGGACCGCACTGCTGATGACCACATCGGCGCAGGCGTCGTCGAAAGACATCTGTTCCACCAACTCAATGCGAAAGTTGGATTCCGGGAGCGCGGGCGCAAGGTCGCGCGCCATCTGGCACACTTGCTCCATCTGCTCCGGATTCGAATCGGCCGCATAGACCTCGTACCCCTGACGCAGGAGGTACACGAGATTCCTGCCGGAGCCGCATCCGGCATCGAGAACCCGCATTCCAGGCAGAATGCGGCCCTTCAGAAGCTGGTCGAAAAGATAGATGTCGATTTGGCCGAACTGTTCCTGGAAATCGGATATTTTCATAGCCGCTGCTCATTCGCTTGCTGCCGAAGGAGAGGCATCGGGTGAAGATTACTGCGTCCCCTCTTGTTCGGGCAGCCAGATCAAACTATATCCAACGGAGGCGAAAATAAAGAGAACGAAGCGCTCCGGCGTCTCCGATTTCTCCGCCGCTGTCGATCAACGCTTCTGACGTTGTCCAATTCCTGCAGGCTTCCCGCCTTATCGTCCAGGTTTTCCACGAGGGGTCAAAGATTTCTGACGCGAGGCGCGGCAGCGCCCCGCCGCCCCGGCAAATCAGCAGCATTCTTCGTTTTCCTGGTGGCACATGAATTGCGAGTGTAGTTCTGGTTTTTGAACAGTGGAGTGGTGTCTTCCGCTTCATGCGCAAAGGCCGGATACCCGTTTCAACAAGGTGCCGATCGTGAGCCAGACTGCTACCGACATCCACTCTGCCGTTTTCCATCGCCCGCAGATCGCCGTTGGAACCAAACAAGCAAAGTCGATCGCCATGTTCTCTGCGCGGATTCGCATCGTGATCGCAAGCAGCCAGGGGCTGCTGCGCGAAGGTATCCGCGAACTGCTGAGAATCAGAAGGGAAATCGAGGTCCTTGCCGACGCGGCCAACCTAACGGATGGAATTGAAATCGCAGTTGCGCGACGCCCTGACATTCTGCTCGCGGATGTGTCTCTCAACAATTACGGGGAGTTGCGGGATATCCGGGAAGCTGCAGCAGGACTGCTGCCCACGCGCGTTCTGCTTCTGACAGATACGAATTCGGAGCCGGAGGTATCACACTTGTTTGTCGCGGGTATCAGCGGGATTCTATTGAGGCGATCTGTCACAGCAAAAGTATTGGTAACGGCTCTTTCGGCAGTGATGGCCGGGGAACGCCGGTTCGGAGAAGCCCGGCCCCCCACACTGGCGAAATGCCCAAAAGCGTTCGGCGGCCCCACAAAGCCACGCCTTCCGTATTCCCTCACGCCTCGCGAGGTGGAGATTCTGACGGTCGTGATGCGTGGCTATACCAACGGACAAATTGCACGGGAATTCGTCATCAGCATACAAACTGTTAAGCACCACATCAGCAACATCTTCGATAAAACCGGAGTGGATACCCGCCTGGAGCTGGCTCTGTTCGCACACCATCATCACCTGCTCGAAACTCCGGAACTGGGGCAGGAGCCTTGGGCTCGATCGCAATTCGCTCGTCAGCGCGATATCGCGTAATACCCGTAATAGGTTTCGTCCTCGTCCATTCGCCGCGAGAAGAGGAGCAGAATCCGCGTTCTCACAGTCATGGCAAAGCGACTGGGAAGCCAAATGCCCGTCGAAACGGGCATTTGTTCCAGCTCGAACCGTGTTCCCGCGTTCACGCGCGCTATAAAGCCCTCAATAGACACTGGGCGGATAACGCTGGCCTGGATTTTGACCCAGTGGAAGGTCGCCTTCTCGATGTAGAGGGTTCCCTCCATACCTATAAGAACCCTGGCCCGACTACTGGGAGGATGATATCCACGACGAGGTGTCGCCTTGAGGACATACACCTCGTGCCCCCGGAGCCGATCTTCTCCGGTCAGCGTGAAATCAAATGCCCTCGGCATCTCCTGCAACAACAAATTGTCGCGTTGACGCTCCTGTTCATAGGTGTTCACACGCACCGCGCGTTTCGAGGCGGATTCCTGTCCGCGCTCTGAGGCCTGCCGCTGCAACCTTGCCTCTTCAGCGGTCTGGCGATCCGCGGGAAGGGGCACGCCGTTTTCGGCGACCAGACGCGAATAGCGAGAACCGAACAACATCACGCGTTCCCACGTTTTGCTCGTTCCGTCGGGATTGCGCGCCGTCTGGAAATAGTTGAACTGAGGCAGCGACTGGAAGTCCGCAGCCTGTACTTCAGCAGATCGGCGGACAATCTCCTGGGCGTCAGCCTCGGTAACGGCGGCGGCCCCCCTGGCGTGTACAGGCCAATCCACTGCGATGCTCAGGAGCGCGAGGATCAAAATTCCAGCAAACACCTGCGCCATCAGAGTACTGCGGGTACTGCGGTTCATGTCTTTCGCCTTCAGGATGCGGCGGCGGGGGGCCCCGGTCGCGGTGGTCCGCCCCGCCGTGACGATCAGCGTGCAATTACAAGCCGGTGCTGTCCCCGGGCTCTGACGGCAGGTTCAGTTTCTGCTCCAGCAGATCCGCTTCGGCCGACGCCTTGTCGTAGTCCACAAAGTCATGGATGACGCCCAGCGTCCTCTCGGCGAGAACCTGATTACCGTGAACATAATCCTGGTACGGTTTCATGTGGACCTGCGACTGGTGCTCGTTCAGGTGCTGGATGGTAGCCGACAGATGATCGGCCATGGCCTGCAGAAGAGGATCGACCTGGTCGATGGCTTCCTGCTGCCACGGCGAACCTTCCGCACGAAGCGATTTGAGCTGGTTGACATCGGCAATCAGGTCGTTGACATGTGCCTTCATCTTTTCCAGTTGCTGGGCGTGCGATTGCCAGCTAAGCCTGTTGTGCGTATAGGACTGAAGCTGGTCGGCGTCGTCCGCAACAAGTCTGGCATTGGTCTCGGCCTGAGACAATACCGTGGAAATCTGAGGGGAGTCATTGTCGATCTGCGCTCGCAGAGCAAACGGCGCTGCCAACAGAGATGCTGCGAGGGCGGTGTTCGCGATTTTTCGGAATGCATGGAATGGCATGGGCGTCCTCCGGTGTTGCGTGTTCGGTGATCATCGGCGCGCTGGTTGAAGGATGAAAGGCGGGTCGATGTTCACGGATGAAACAGCATTTGTCGTTCCAGGCGGTGCGCCTGGTGATGGGGACCTCTTCGGGCCACCCTGAATATGCGGGAACAATGGGTTCCACTGGCAATCACGCCGAGTTGGCCACCGGCCGCGGGAAATAGAGGATAGAGTCGGCATCAACCGCGGGTTTCGGAAGGACGGTCCATGTGGCGGCGGGCGCGCCCCTGGGACTGGCTCGCGTCTCCAGAACGAGTCCCTCCTGGCTCCAGCGCTGTAGAACCAGGATCTTCGAGCATTCGGGGCACAGCCAGAAGTAACGTGTGCGGCCACGGCACACCGGAAACCCGCTGTCGGCACGATGCAGCCGGCTCTCCGCGGAAGCTTCGATCTCCAGAAGCCGGAGCGTACCTCCGCGCAGGTAATGCAGTTCATTGCGACATTCCGGATTTGCACATTTCATAGGTGTCTCCAAAGCCGCGCGAAATGAGATCAGTTGTGAGTGCCAGTCCTGAAATTACGGGACACGCTGTCCGGAATTGCCCGCAACTCCGCCAATGGTGATTTCACGGTGATCACCGGGCAATGGGCCTCGGCAAGCACGCGCTGGATGACGTGGGTTCCCAGTTTCTGATGGACCGGCGTGAGCGACGAAGATCCGAGAATGATGACGTCCTGAAAGGGACAGGCGGCCTCCTCCACAATCTGACTGGCCGGATCCCCGTCGCGGACTGCGATGTCGGGCTGCCACAGCAGATCGTCATGGTTGGCCGCCAGCGCGGCGAGGTGCAAGCGGGCCGCATCGTGCGCGCGCTGTCGATCGCCGGCCATGGAAGGCTCGGTGACATGGAGCAAAGTGAGCCGTGCCCGTCTGGCCTTCGCCAGGCCGCAGGCAAAATCGACGTACTCGCGCCGAATCGAACGAAGAGAGAGGGCGAGAAGGACGCGCGCCGCGATGCAATGGCGGGGATTTTCGGGACAAGCCTGACTGCCGACCGCGCACACGGGAACGGTCAGAGCAGCCATTAGCTGCTCCGCGAGTGAAGACCCCGCTGAACCGCCTGGGCTCCGGAGTCTTCGCGTACCCACGATCACGCGGTCGACGTTCCGCGAGCGTACCAGGATTTGGATCTGCTCGTCCGGCCGTCCTTTGAGAACGATCGGCTCGCAAAATACTCCCTGCCATTGGAGTTGCAATGCCATGTGATCCAGCGCATCCGCGGCGCGCTCTATAGTGGGAAGCAGGAGGACGCGGGCAGGGCTGGCAGAAAGGTCCTCAGGCTGGGCGTCTGACGGGACCACATGGACGAGCAGAAGACGAGCGCCACTCATTCTGGCTTCAGTAACCGCATGCCTCATCAGGGCCGGCTGATCGTGCAGATTCGTGGCTGCGAGAATCACTCTCGGATCGGACCAGCGTTGCAGGATATCGACAGGCATAATCAGCGTCCCTCGCCTGTTTTGCCGGCTTCAGAAGGGTTGTAGTGGGCAGGATCTGCACCGGCTGACGAACGGCTGGCGTCGGAAATCGATAAAAGTTCACGCAGAACATGGACGAGCAGGCCTGCCGCCAGGCCCTTTGGCAGTATCCGATCGAAAAGCGAAAGTTCATGATCGGGAACCGCGATCCAACCGGATTTCAGGATGAGGGGAACTTCCGGGCTGATCCGGCGCAACTGGGCCGCAAGCGCGGCCCCGGTTGTGCCTGGCATCTCGTAATCCAGCACAACAGAATCCGGAACCTGCCTGCGGAACTCGAGCAAAGCTTCACGGGAGTCGCCGGCGGTCTTTACGGAGAATCCGGCCATTTTCAGGACGGCTCGCTGAAGATCAAGAACGACCGGGTCATCGTCGACACACAGAATGGCGGCAGGGCGGCGATTATCGTCCTTCCGCTGATGATTCAGCAATGTCATCGTGCTCGGTAGTGATCTTGTTACAGCCGATGTGCAGACAGGAGTCATGGAACCTCTTTGCCGAATGGCTGGGCTTCCGTGAGTTCGCCAGACCGGCACATCGCATATTGCATGCAGCGTTCCAGGACAGGAGCCTGAGTTGCACCGAATGAAGAGCAGGATTCGTCTTCAGACGCCGCAATCGTCAGAGAATTGGGATGCAACGGTTCGAGTATTCCGACAGGACTGGAAATATCGCGAAAGTAACGGTTGGACGTTGCGAGTCTTCGAGAGAAAAGATTGGTCCGCCACGTGCGATAAATCCTGAGTTGGCGACAAAGCCGTAAGCATTGAACTGTCAGCAGGGCTGCGGCGAGAGGCCTTCCTTGCGGACGGAGCGGGGGATGACTGGAGGCCGATGATGCCGGATGGGGTAATCTCGTCAGTCGCTGCTCTGGGACGCGATCTGCTGGCCCACTCCAAGTTGGTGGTGTTCCTGCTCTGCCCACTTTTTATTATGTTGGGGGCGGCACTCCCGCCTCGTCGAGGCGGGCCTTACCGATTGGCGGCTCTTGTTGTCCTGGTCCTGGGAACGGCGAGTTTGTTCTTCGCTATGCCCGATGGCGGAACCGTCGACTCAATCAGGGCGAATTCCGACAGTTCTCGGTCGCTCTGCCCCAGCCTCGCAACGGAGGCCCGTATTATCTTCATTGGTCTTACGGCCATTTACATTGCCATGATCCTTTTGCCGGGAATTCTGCGCAGGCACAACAATCGCTTGTTTTCCACCGTGCTGCCCCTCTCGTTTCTTCTTCTGTATTCGGCGGGAGCCATCTTCCTGGTGCAGACCGCCGGCTCCACAGCGGCGGCGACCTGGAAAATCGGAGTCCATGCGACGGATCCTCCGGGTCCGCCATCATCCGGGCGCTGGACTGAAAACCGAAGTAACTGATGCTATAAACTTGTGAACGACGTTATACTCCGGCGGTAATAATCTGACGGCAAACTATTGCTCTGTCAGCCCCTCTTCTTTCCTCCTCTGCGATGCAATCGGGGCTGCGAAACGCCTACAATGGTCACAAGAACGGCCCGGCTATGCCGAAAACTGATGCTGTTGACGTCTCTCAGCCTGTGACCGGGCCCGGCTATGACCTCCGCAGGCAGCAGACACTTTTCTCGGTACTTACGCTTTTTGTGCTCGCGATGCTGCTTCTTTTGCACATGGCTTTCGCCGTGGTTTTGGGTGAGCCAAGTATCCTTGTGATCGCCGTTTTGGGGTTGAGCTTTGCTCTGCGCCTGGTTGAGTTGGGATGGCTGCAGACGCGGACGGAACCCCTCAGCGAGTTCAGCGCCCGCATGGACGGATTGATGTCCATTGCGAGCATTTTTGGCCTGGCTTTTCTCCTGGCGTGGCTGACGAACCGCAATCACAGCCCCTATCAGGTTCTGCTGATCCTTCCCGTCCTGCAGGCAGCGTGCTTATTTCGGCTTGTGCCGACAATCCTGACCATTATGGCCGCCGACGGGGCAGTTTTCCTCTGGCTGCACCATTATTTTGCGCTTCACCCTCCGCCAGATCCGGATGAATACCTGGAAGGCGGCATGTTCGCGGTTGTTGTGGCACTCGCGGGAGTCCTGATGTGGGTTCTGATGCGGATCCTGCGAGCCCGCCAGTCAGCCCTGGACCGTACGTTATTCGATCTGCACAGTACCCGAGAACTCCTGGTGCAGGAGGAGAAACTGGCGGCGGTCGGTCGCCTGGCCAGCGGAATCGCCCACGAGATCCGAAACCCCGTAGCTATGATCACAAGCGCGCTGGCAACGGCCGCCGACGAGTTAACAGATGCGAAGGAACGCGATGAGATGTTTTCTATCGCCAACAGGCAGGCAAAGCGTCTGGAAACACTGACGACGGAGTTTCTCAGCTATGCCAGGCCCTCCACACCACGCCGCTCCGGGGTGGCCGTCGACGACTTGATCGGGGCGGTGGAAGCGGTTGCGCGCATCCGGGCAGAGGAGTGCGGCATACGAGTTGGTTCGCAAGTAGAGTCGCGCTCCATCGCGCACATCGACGCTTCGCAGGTTGAAGGCGCTCTTCTCAATTTGGCTTTGAATGCGATGCAGGCAATAAAAGACCAGGGTGAAATCCACTTTTTAGCGGAGATGGAAGATGGCGTGCTGCGAGTTCAGGTGCGGAATTCCGGACCTGCGATTTCTGAACCGCACCTGGAGCGCATTTTTGAGCCGTTCTTCACAACTCGACCGAATGGGACCGGACTGGGGCTTGCCATTGCCAGGGGAGTCGCCCGAGCCCATGGTGGCGACTTGTGGGTAAGCAGGAATGACGATGGGGATGTGGTCTTTACGATGACTCTGACGGACTGCACGCCAGTCGAAGCAGAAGAGGAGGAAGCCGGTGAGCAAGATTCTCATCGTCGATGACGAAGCAAGCATGAGACGAATCCTCGTGGCTAACCTGCGGCGTGAAGGCCATGTGCTCGTTGAGGCCTCAGGCCTCGCCGAAGCGCGAGCTCTGCTGGTCAGGGAGGATTTCGATGCCGTGCTGACTGATCAAAAGATGCCCGACGGCAGCGGTCTCGATGTCCTTCGTGCAGTTCAGGAGGAGGATGCAACGACGTCAGTGATCTTCCTGACAGCCGTGGGGACCGTGGAGCTGGCGGTGGAGAGCATGCGCGAAGGCGCCTTCGATTTTCTCACTAAGCCATTCGTTCCGGACGCTGTACGAACTGCTGTGGCCCGCGCCTGTGAGCGGACCGCGCTGCTGCGGGAGAACGCGGTATTGCGCTCCACCGTACGCAAGCTGGAAGACCCGGGAGAAATTCTGGGCGACAGTCTCGCGATGCAGACCCTCCGCGATATGGTTGCGCGCGTCGCCGGCACCGGTTCCACAGTGCTCATTACCGGCGAAACAGGAACGGGTAAGGAACTGGTGGCGAGAGCCATTCACCGGAACAGCAGACGGGTGCGCAAGTCCTTTATCGCCATCAACTGCGGAGCCGTAACCGAGACACTTCTGGAAAGTGAGCTCTTCGGGCATGAAAAGGGAGCCTTTACCGGAGCTGACAAGCCGCGAGCCGGCTTGTTCGAGGCGGCTCACGAAGGTACCCTCTTCCTCGACGAAGTAGCCGAGATGTCCCAGGCCGCGCAGGCCAAGTTGCTGCGGGTTCTTGCGGACGGCGAGATTCAGCGGGTCGGTTCGACAGTCACCCGGCACGTCGACGTTCGCGTGCTTGCTGCCACGCATCGTGATCTCAAGGACCGTGTTGCTGGGGGCCAGTTTCGCGAGGATCTGTATTACCGGCTTGCTGTTCTGCCGATTCATCTGCCCCCCTTGAGAGAGCGCATGGATGATCTCGAACAGCTGTGCGGAGTTCTCTCCCGGCGGATCGCTGGCCAGCTGAATCAGTCTCCCCGCCTCCCCAGTCAGGCTGCTCTCAACCACTTGCGCGGATACTCTTTTCCTGGCAATGTCCGCGAACTGAAAAACCTGCTCGAGCGAGCGCTCATCCTTGGCCGTCATTCCGAATTGCAGCCGGAGGATTTCCCCCTGCAAAGCATCCCGCCAGGGCGTCCCGGTCTCGATCATGAGCTGACTGTTGAGGAAGTCGCAGAACACCTGCCGGAGCGCATGGACCTGAAAGATACGCTCGCGCGCATAGAGCGGGCCCTTCTGGTTCGCGCCCTGGAGAGAGCCGACGGGGTGCAGGCTCAGGCTGCACGGGTCCTTCACATGTCGCGCAGCGATTTTGGGTATAAGGCCGCCAAATACTCCATTGGAGTGCCAGTGGGCGCCTCCGATGGACTGGAACGGCCTTGACCCGGCGCAGTACGCGGTGAGCGGAGCTGCAAGCGGAGAGAGGATCCTCGGGTGAATCGAATCCAGGCCGTTCTTCAGGCTCGTTCTGCCTGGTGGTGCCTCGTTCTCACACTATGGCTAACGCCACAGCCCTTCGCCGCAAGGCCGCACCAGGGACGCTCCGCGCTGGTGGTGGCATACTTTGCAAACCGCGGCATTTACAGGGATCCGCCTTTCTACCTGCGTGATCTGGTACGAAATGGCGGAGCCAGCCTGCTCGGCCAGCTGAACTACGCAAATGCGTCGGTGGTGGGCGGGAGATGTTCTCTCTCTGATCCCAAAGCGGATCTGGAAACCACCTATACCAGCGAAAACAGCGTTAGCGGGGCGGGCGACGATCCGTCATCGCTGTTCCGTGGGTATTTTCACCAGTTGAAGGAGCTGAAGCGAAGGTATCCGAAGTTGAGGGTGTTGATTTCTCTCGAAGGCGAGGCGACCAGCTTTCGGCAGGATGCGCAGCCGGAGCACCGGCGCGCGTTCGTCGCGTCCTGTGTGGATACTTTCCTGCGTGGGCATTTTGCGCCGGGTATAAGCGAACCCGGCGTCTTTGATGGAATCGATCTGGACTGGGAATATCCCGAGAGCGGAGACGCCGCGAATTTCCGCGCTTTGCTTCTGGAGTTTCGTCGGCAGATGAGCCGGGTGCGGCCCGGACTGAAGCTTGCAATTGCCGTCGGCGATCAGCCGGAGATGCAGCCGGGCACGGACTTTCACAATATTGCGCGGCTGGTGGATCAGGTCGGGATCATGAACTACGACTACGTCGGACCCTGGAATTCCACGACAGGATTTCTCGCGCCGCTGTACCGGCGGCCCGATACCCCCGAGGAATACAGCAGCATCGAGGAGAGCGTTGCCGCCTACCGAAAAGCAGGAGTTCCGCGCAGAAAGCTGCTGATGGGGGTGCCGTTCTATGGATACCAGTGGACCGAGGTCGAACCGGAAAATAACGGCTTGTTTCAGCACGGTAAGGCCAGTGCGAAGGACAAACCCTATCGGGCGATCAAAGAACTGATGACTTCCTATGTCGCGTTTCGCGATCCAGTATCGCGCGCACCATGGCTCTTCGACGGCGCGAGCTTCTGGACCTTCGATGATCCGATCTCGATTCAATACAAGTCCAGCTATGCGGCCGATCAGCACCTGGCCGGCATCATGATTTGGGAACTCGCCGACGATACCGCGGAGGCTACCCTCCTGACTGTCGCCGCCCGATCGCTTTTGCCGCACCAGGATCCGTGATCGGATTAAGGCTCCGCGACACGACGCGGCGCGGAACAGAGATCCTCAATGGGCTGCTCCGGTTTGTACTCCACCTTCTTCGGTGCCACACATCCCTCCTCCCGCGTCAGCAAAAGGCTGGGCTTGCCCTTTTCTTCCTCTTCCGCTGCCTGGCTGATCGGCACAAGCTCTCTCTTCATCACCTGGAAGGGCTCTGTTGGCAGCGTCGTCTCCTTTTGCCTCGGCAGAAACAGGATCTCTCTCTGCGCCTGGACCATGCGCTGGTAGAACGGCGGATGAGTCCGGAACCAGCTCACGCCGTTGATGTAGCCTTCACGCGTCGCCATCTTATCGAAGAACCGCGTGAAACCAGTCGGATCGTAGCCGGAGTTCCATTCATACTGAATGCCGAGTTGGTCTGCCTCCAGCTCATATTCGCGGCTGACACCCAGTAGCTTCAGGTCGAGTACCAGGCCCAGTCCGTAAAAGCCGTATTGCAGCGCATAGTACATGCCGATGCTGGCCACACCGCCGGTGAGAATGACAGCCGCGACCTGTGCCGCCTGATAAAAGATGCTGGCAATCGTCGCGCGCTTCATCATCTTCGCGCTATGACGCGCGGTGTCGTGAGCGATCTCATGAGCGATCACACCGGCGAGTTCCGACTCGTCGTCTACCGCTTCAAGGAGGCCGCGCTCGATGAACAGGTACCCGCCGGGCAGAGCAAAGGCATTGATCTCGCGCGAGTTGAGTATTGTGAGGTGCAGCGGAACCTTCAGATCCGAATGCAGAGCCACGCGTTGCGCCACCCCCTCCACGTAGTTCTGGATCTGTTTATTTTCGAGAGCCGGGGGAAGTAATCCCATCCGCCGCATCTCGTCTACCGCCTGTTGCCCGCGCTTGATGTCATCTCGCTGTCCGGGTGCAATCTCCCGGAAGCCGATGTCCTTCACGTCACCCCACCGGCGGGTTGCGTAAGCACCACTGGCAAGGTCCGCCTGCGTTTGCCGGTATTGTTCCGGCCATTGCTGGATCAGATCCAGTTTCGCATTCAGGTTGTCATACGCGGTCGGAATCGCGTGCCCCGCGAGCACGTCGGTTTCGCTCTTCAGCAGGTCGTAGTTCTGGATGGTGCAGTGCAGGCTGTGCCTCTCGCCGGCAGGCAGGCGGTCGCCACCAGACTTGAGAGTCCCTCTCGCCCCGTCGATCTGCTTTTGATAGAACTTCCCATGACTCTTGAAGGTGTTCCGGCAGGCCTTCTCACCGCTCTGGAATGTGTCGCGCAGACGTTGAATCTCCAGCGGATCGTAGTGCATGCTCGGGGCCAGTTCGAAGAGTTCCGGATAGCCTTTCTGGAGCATGGTGCGCAGAGGCGGAGAAGCTCTGTTGGCCGGCTTATCCTGAACCTGAGCGCCGAGCGGAAGCGATGGCACCAGAACGAGCGCGGCGATCATGCTGATCGCGGTGGGACGGCGAATAAGCTCTTTCATACGGGATCCCTTTCTCTGCCAGGCTGCTTTGCCGAGCGTGGCGCGGGCCTCCCGGCGGACTGCCATGGGCTGCGGTCACGACGCCCAATTTCTCGCACGTCGATGGCCACTGTCGGCCCACTCGCTCAACCTGAATCGCGTGTTCTGTCACGGCCCTGGCGAATGACGTCGAGACCTTCCTCCCTTCTGTCGAAACCTGGGACTATCCGTCCGTCTCCCTGTCAGGTCCGGCGCTGTTCCTTGATCGCTGGGCACTCCACGTGCAGGCAACAATGCAGGAGGAGTGCGATGAAATTGCCCTCTGGTAACCCTCGGTTTGCGGTGGCGATGCTGCTGTTGGCTTCTGTCATTGCCCGCGACGGATTCGCGGGCGCGAAGTCTCTGAGGGCGAGGGCTGCCAATCCTGAGCAGACGCAAGTGAGATCCCAGTTCTCCGTCGAAGCCCCGCTGGTGAACGTGAACGTGCTGGTCACCGACAGCGAGGGCCGCGTGATCTCCGGCCTCAACCCGGGAAATTTTCACGTCCTCGACAATGGAGTGCCGCAGACGATTACAGGATTTGCGTCGACTGCCGCGCCGATCACAATCGTGCTTCTGCTGGAATACAGCTCTTTGGCCTACAACTATTACGCGGCAAAGTCTGCCTCCTGGGCGGCTGGTTTTCTCAACGAGCTGGAGCCGCGCGACTGGGTCGCGCTTGTCACCTACGATCTTCATTCCACAGTGCGGGTCGATTTTACGCACAACCTGGCCAGCGTGCGCGACGGCATCGGCTCGCTCGGTTACCCGTCGTTCAACGAAATGGGGCTTTATGACGCCCTCCTTGAAACGCTCGACAAGCTGGAGCCGGTCCGCGGCCGCAAATCCATCCTGCTGCTTTCGACGGGCGCAAACACTCTTGGTGCGGCAACCCTTGCGGATGTGATGAAGCGGCTGAAAGCCACGGATGTCACGATATTCTCCATCGCTCTTGCCGAGCAGGAATATATCCGCAGTTCCGGCTCCGACGTCGGCTATCTGCAGGCGCGCGCGAGCCTGCAGACTTATTCGGACCTGACGGGCGGCATCGCGTTCTTCCCGCGGTTTCCGGCGGAGCTGCCCGAAATCTCCGAGAGCGTCAGGGGATTTCTCCGCAATGAATACACACTGAGCTTCACACCGCCGAAGGAACTCCGCGATGGGAAACCGCACCGCCTCAGCGTAGAGGTCATCGGAGCCGACGGAAAGCCGTTAACCTCCCGGGATAAGAAGGGTCGGGAACGTAAGTTGACGGTCTTCGCCCGCTCCGGGTACAAGGCACCCCTGGGAACCGCACCTGCGGCGCCGCAGGGAAGTGCGCACTAGCCGCAGGCAGGAGGCGCAATGCCGGAGGATTTCAGGAGCCGCGCCGTTTTCAGCGCGATTCTGTTCGCGGCGGCAATCGCCGTACTCATTATTGTCTGGAACGGCCGTTACATCCTGCTGCTGCTGTTTGGCGGAATTGTCGGGGCGCTGTTGCTGTCGATTCCCACATATTGGGTGCAGACCCGGCTTCACCTGCCGCGCAGCGTTTCCCTGGCTACTGTATTATTTGCGACGGCCGCCCTGCTCGCCGGTCTTGCCTTTCTGCGCGGGCCCGCCCTGCTGCACCAGTTCAACGCACTCCAGGGCGATCTTCCCCGGGCCGCGCAAAGGATTGTGCAGCAGGTAAACGACGAGCCCTGGGGACCATGGCTGATTGCTCAAATCTCCCAAACCTTTCGGTCCTCCGATCGCTTCTCATTTGCTGTCTCCGGGCTTCGCGGGTTCATGTCGGTAACTACGGTCACTCTTGCCGCTCTCGTCCTTGTTCTGTTCACGAGCCTGTTTCTCGCCTCTGAACCCAATTTCTATCTTCGCGGGCTGCGCCGCCTCACGCCCGCACGTCACCGGCCTCTGCTCCGGCAATGTCTCCACAGTGCCACAAGCAGCCTGAAGTCGTGGCTGCTCGCCAGGCTTCTGTCGATGATCGTCATTGGCGTTATGGTCGCGATCGGCCTGTGGCTTCTTCGCATTCCCTTGGCGGGCACCCTTGGCATCATTGCCGGGCTGTTTACGTTCATCCCAAATGTCGGGCCGGTCGTTTCTGTGATTCCGGCGGCATTGCTCGCTTTCGCAATTAGCCCGGGCCGCGGCCTTCTCACCGTCACGCTGTTCGGCCTCGTTCACTTTCTTGAAGGCAATGTTGTGACGCCATTGGCCGAGCGCAAGATCGTGACGCTTCCTCCCGCTCTTACGCTTTCGCTGCAGTTGCTGCTCGCATCTTTGACGGGACTGCTGGGGATTGCTATGGCGGCTCCGCTCACCGCAGTGTTGCTCGGCGTGATGAATGTCGTGCTGTCTCGCGAGGAGCCCGAAGAGCACAAGGTGGAACGGATATTAAACCGCTCCGCCACGCCTCAGCCCGCAGGTCGCGGTGTAACCTGACAGCGGCATTCTTTCTGCCGGGAGAACCCGATGTTGTCCAGTATTTTGGACGCCACTGTCGCAAATTCCTGACGATATCTGTCGATAGGTCTCGGCAGCGCCCGGCCGCAGCCTCGCTCTCTGGTCTCCTGTGTGCACTTCCGGTGGATGATCCGGTGTCCCTTTTATCTGTACTGAAGCTGGCGCCAGAGTACCGGAGTTGCGAATTGCGGAGGTTCTCCATGACGGCGGCACGCGGTCAGCGGCCCATTCTCATCCTGATGTCCCACAGAATTGCCACAGGTCTCATGCTCACCGGCATGGTCTGTGCTGCTCTGAGCCGTTGGTTCCTTCACAGTTACGTGTCCCCGAGCCTTCTCCTTCTGATCGCAATTGCGTTCGCCGCGGTCCCTCTTTTCGTCGAACTCATTCAGCAGGTTCTGCGAGGCAATTTCAGTATTGATCTCCTGGCGCTGCTGTCGATCGCGACGGCGCTGATTCTTCGCGAATACTGGGTCGCCGGCATCGTCATCCTGATGCTGTCGGGGGGGAAGGCGCTTGAGGAATATGCTACCCGACGAGCTTCCTCCGTCCTTGGCGCTCTCGCGCGCCGCATGCCGCAGATCGCGCACCGTTTCTCTCCCGACGGATCCACGGCTGATGTCCCCGCTGACTCTGTCACGATCGGCGATCGTCTCGCCGTCTATCCGCACGAGCTCTGCCCGGTGGACGGGCAGGTTGTCTCCGGCTCAGGATCGATGGACGAGTCTTACCTGACGGGCGAGCCTTTCCACATCGAGAAGGCTCCCGGTGCGGCCGTGCTCTCCGGCGCGATCAACGGCGAACACGTCCTCGTTATTCAGGCTTCCCGCGTCGCCCGCGACTCGCGATACGCGAAGATCGTCGAGGTCCTGCACGCTTCGGAAGAGAATCGGCCGCGCATTCGCCGCATGGCCGACCGGCTCGGGACTTGGTACACGCCGCTCGCCGTCGGCTTCGCCGTTCTGAGCTGGGCGTTCAGTCATCAGCCCGAGCGTTTCCTTGCCGTGCTGGTGATCGCTACGCCCTGCCCGCTGCTGCTGGCAATCCCTGTTGCCATCATTGGCGCCATCTCCGTGGCGGCGCGCAATGGAATCGTCGTCCGCGACCCTTCCATTCTTGAGAAGGCAGACCGCTGCCGTACCCTGATCGTGGACAAAACCGGCACGCTCACCTACGGTCGCCCCCGTCTGACGGATGTCCTCGAAATGGGTACTTGGCCTAGGAATCGGCTGCTTCAGTTGGCCGCCAGCCTCGAGCGCTTTTCCAAACATCCGCTCAGTTCCGCGATCCAGCGCGCAGCCGCCGAGGAACAGGTTGAATTGCTCAGCGTGGACAGCGTCTCTGAGTCTCCCGGCCGTGGGCTTTCCGGTGAGGTCGATGGCCACTCCGTCCTGCTAACCGGGCGCAGCAAAATGTCAGCCGCTCTCACTTCCGCTCTTTCTGCCGTTGCGCCTGGACTCGAATGCGTCGTGCTCATCGATGGCAGCATCGCCGGGGTTATGCGCTTCCAAGACGAGCCACGCCACGAGAGCAAGTCATTTCTCAGCCACGTCCGCGCTCTTCACGGAATCGAGAACGTTGTGGTCCTCTCCGGGGATCGGCCCGCCGAAGTCGCAGCGTTTGGCAGCAAAATGGGAATTACGCAGGTTCATGGCGGGAAGAGCCCGGAAGAAAAGCTCGCCGTGGTTCGGGACCTTACATCGCAGGCCCCCACGCTCTATTTGGGAGACGGCATCAACGATGCTCCCGCAATGATGAACGCTACCGCCGGTGTGGCGCTGGGAGTTGCCAGTGAGATTACCTCGGAGGCAGCAGGCGCGGTCATTCTTCAGTCCTCTTTGTTGAGTGTTGACGTCCTGATGCACATTGGGCGCCGCATGCGCCGCATCGCCCTGACCAGCGCGGTGGGCGGCATGGTCCTGAGCACGGCAGGAATGGCTGCGGCGGCTTTGGGCTTCCTTGCTCCGATACAGGGAGCGATTCTCCAGGAAGCCATCGACCTCGCTTCGATCCTGAATTCTCTGCGCATGATTCTTCCGGTGCGACAGCTCAGCGATTTCACTCCGCCGGTCCAGACCGGGAACGAAGACCGGCACAGTACTTCCGGGACTCACACAGGGGCTTTACCGCTAGCGAAGCCCTGAATCAGGACTCCATCGATTTGTCGCTCTGCTTGAGGCCTGAATGGAACGCATACCGGTGACGGCCCTCGTCGGCGCGGATGTCACTGAAACGGGCGACTCCCGCCTCGTCTCCGGCGCCGCTCGCCTTGGTCGCAGGAGCCGGATACATAAGCTCGAGCTTCCGGTTTTTCTCACGAGATCCGCAGCGCATCAGCGTACTACGCCAGGTTCGGTATCTGCGAGGTTCTGCATCGGCGATTACGCTCTCGGTCGAGCGTCCTCCGGACGGAAGAAGCGAATCGCATCCACATCGGACGTGGCGATCAGGCCCTCATTCACCATTTCGTCCAGATAGGGAACCAGTTTAGCAATCTGTTCCTGCCTGTCGATGACGCTTAGCATGATCGGTGCGTCCTGCGACAACTTCCAGTGGCTGGAATGGCGGATTCGCGTGCTCGTGCCGTATCCCTCGATGCCCCGATAGACGATAACCCCCAGGATCTCCAGATCTCGACACTTCGCAACAATGGCTTCGTGCAGAGGTTTCCCCTTCCACTTGTCTCTCTCTCCAAAATGAATTTGCAGCATGCGAGCCCGAAATTCCTCTTTCATAACAGCTCCCTTACGGTGTGGCGTCTCCCGAACTGAAAGCTTCACCGGTCTCGATTGGGCGGTGAGCGTATTTGATGATTTCGACGTCGGACAGGACTACGAGCCCCTCCTGCACCATCTGTTCGACGATCGGCAGGAACTCCCGCAACTTGGCTTCCGTATCGATGGCGGAGAGCATGATGGAATAGTCGCGGCTCAGGTGAAAGGGCTTGTCCCTGTGCATGCGCCGATGGGCGCCGTATCCCAGAATGCCGCGATAGACGGTGACTCCGGCGACATCGTTCGCCCGCATGGCCTCCACCAGAGCCTGATGGAGCGGCTTGTCGCGCCAGCGATCCGACTCGCCGATGTAGATCCGCATTATGCGGGCTTTGCCCTCGATCTTCTGGTGCGCGGGAAGTGGAAGAGTTTTCGCACTGGACCGCTGGGCCGGCTTCGCCACCGTCGTTTCGTGAAGCTCGATCATCCCTGTACCGGCCAGATCCTCGAGCTTGCCGAGAAGTTCCTCCACGCGCTCCCGCGACTCGACGAATTCGATCTTTATAGGCAGATGATCCGAGATGTCGACGGTCGAGGAGGTGTGCATGTGGCGATCCGCGCCAAATCCGGCGACACCCTTCAGCACTGTTGCGCCCGAAACACCCCGGTAAAACAGGAAATCCAGAATGGAGGAGTAGGTCGGGACCCCGTGACGCGTCGATCCCTCGCTCAGATAAATGGAAACCTTCACTGCCTTGCCCGTATTCAACATCGCGATCTTCTCCTTACTGGCGGAGGCCCTGCGGGACAGTTAAATACTCGGCGCGCCCCCGCGGCTTGAAACCGTGGGGTATGCGGAGCGTACCGCGGCTCGGCGCCCTCGCGCGGACGGCAAAACCTGCATCGGGTTCGTGCTGCATCCTAAGAATCGAGTGATACACCGTGAGATGGCTGGGCTTTCTCATCCAAGCATCTCCGCAAGCAGAATGCCGCACCATACCGCCACCAGGCCCAGGACCATGCTGCTGAAGGCATAAGCCGCTGCAAGCGAGAAGGCGCCCGACCGCAACTCCGCCAGCATCTCCCATTCATACGTGGAGAATGTGCTGTACGCCCCCACAAAACCCACAGGGATCAGATAGCGCCATGCGGGACCCAGTCCGGTGCGCCGGCTCAGGAACGTGAGCGAGAAACCAATGATCGCGCATGCGGTCATGTTAATGACAAAGGTGCCGTACGGAAATCTCGTTCCCATCCGGCCGGTTACGGTCACTCCCACCCAATACCGTGCCAGCGCGCCGAGTGCGCCACCAACCGCGATGTAAAGATATTTCTGCAAAGTCCCATTCTCCTCCACGCGAATTTGGCCGTCTTCTCGCTACCTCAGAAGCTACTGCCGCCTTCCAGACGCGGAGCCTGCCGAAATCGCGGTCCATCGCCGGAACGCCTGCATGAACACACCAAAGCCATGGGCATCATGAACTCAGGTTCCAGATTGTCTTTGGGATTCCCCGCTACAGATATGGCTCCGTAACAGGGGCTATCCCTGTCAGGAGTCATCATCTGTCCGGCTCAAAAGAGGAGGAGGACAGCGGTTAAGGTGAACTCCGTCACCTACCAGTCTTCAACTTCTTTCTATGCCTGGTCTCGCAATATGTCAACAGCACACGGCAACTCGTGCTCTTCTAAAAGTTCCGGAGACGCCGCACTTCATGGCCGATGGCCTCCTGAGTGGCCTTTCGCCCCTGTCCCCGTTCAGTGTGCGAGCTGACGGCGGGGGTGAGGTGCGACTTGAATCAGACACCGCCGGTGGCCGTGGTGAACGGCCTGCGGCGCTGACTGCTGAGCCAGGTACCGGCGCCCATAATCAGCGCGGATGCCCGGTATCAGTAATTTTTATAGGGGAAAATCTTTATGGCCGGGGCGATACGCTGATGAGGAATCGCAACACGCCTCAGGATGCGAGTGCACCAGTGCCGGTATGCCCCGACGCTGGGAGACGCTTAGGGCGAAGCACGGCCGCGACGGATGCGGCTGAACTATCAGAACCAAATCCATTCCACTCGGGGAGAAGCATGTCGACTGAATATCGCAACTTTCTGGCGCTGTCGTACGAGGAACTGGAAGAACTGAACCTGAAGGCTAAAGAGCAGCGGCGGAAGCGCGTGGCTACGGAAGAAATCAAGGAAGAGCGACTGAAGCTTCTGACCGATCAGAAGAGTATCAAGGCGGTCACAGTGCTCTTCAGCGATCTCGAAGGCCGGCTGCACATGCTCGACTACGACAAAAAATTCCTGCTCAAGTCGTACGAGAACCTTACATTCGACGGCTCGTCGATTCGCGGCTTTACGGCTCAGAAGGAGAGCGATCTGCGCCTGGGCATCGACTGGAGCGCCTTCTACTTTGCGCCCGCTGACGTCTTCGGAGCAGGCAAGGTGCTGGTCTTCGGCGATGTGATCGACAAGGACGGCACCCCCTACGGCGGCGACACGCGGGGCCTGCTTAAGACCTTCGCGAAGCAGCAGTACGACAAATGCAGGTACACACTGAACGCCGCCAACGAGATCGAGGGCTTCCTTTTCGCGGGCGTGGATGCGGAGCGGAATTTCCCGACCACCGGCAAGTTCGACTACGTGAACACTGGCGGCTACTATCACTCGCTGCCCGGCGATCCGTTGCGCACCTTCATCGACACCACGGCGGAAGTGCAGCGGGCCATGGGCTTCGAGAACGAGAAGGATCACCCCGAAGTGGCGCCTTCGCAGTTTGAGATCAACTACAGCTACGGCGAGGTAGTTGCCGCTGCCGACCAGATTCAGCTCTACAAGCTCATCTGCCGCCAGGCGGCGACCAGGATGGGCCTGACTGCGTCCTTCCTGCCGAAGCCGGTGGTGGGCGTCAACGGCAGCGGCATGCATACCAACGTCTCCATCAGCAAAGACGGCAAGAACCTCTTCTGGGATCCCACGGGGCAGGAAAAGCTGTCGTCCACCGGATGGGAGTTCGTCGACCGCATTCTGACCCACGGCAACGACATCTGCCTGCTGCTGAACTCCAGCGTGAACTCCTACCGCCGTCTCGATCCGCACTTCGAAGCCCCCAACCAGATCAAGGCATCCGCGGTCGATCGCGGTTCTATGGTCCGCATTCCCATCGGCAACGAGCGCTCCATGCGCGTCGAAGTCCGCTCAGTCGCCCCGGACTCGAACCCGTACTTAGTGATGCTGGCCGTCTTCCAGACCGGCATCGAAGGCCAGACCTCCAGCGTTGCGAACCTTCGCCAGGCTGAGCGCTACCTGCCCGACAACATCTACACGGCGATTGAGGACTTCCGCGCCGCCGAGTGGACGACCCGGTTGCTGGGCGAGGATGTGAAGGGCCGCTATGCGGACCTGAAGCAGGCCTCGGCGGATCGCTGCCCGCGCTTGCTCGGCACGTTTGTGAAACCCTCTGAAGTGCAGTTCCACCATGAAGTCTATAACCAGTTCCTCTGGAACCAGTTCTAGTGGATTGCTCGTCCGGGGAATGCGGGCTGCGCCACACCGCGCACGCCCGGCGACATATCGGGGCGTTGCCGCATAGGATATTGATGCGATCTTCGCGCGGGTGACGTTCATGTCCACGACCGCCCAACTGCACGTCGGCCAGAAGCTAGATCACTACGGCATCGACGAACTGGTGGCCGAAGGCCCCATTACCTGCACCTATCGCGCAACGGATCTCCGCGATGGCCGGCAGGTCGCCCTGAAACTGCCCAGCGCCGTGGCTGAAGCTGATCCGGATCTGGCGGAAGCCTTTCGGCGCGAAGAGGCAATCGGCGTCATGCTCGACCATCCCGGCGTGAGGCGAACGCTGGCAGCCGGGGAGCGTTCGCGCCCGTACCTGGTGATGGAGTGGGTCCCGGGACGGCTGCTGCGCCAGGTGATGGTGGAAGAAGGGAAGCTGCCCCCCGACCGGGCAATCCGCATCGCCGAGGGGATTCTTGAGGCGCTTGATTACATCCACAACCGCGGGATCGTGCATCGGGATCTGAAGCCGGAAAACGTCATGATCGGCGACGCGGACCGGGTGAAGCTCATCGACTTCGGCATCGCTTCGAAGCGCGGCACGGACGACTTTTCGGGCCTGGGCACGCCGGACTACATCGCGCCCGAGCAGGTGACGGGAAGCCGTGGAGACCTGCGCACCGATCTGTATGCGCTGGGCGTGATGCTGTACGAGATGGTAACGGGCAGGGTGCCATTCTCGGGTCCATCGCCGTTGGCCACCATGAATATGCGGCTGGTGCGCGCCCCTCAGCCGCCGCGAGAACTCGAACCGAAAGTCAGCCTCGAACTTCAGAAAGTGATCGGCCGCGCGATACAGCGGGAGCCTCGCGACCGCTACGCTGCCGCGCAGGAATTCCTCTACGACCTGCGGCATCCGGAGGAGGTGCGCGTTCCCGAGCGCGAGCCGGCGATCGAGTTGCGCAACCCAGCTGAAATACGGAAAACGCTGCTTTACGCTGCGCTGATCCTGATTCCGATCCTGCTCTTTGCGGTGATTCTCTTCGTGGAACGCCTTTAGGCCAGCGGCAGATACGCTTCGCCGGAGTGGATCTGCTCGTCGCGGCGGCGGCGCGGAGATCCCTCGCTAAAGCGATATCCCACGCAGGCGTCGGTGAGGAGGTACACCGGATTCGACGGTTCGTCCTCGATCTTCTTCCGCAGCTGCCGCACGAAAGTGCGAAGATAATCCACTTCCTCGCGGTAGTCCGCTCCCCAGACCGAAGCGAGCAGGCGGCCGTACGTCACGGCCCGGCCCGCATGCGCCATCAAATAATAGAGGATGTCGTATTCCTTGGGGGTCAGGCGGATCGGTTTGCCGGCCTTCTTTACGATGCGCTGCGCCGGCTGCACTTCGATATCGCCGATCGAAATGGGAGCGTCTTCGGCACGCTCGGGCGTCCGGGCTCGCCGCACGGTAGCGCGAATGCGCGCCACGCATTCGCGGATGCTGAAGGGCTTCGTGATGTAATCGTCGGCGCCGCGCTCCAGCGCTTCCACCTTGTCCTCTTCCTCGTCGCGAACCGTGAGCATCAGGATGGGCAGCCGTGGCGCAAAGGCCCGCAGCCGCTCCAGGGTGCGGATTCCGCCGATACCCGGCATGTTGATGTCGAGCAGCACCGCGTCGAACTCCTGGCCGCGCACCAGCAGCAGAGCCTCCTCGCCGCGCGACGCCTCCACTGTGTAAAAGCCCAGTTCATGGAGCGCCGTCTTCAGGGCGCGGCGGATCGCCGGTTCATCGTCCACCAGCAGCACCCGGATGGTTTTGCCGCGGTTCATGCGCTCACCTCATCCTTCGTCGAAGGCAGTGAAGCGAAGAACGTCGTGCCGGCGATGGCATCGCTGGTCACCCAAACGTCTCCGCCATGCGCCAGCGCCGCCTGCTTCGCGATGGAAAGCCCGAGCCCGGTGCCGGACGCCTGTGCTCTTTCCGACCGAAAATAGCGATCGAAGATGCGTTCATAGTCCGCCGCTGGAATCGCGGGTCCGAAATTGTGCACTGAAACGGCCACCGCCGAGGGCTGCTCCACGACAGCAATCGTCACAACCGACTCCGCATCGGCATATTTTCCGGCATTCTCGATGTACTGCGTCAGCAGCGCCTGCAGCAGACTGCGATCGGCACGCAGTGTCAGATCCTCGCGAGCCACCTCAATCCTGACTTGCACAGCGCCGAGCTGTTCGCGCGCTCCGGTTACGATCTCGTCGACGAACGGCGCAATGGCTATGGTCTCGAGATTCAGCGTCTGTGCTTCCAGCCGTGCGGTTTTCAGCAGCCGGGTGGTGAGCTGGTTCAGCAGCTCGGCCTGTTCCTCGATGAGCGACACAAGGCCGCCCTGGGGTGCCGTCAGGCCGCCCATCTCCACCAGGCCGCTGCTGGCCGCGCGGATCGCCGTCAGCGGCGTCTTGTAGGCGTGCGCCAGGCTATCGAGCACGGTGGTTCTCATTTGCTCGGCTCGCTTCGCGCTCTCCAGGCGCATCTCGTTGGCGAGCGAATGCCATCGGTCGAAGGTGATGGCGGTCAGCGCCGCGATTGACCCGGCAACGTCTTCGGTCAGCTCTCCGCGCACCAGCAGCCCGCCGATCGGCATCGTACCCACGCGCAGGACTCGGGCAATCTGCCCCGTTTCCGGATCGTCGCGCACCGTCTCAAAGACACAGATGTTGCGAACTGCCTGCTCGGGATCCGAATACCACTCGCCCGCCTGATACGTTTCACTCAGGTCGGCATCGAAAATCGCGACGGCTTCCACAGCAAAGGTGGAGCGGATCAGGCTCGCCAGTTGCGGGCCGGGCTTCTGATGCAGATCAAGCTGCGCGGCGCTGCGAAGCAGTTCACCCAGGCGCTCGGCATCGCCACTCTTTGGGATCGGTTCGGACGCGCCGAATTTGTGCATCCGCACAACCGTGCCCGAAGCCGCGGACGCTGCAAAAAGCTGCCCCGCCTGCGGATGGGGAACGGGCGTCCTCTCAGGCGCTCCTGAAGAGTTTGGGCCGCTTGCTGTCAACAGAAAATCTCCCCTCTGCGGAGTTGCGCGAAAAATCATCCGGTAGTCGGGAGAGCGCTGCCGGCATGCAACAGAGGCCAGAACCGCTCCGGCCTTATATCAGAGACGCAATCAGATTTGCATAATGGACCAGGGGAATTCAAGCTTTTTACATCGCGGCCGATGCATTTGCCGTCGCGCACCCTCGCCCCTCGTATTCATTGTGAATTCCTCATGACTTCTTCATGCGCTGTCTGCGTTCATAAGGACATCCGCCACGTACCCTGCACATCCCCGTCTCTGGCTTGTTGAGCCGGATGCCACGGTCGTGTCGGTGCCAGACACCACGCATCGGGAGGAAATGACCCTGAAAAACCTGAAGCCGAGTGCAATTCTAAAGCCAGTGACGAGCGCCCTCTTTTGTCTCGCTTTTGCCGTGGCTGCTCATACGCAGAGCACGTCCGCGCCCGCCCCTGCTGCGCCACCTCCACCGCCGACTCCGGCTGCTGCGCCGGTGTGGAGTGTCGGCGCCATTGATTTCAGCGGCTACTTCGACGGCTATTACAGCTACAACGTCAACCGTCCCAGCAATGCCGCCAACGGTCAGATCAACGACTTTTACGATTTCAACGACAAAACGGACCAGTTCAACTTAGCCGGGCTGGTGCTGACGCTGAATCATAACCCGAACCCCGTCGGCTTTCACGCGGATTTCATCCTCGGCCGCGCCAACGACATCATTCACACCTCATCGGACAAGAGCACCGACAACTATATCGAGCAAGCGTACGTCAGCTTCACTCCGGCGAAGACGCATGGCAGCGAGTTCGACTTCGGCCAGTTTGTCACCTCGGCCGGTGCGGAAGTTATTCCCGCCATGAACGACTGGAACTACTCCCGGTCGCTGCTCTTTTCCTGGGCCATCCCCTTTTACCACTTCGGCCTGCGCACCTCTACACCCTTCACCAAAACCTGGACGGCCGGGCTGCAGGTGGTAAACGGATGGAATAACGTGAACGACAACAACGGCGGCGCAACCATAGGCCTGACCAGCGCGGTCACCAGACCAAAGTATAGCTGGAATCTGAACTATTACGTCGGCCCCGAGAACACCGACACGCAAAAGGGCTATCGCAATCTGATCGATACCACGCTGTTGCTCACACCCCCGGGCAAGTTCAACGCCTATGTCAACTACGACTACGGCCAGAACCGCACGGCGGCAACGGCCACGACACCTGAAGCTTCTGACCACTGGTCCGGCATCGCGTTCGACACGCATGAGCAGATGAATGCAAAGAATGCCATCAGCGTGCGTTACGAATACTTCGCTGACAACCAGGGCTTCGCCACCGGGACCTCGCAGGACATGCAGGAGGTGACCGGCACCTACGAGTACAAGTGGACCGAAGGCCTGCTGGCGCGGCTTGAGGTCCGTCGCGACTGGTCGGATGTCGCGGTCTTCCACAAGGGCGGCACCGGCATGGTTGACGCTCAGCCTACGGTGACGCTGGGTGTTATCGCGTTCTTTGGTCCTG
>DAHUYD010000037.1 GCA_027315385.1 Acidobacterium sp.
ATGACACTGACGGAGAACCTCTTTGAAAACCTGCGGCTGGAGCTGCGTCGGGGCTGCCTCACGCTGGCTGTCCTGCTGCAACTCAGAGGGGAGCACTACGGGTACACGCTGCGAAAGGCGCTGGCAGCACGCGGCATGGAGATTGACGAGAACACGCTGTATCCGCTGCTGCGGAGGCTTGAATCGCAGGGATTGCTGACGAGCGAATGGCGGGAAGAGGACAAGCGCAACAAGCGCTTTTACCGGCTTTCGGCGGAGGGCGCGCCAGTACTGGAGCTGCTGATCGCCGAGTGGCAGAGCCTGAATGCGGCGATTGAAACGATCCGCCGCCAAGGCAAGGGGGAGTGATGGAAGCACTGGAGCGGTATCTGGAAGCGGTGGGACGGCATCTGCGCGTCGCGCGGCGTGAGGACATTGTGGCCGAGTTGCGGGCGAACCTGGAAGCGCAGCTCGACGACAAGCAAGCGGAACTGGGGCGCCTCCTGACGGCAAAGGAGATGGAGGACTGGCTGAAGCAATTGGGAGCACCGCTGCAGATGGCGGCGCGCTACCAGGCGCAGCGGTATCTCATCGGGCCCGAGATGTTTCCCATCTACTGGCTGGTGATGGAGCGCGCGCTGGGCTGGGCGGCGATGATCTACGCGATTGTGAGCCTGGTGCTGCTCGCGACTGGGACGCCGAATGCACAGGCTGTAGTGGATGCGCTGGTGCGGCTGCCCGGAGTACTGCTGTGGGTGGCGGCGTGGGTGACGCTGATCTTTGCGCTGATCGAGTATGGCTCGGCGCGGGATCCACAGAAGTGGCAGGGTCTGGCAGAACACGCGGCGAGTCTGCCAAAGATCGACCTTGCGCAACGAGAACGGGCCAGACAGCGTGGCAAGCGCAAGCGGACGTTTGCGCACGCGGTGGCGGAGGCGGTCTTTGGATTCCTGTTTCTGGTGTGGCTGCTGCTGATTCCGCAGAACCCCTGGCTGATGATGGGGCCGGGTGCGGCGCTGTGGCAGGCTTCACCCTATGCATTGGCGCCGGTGTGGGTAACGTTCTACTGGTGGGTGGTTGCGGCGCACGCGGTGCAACTTGCGTGGCTTTGCGTCGAGCTTGCGCGGGGAACGTGGCAGAAGAAACACGGGCTGCGGCATGCGGCGGTGAAGGCAATCGAGCTGATTCCCTTGAATGTATTGCTGTATGCGCCGGGCCGTGCGCTGCTGGTGCTGCGGAATCCGCTGCGAGATGGGGCACAACTGGGCGCGACGCTGAGTGGATGGAACGAGGGGATGCACAAAGCGATTCTGGTGATCGCAGTTCTGGTCGCGGCGCAGATTGTGTGGACACTGGTGGATCAGGTGTGGAGGCGCGGGAGGGATGGGGCGCGGTAGCGCGCCCCTGCGTCAGACCTGCATGACTTCGGCTTCTTTTCTGCGGCTGAGTTCTTCCATGCGGCGAATCTCTTCGTCGGTCATCTTCTGGACTTCTTCGAGGGCGCGCTTTTCTTCGTCCTCGCTGATTTTTTTATCCTTCGCCATTTTCTTGAGGGCGTCGTTGCCGTCGCGGCGGACGTTGCGGACGGCGGTGCGATGCTCTTCAAGCACCTTGTTGATGTGCTTGCAGACGTCGCGGCGTCGCTCTTCGGTCATGGGCGGGATGGGGACGCGGATGACTTTGCCGTCGGACTGGGGGTTGAAGCCGAGGTCGGAGGTGCGAAGGGCCTTGTCGATTTCAGTGACGATGCTGGGGTCCCAGGGCTGGATGAGGATGAGTTGGGCCTCGGGTGCGGAGACCTGCGCGAGCTGGCTGATGGGCGTCGGGGTGCCGTAGTAGTCGACCTTGACCTGATCGAGCATGTGTACGCTGGCGCGGCCGGTGCGTGTGGAGGCCAGGTTGGCCTGGAAGCCGGCGACGGCCTGGTCCATGCGGCGCTTGAGGTCGCCCGAGAGTTCTTTGAGAGCCGGAATACCGGCCATTGCAGAGACTGCCATAGAGTTCGTCCTCGCTTGTGCCAAGTTGCCAACGGCTATTTTACAGAATTTACCGCGGATCGACTGTGCGCGAGCGCTGGGGCGGGAAACGGCTGTCGAGGAGAGACGCGCGGGGAGGAACAGAGGCTCTTCCCTTGCGGGAAGAGCCAGGCCGGTGAACAGGCCCTAGTTGTCGCTGCTGCTTGCGGCGGCAGCGGCCTGGAGGGCCTGGTTGATGTCGAGGCGGCCATTGCCAATGAGGTCGGAGACGGAGACGGCGTGGGAGAGATTGTCCTTCATGTTTCCGAAGTCAGTCTGCGCCAGGAGCTGGTAAAGGAGCGCGGTGGCGCCGGTGACGAAGGGAGTGCTGAAAGAGGTACCGGAGACCTGGGCGTAGTTATTGCCGGGATAGGTGGTGATGATGTTCTCACCGGGCGCGCCGAGGAAGACGCCGTCGCCGTAGTTGGTGAATTTGCTGACCGTGTCCTGGAGCGAAGTGGAGGCGATGCCCATGACCTTGTCGAGGTTGGCGGGATTGGGCACCTGCGCGGCACCGGAGTTGCCGGCGGCGGCGATGCAGATGGAACCGGCGTTGTGGGCGTACTGGACGGCGTCGTTGAGTTCCTCAGAGGGCTGGAGAAGCGTGAAGCTCATGTTGATGATTTGCGCGCCGTGGTCCGCGGCGTAGTAGATGGCGCGGAGGATGTCAGAGAGCTGGGCGGTGCCGGCGGCGGTGAAGGCCTTGAGGGGCATGATTTTTGCGGTGGGGGCGACGAGGTGAATGACGCCGGCGACCATGGTGCCGTGGCCGAACTCGGCGGGGATCTGTCCGTCGAGGATGACTCCTGTGGACTGATCGAGAATCACGCCGGTGGATTGATCAAGGATGACGCCGGTGGACTGATTGAGGAGCGCGATGTCGGATTTGGATGCGGGGCTGGGATTGGAGGCCTGGAGAGCGCTCTGCGCGTTGGGGCCGAGTTCGCTCCAGTCGCTGGCCATGCCGGGGGTGTTGTGGATGAAGTCATAGCCGGAGACGAGGGAAGGCGCGAGGACGGTGCTGGTGGGGTCGACGCCGGTGTCAATGACGGCGACGGTGCCTGCGCCGGTGACTTGAAAGGCAGTCTGGGCGGTCCAGAGGTTGACGATCTGTGCAGCAGGCTGCGTGAGGTAGCTGGCGAGCACGCTGGTGCCGGCGTAGGTGGTGGCGGTGGGGGGCGGAAGCTGATCGAGGATGACGCCGGTGGATTGTGTGAGTTCGGGCACGGCGGTGGGCTGGTCGGGCTCGATGTCGGTGACGTCGGTGTCAGAGCTGACGTCGGACTCGACCTGCGCAACGGGCACACTGGCGGAGCCGGTGACGAGGTAGACAGAATCGGCGGTGTCAAGGGGCCGGACGACGGCGAGGTTGTGCCGCGCGGCAATGGTGGTGACGCTTGCAGTGGCAGCGGGGCGGAGGATGAAGGCTGTCTGCGCCTTTGCGGCAGAACCGAGTGCGAGTGCGATGAGGACGGCGGATAGCGTGGAAGACTTCATGAGAAACTCCTCAGAATGAAGGGCTGCGAAGGCTGGGGACAAGCCATTTGCAGCGCAGGGAACAAGTAGAGGCCCTGTTTTGCGGCGGCAGCTCTATGGCTGCGTTTCACCGTTGGGGTTGACACCAAGTTGCAGGCAGAGGGAGCTCTGCGGGAGGTACTTGAGGGTGAACTCTCCGAACTGGTTGGAGACAGTGCTGGCGATGATCTGATCGTTGGACACGAGGGTGACGGGCATGTGAGCGACCTGCCGGTCAGAGTCGGACGCGTGGTGGATCTGGCCGATCATGGAGACGGCGGGGGTGGTGCGCTCGTGTTCGAGGCGAAGGTCGATGGCGAATCCGTCGGCGTCGTAGAGGAGGTGACGCACGTCGAGGCGCTGCTCAGAGCGGACGCCCTGGAGTGCGGGCTGATGGAAGCTGTCAAAGACGAGCCGGGCGAGGATGCCGCGATGGACCTGAATCTGATCGAGGCCGCGCAGGGCAAAGATGGCGCGGGCGTTGTGAACGACCTGGGCGGGAACATCGGATGTGCGCTCAAGAGCGGCTGCGGCGAGGGTTTTGGTGAGCCAGGCAGCGGTGGCGTTGCAGGTCGCGCACTGCTGGCGATGCGATTCCAAGGCAATGTTGCGGTCTCGATCGGCAAATCCGCGAAGATGATCGAGCCACTCGGTGATGTCGTAGTGTCTTTGCACTTTCTACACCTCTTGGCAAGGATAGGTCCGTTGGAACCGTTCTCCTCCATATAGAGCTAGGGAACGGCGGCGGGGAATAAATATAGGGATCCTGAAAAAAACTGTCAGAATTTCGCTTTCTGGTCGCTTTCCGGCGTGGCGGCCAGGGGCATGACGGGGCTTTCCGCATCTCCGATGAGGACGAACGGCGCCCAGAAGGCGGGGTCAGGGTGCGCGGCGCGGATGGAGAGCATGGTGTTGCGCAGGGCGGCGGAGATGGACGGAGCCAGCATGAGCTCGCGGTAGAAGGATTTCATGAAGAGGGCGGTGACGGCGTCATTGACGTCCCAGAGGGAGACGAGGACGGCCTGGGCGCCGGCGTAGAGGAGTCCGCGGACGAGGCCGAGGATTTCATCGCCGCCGACGATGGCGTTGAGGCCGGTGCCGCAACCGCTGAGGGCGACGAGACGGGCGGAGAGACGGAGGCTGTAGAAATCGACGGGGTGGAGGTCGGTGTCGCCGAGCCGGATGGAGGAGAACATGGGGTTGTCGCGGCGGAAGAGGCCGTGGGTGGCGATGTGAATAAAGCGGCTCTGAGGGCCGGTCTGCCATAGGATGTCGCGGGTGGCGGTGCTGCCGAGGAAGAGGCGCGCGTCGGGGAGCGACTCGGCGACGGCGGCTGCCTCTTCGCGGATGGAGGGCGCGACGGCATCGGGGATGCCGAGGACGAGGGCGCGGCTGGAGTTGGCGGGCTGGGTCTTTCGGCACCAGGTGTAGACGCTGGCGCTGGGGGCGTAGGAGATGGTGAAGCGGTCAATGAGCGCGACGGGGGCATCGGGGGCGGAGCGATCGAGCAGGGCGTGGAAGGGCAGGGCGTGGAGACATGCGTGGGGAATGAGGATGAGGTGGTCGACGGTGGGAGGCAGATCGAGGGGCGCGATGAGGGCGGCATGGAGATCGGCGAGGTGCTGCGCGGTGGCGGCCTGCATGGCGCGCTGGAAGCGGCGCAGGTGGAGGGAGCCGAGCTCGTAGCGCGAGAGCTGGAACTGGAGGAGGCTGAGCGAGGGGCTGACCTTTTCGAGCGGGCAGAGGGGAACGACGCGCATCTTTCCGCGATGGAGCAGGGCGGCGTGGAGGAGGTCATTGCATTCGAAGTACTCGACGATGGCGGCGTTGGGGGCAAGGCTATCGAGGACCTGAGAGAGGGAAAGTGCGCCGGCGCTGAGCAGTGGCGAGAGGCGGCTGTGCTGGACAGGGGGCAGGCCGCGGGCGAGGGCAAGCTGGCGCTCATATTCGCCTGACTGCTCGCGATATTGGCGGATGCGGTCGACGGAGTCGCGTTCCGCGCGGAAGTCTGCGCGGACAGCCTGGCGATAGGTCATGGTCATGCGCAGGCGGAGGTCCTCGATGCGAAGGTCTTCAGGGAGGGTTTCAGCGCCCTGGGTGCGGAGGACCTGGGTGCCGAGGCTGATGAGATCGGCGAGGGAGCGGGATTTGGCGCGTTCGATGAAGGAGAAGACGGTCTCGTAGCGGGTCTCGGGCGGCTCGAATTGGAGGGCGAGCGCGGTGAGGCGGCGATAGATGGAGAGCTTGTCTTTGAGGAAGCCGATGCGGAAGGCTTCGCCGAGGATCTGGCTGCGGAGGTCTTCAAGGATGAGATTGGCGCGCTGGAGGCTGGCATAGGCGAGGGCGGTGAGGCCGAGGGTCTCCTGCCCGGCGCTGAGGACAGCGACGGCGTGGAACTCGATGGCGGGAGCGGGCGCGGTCTTGAGGCGCTGGAGTGCGCGCTGGCAGTAGAGGACAGCACGGGCGGGCCGGTTCTGTTCGAGGGCGATGCGTGCGAGGAGGATTTTGGCGAGGGCGGCCTTGGTCTGCAGGTTTGTGGGGATGAAGTTGCGGAGCGCGAGGCGCGCCAGGCGCGCGGCCTGATCGAGCCGGCCTTCTTCATGGAGGACGAGGGAGCGGTAAAAGTCGATGAGTCCGGGCCAGACATGATTGGATTCGGCGACGAAGATGGAGCGGGCCTGGGCGAAGAGGCTGAGGGCTTTGCGATGGTCGCCGATCTGGCTGGCGGCGATGGCGGAAAAGGCGATGGCCTTGGCCTTCTCGTAATTCATGGAGATGGCGTCAAAGCCCTTGTAGGCAGCCTCGGCGAGCTGCGCGCCTTCCTGCGACATGTTGAGCTCGAGATAGAGCTCGGCGAGGTCGAGATCGCAGAGGGCGAGATGGTAGCGATTGTTGAGGCGAGCGCAGAGCTGGCGGGCGGTCTGATAGAGCGCGATAGCTCGGGTGTATTCGCCGCGGAGGAAATGGAGATAGGCAACGTTGTAATCGGCCTCGGCGACGAGCAGCGGGAAGCCGTTGGCCTCGCAGGTTTCGCGGGCCTGGCGGTAGGTTTCCGCGGCGAGGTCGAAGTTGTTCATGGTGGTGTGGCAGACGGCCATGTTGCGCAGCAGGACGGCGAGATCCTGCACGTCAGAAGAGGCTTCAATCTGCGGACGCGCGGACTGATAGAGGGTGAGCGCCTCACTGAGGCGGTCCTGGCGGTAGTAGGCATTGGCGAGATTGACGTCGAGCCGGGCGACGCGCAGCAGGTCATGGTGCGCGAGGAAGACGGCGCGCGCGGCGTGGGCCTGGGCGTAGGCTTCGTCGTAATGGCCGAGGTAGGCGAGGGGCTGAATCTGGTTCATGCGGGCACGGGCGGCCTGGATTTCGTCGCCAAGAGCTTCAAAGAGGGCGACGGCACTGCGATGGTGATGGAGCGCGGTGGGATGGTCGCCGGTAAGGAAGGCGACATGGCCCTGGGCGCGATGGGCGACGGCGCGGGATGGCTGGTGGTGGAGCGCGTCCGCGACGTGCGCGGCGGCGTGGGCGAGGCGGCCGGCGGCGCGGAGGTCGATGCGGGCGAAGGTGACGACGCCCTGGTAGAGCGCGTCGACGAGCTCGACAGAGAAATCGGCGTGCTGCGCGGCGAGGGTGGCGATGCGGCGGGCTTCATCCTGCTCCTCAGCGAGTGCGGCAAGCCAGGGAAATCTAGATGCGGCATCGGCGAGCGGCGCGGGCGAGGCTGGAGCGCTCATTGAAAGCCTGTCTCGGCAAGCAGCCTGCGCAGGCGTTCGAGACAGCGTCCGCGGATGAAGCCGATGGAGCCGGTGGCGAGCCCGAGGCGGCGTGCGACATCCGCGTAGGGCAGTGCCTCATCCCCGTAGAAGAGCATGCGAATGAGCGTGGCACAGCGGCCGGAGAGCCTGTCGACGGATTCCCGGAGGGCCTGCTGGAGCTCGATCTGCACGAGCTGCTCGGAGGCGAGCGGCGCGGCGTCCATGACTTCAATGGGCGGCTGCCCGTCGTCCTGCGAGTCGAGAGGCAGATCGTTGCGGATGCGCATCTGCTTCCAGCGGAGCGACTGGTGGGAGGCAACAGTGAGCAGCCAGGAGCGGAGAGACTCGACTTTGCGCAGATCAGCGAGCTTGGAAAAGAGCTCGACGCAGACCTGCTGAAAGATGTCGGCAGCGTCCTGCGGCTGCGCGCCGTAGCGCATGGGCACGCTGTAGATCATGCGCTGGTACTTGGCGATCAGGGCGGTCCATGCATCGGCGTCGCCGTCGAGACAGGCGCGCACCAGGCGGGTATCGTCCCATGAGGGCGAGGGCGCAGTGAGCCGTGTATGGACGCGGCGGGCAGCGGCGGGCAGCTTCGGGTTGGCGGTTTCCTCGGTCAAGGTCCCTTGCGCCAGTAGAAAGAAGCAATGTTATCAAGCATTCCCGGGTCCAGGGGCCCCGGAGCGGCGCCTGCCAGCGGAGCGCGCACGGCGGCGAGCATGTTGGGCGAGACGAGCGAGAGGAACGGGAGCTGCGCGGCGTAGATTGACTGGATGCGGAAGTAGGCCGCGCGTCTTTGACGGAAATCGGTGAGGGTCATCTGCTGCCGCATGAGGCTGTCGATCTCGGCTTCCCATGGTGTGGCGGGCTGGGCTTCGCCCTGATTCCAGAGGTGGAGGTTGCCGCTGGAGAGCCAGAGGCTCATGTTGCCGTTGGGGTCAGTGTCTCCGGCGCTGAGAGCCATGACGGCCAGGTCATAGTCGTGGGACTGGGTGATGCGCTGGAGGAAGCTGCGGAATTCGAGGGGGACGACCGAGGCATCGATGCCGAGCGCGGCGAAGTTGTGTGCGAGCAGGGTGGCGATGCCGGACTGGGCGCGGTTGCTGGAGGTTGCGATGATGGTGAAGCGGACGGGATTGCCGTCGCGATCATAGAGCGCCGCGCCGCGCCAGCGGAATCCGGCGTCGGCGAGCAACCGGCGGGCGCTAGGCAGGTCGAGCGCGGTGGGGCGCAGGGCGGGATTGGCCCACTGACCGCTGGCCGGCGTGACGGGCGAGGCGAGCGGGACGGCGTGATCCTGAAAGACGAGATGGACGAGAGCTGCACGATCGACGGCGAGAGAGAGCGCCTGACGAAAGGGCTGCTGGAGGAACCAGGTCTGCGTGTGAGCGGCCTGCGGAAGATGGGCGGCGAGATCGGCGTTGAGGTTGAAGAGGAGCAGATCGAATTCGAGTCCGGGCCCCCCGTCAAGCTCACGGATGAGATTGGAGCTGGAGAGCTTTTGCAGGGAGGAGTAGGTGTCCGCGGTGAGGCGCGAGATGAGGTCGAGCTGGCCGGCGGTGAAGCGAATGGCTTCAGCGTCCTGATTGGATGCGAAGGAAAAATCGACCTCATCGAGATACGGGAGTGGGCGACTGCCGGCGTCCTGCTTCCAGTAATACGGATTGCGCTCCAGGACGAGGGACTGTCCGGGGCGGTAGCTGCGGAGGCGGAACGGACCGAGGCCGACGAGCTGCGCGGGGGGAGTGACGAGGGTCCAGGCATTGGCGAGGGTGCCGGCCTGCAGGAGCGGCTGCAGCAGATGACTGGGCAGGATGGCGATGCCGTCAAAGAGTCGTGCGGCGGCGGCGTAGGGACGGGGCAGGTCGAAGCGGACGAGATCGGGGCCAAGCCTGGTGACGCGGATCGGCCGACCGTCGATGATGAGCAGATCGCGCTGAGGCGCGTTCAGTTTGGGATCGAGATAGACACGAAAGGAAAACAGCACGTCGTCGGCGGTGAAGGGCGAGCCGTCAGAGAATCGTACGCCGTGGCGCAGATGAAGCAGGTAGGACTGCCCGTCGCGGCCGACCTGCCAGGAGCTGGCGAGCGCGGGCTCGACGGCATCGGTGGCGCGATTGATGTGGAGCAGATCGGCGTTGAGGATGGAGGTGACCGTGCGCGAGGCGCTGTCAGTGGCGAAGACGGGATTGAGGGTGCGGGGTTCAGCACGGAGCGATGCGCTGAGATGGCCGCCGGGAGCGCCGCGGAGCGAGGAGATGCGCAACGCCTGAGGGCACGCGGGCAGCGCGAGCGCAGCACTGAAAGCGAATGCAGCGAGAAACAGAGCGACGCGCGCGGAGGGGAGAGATGGGAAAACGAACGCGGCTTTCACGGTGGTCCTTCTAACGAGGCAACTTATACCAGTGACGCGAAAGGGAAGGCAACGTAAGCGGGCGAAGGGAACCGGCGCGATCGGCGAGGACGTGTACAGAGAAGAAAAAGGGAATCATTGTCCAGATGGGAGAGATGAGCCATGGATATTCAACGAATGTTGACAAATGCTGCGCGGCGGTGAGCATGACGCCCCAACTGACGAGAGGTTCAGTGACGCCGAGGCCGAGATAGGAGAGCGCAACCTCACTGGCGATGAACTGGGGCAGCAGGACGGTGAACTGGGTGATGGCCTGCGGTGCGAGGTCGGGGAGAGTGTGCCAGCGCGCGATCTGCCAGGGTGAGGCACCCGTGGCCCGCGCCATGGTGACGTAGGCGCGCTGGTGCGCGGCGATGGTGACGCCGCGGAGGATTCTGGCGGGACGCGCCCAGCCGATGGCGGCCATGAGGGCGGTGCTGGCGGCCACAGCGACCCAGGGCGAGACGCGCAGAGGCAGCAAGGCGCGCACGGCGAGTAGCAGATAGAACCATGGGACGGAGATCATGGTCTCCACGAGGCGCATGAGGAGAGTGTCAAGCCAGGGCGCGGCGGACCCGGCGATGAGACCGACGGCAAGAGCGAGGAGCGAGGCCGCGAGCGATGCGGTGAGGCCGATGGCGAGGGTGGTGCGTCCGCCGTAGAGGAGGCGGGACCAGACGTCGCGGCCGAACTCGTCTGTGCCAAGGAAGTGAGGCGCGCCGCCGCTGATGCCGCAGAGATGGAGGCTGCCTGGGGATGCGTCGACGGTGGTGTCTGCAGAGGCCGTGGTGACGAAGAACTTCAGCGGTATGAATGCCGCGCCCCGCCGGGTGTAGACGGCGAACTGGCCGGGGACGGGCTGCGGCCGCACGAGATAGGGACGCAGATGGAATTGTCCGGCGGGCGATGTGAAGCGAATGCCTTCAGGCGGCAGATACGGGAGCGAGGCGTCGATGGCCGCCGGGTCCGCAGTGGCGAAGAAGCCCGCGAAGGCGAAGAGCGCGGAGTAGAGGACTAGGAAGATGAGGGCGGCGCGGGGGAGCGTCATGATGCGGCCTCGCGCAGGCGGGGATCGTGAAGCCAGAGAAGCAGGTCCGCGAGGAGGTTGCCGAGGATGAGCAGGAGCGCGGAGCAGAAGACGCCGGCGACGACGACATTGGTATCGCGCATGAGGATGGCGTTGAGCAGAAGCTGACCGAGGCCGGGCCATCCGAAGAGAACTTCAACAAACAACGATGCGCTGAGCAGCGAGCCGATGCCGAGACCGAAGAGCGAGATGAGGGGATTGGCGGCCTCAGGCAGGATGTAACGGAAGAGTACGATGCGCGGCGGCAGGCCATGCATGTGCGCGGCTTCAACAGCGGGCGCGTGCTGCGCCGCATCAAAGCCGCCCTGCAGATGGCGCAGCACGAGGGGCAAATAACCAAGCGCCATGGCCAAGGCGGGGAGCGCGAGCTGGCGGACGAAATTGCTCCACTGCGTCCATGAGGCGGTTGGGCTGGTTGTGCCGATGGGCAGAGGCGCGAGGGCGTGCAGGCGCAGCGCGGTCCAGAGCAGGAGAAAGGCGAGGACGGGATCGGGGATGGACCAGAGAAGTGAAGCGAAGAGGCGCACGAGCGCGGCGGGCCGACCGCGCAGTGTGCTGAGAAGAAGACCGAGAAGCCATGCGCCGCACAGCCCCGCGCCGCTGAGCAGCAGCGTGTTTGCGATGCGCTCTGCGAGTAAGGCACGGACGGGCATGTGATAGGCGAGGGACTGGCCGAAGTCGCCGTGAAGCGCGGATGCGCACCAGAGCGCGTAACGACGGACGATGGGAGAGCGGGGATCGGCCTGCTGCTGGATGGACCGCAGGGTTTGCGGCGAAAGGCCGGGCTCAAGGCGCAGGGTGGTGAAGTAGTCGCCGGGCGCGGCACGCAGGAGCGCGAAGCAGAGCAGCGAGACAGCCAGGAGCGAGCCGAGCGAGTGAGCGAGACGTGTTGCCAGAGAGGAGATCATGGCCCTCCGGGTTCCGGCAGGATGGCATGAAGAAGCTGCAAGGCGGCGGGGTGCTCTGCGAGGCGCGCGAAATCCGCGGCGGGATGGCACTCGACGATATGGCCCTGGTGCAGGAGAGCGATGCGATCAGCGGAGCGGAGGAAGCGGCCGAGGTCATGGGTGAAGTGGATGCAGGCGACATGCATCTGCGCGCGGAGCCGGTCAAGCAGCTCGAGGATGGAGTCCTGCAGTGCGCGATCGAGGCCGGCGAGTGCTTCATCGAGCAAGAGCAGCGAAGGCTGCAGCATGAGGGCGCGGGCTATGGCGACACGCTGGCGCTCACCACCGCTGAGCTGCGGCGGGCGGCGCGTGAGACAGGTGGCGGGGAGCGTGACGGCCGCGAACATCTGCCGGATGCGCTCTGCGACATTGCGCGGCGTGCCGCGGTTGCGGGCGTGGATACGGAGCGGTTCAGCAAGGATCTCTGCGATGGTGAGGCGCGGGTTGAGGGCGCCGACTGTGTCCTGCAGGACGAGCTGTATCTGCGCGCGGGACGCGAGGGAGCGAGGCGGATCGAGAGACGCGCCGGCGAAGAGGATCTCACCGGAATAGCGGGATTCAATTCCCGCAAGACAGCGCGCGAGTGTGGACTTGCCGGAGCCGGATGCGCCGACGATGGCAAGAGACTCGCCGGGCGCGAGACTGAGGCTCACCTGGCGCAGGATGGGCGTGGTGCGCACGGTGTGCGGCCAGAGGCGATGGGTGGCGTGTGCGAACCGCAGATGGCGCACCTGCAGCAGTGGTGCAGCCTGGCTGTGACCGGCGAGCGCCGGCGGCGCGGGACGCGATGCGTGCGAAGGCACGTAGTCCGCGAGGGCGCCGGCTTGGAGGCTGAGGATGCGGTCGGCGATGGCAGCGAGCAGGGCTGGATCGTGACTGACGATGAGCATGGCGGTGCGGCGCAGCGCGCGCATACGGAGCAGCAGATCGAGGATGTGGCGCTGGGTGACGGTATCGAGCGCGGAAGAGGGCTCGTCTGCGAGGAGCAGCGATGGTTGCACAGCGAGTGCCTGCGCGATGGCGACACGCTGGGCCTCTCCCCCACTTAACTGATGCGGGTAAGCCGCGGCAGTGCATTCGGGATCGCTGAAGCCCGCGCCGGCGAGAGCATGAAGCAGATCGGCGCGTGTCGTGGCGCGGGGCAACATATCTCGCAACTGCGAGCGCACGCGGCGAAAGGGGCTGAGCCTGCCGGCCGGATCCTGAAAGATGAAGCCCATGCGGCGAAAGCGAAGCGTGCGCCTCTCTGACATCGACATGGCGAGGAGATCGCGGTCTTCAAAGCGAAGCGCGGCGCAGCGGATGCGAGCAGCGGGCGCAGGCACGCCGAGGATGCAGCGCAGGAGAGAGGTTTTGCCGCAGCCGCTGGGGCCAAGGAGGCCGACGATCTCGCCCGGCTCCATCGACAGGCTTGCGCTTTGCAGAACAGGGACAGTGCCTTCGCGGGTTGGACCGTAATCGAGGGACAGATCCTGAACGGAAAGCAAGGGCGTCATCGCGCAGATTGTATCACCGGCCAAAGTGCGCATCCGGCGCTGTGCGCATCGCGCGGAATTCACGGTGCGTTTACGGAAAAGAGTGCCCTGCCTATATTTTCCGCGCCGCAGTGCGCCCTATAGCCAGTAAGGAGACGATATGCGAGCGCGAGCGATGTTGTATTGCCAGCATCTGGCAGGAATCGGGCACTTGATTCGCAGCACGGAACTGGCGCGCGCATTGGGCACGGATGGATGGGATGTGCTGCTGGTAGTTGGCGGCGATGTGCCGCGCGACTTCATGTTTCCGTCGGCGGTGAAGGTGGAGCAGCTTGAAGCGCTGCGATCCGATCCGGAGTACAAGACGCTGTCAACGTGCGGGGATGAGCACAGTCTGAATGAAACCAAGGTACGCCGCACGGTGCGACTGCTGGCGTTGTTCGATGCCTTTGCGCCAGATGCGCTGATTACGGAGATGTATCCGTTTGGCCGCAAGAAGTTTGGATTTGAATTGCTGCCGCTGCTGGAACGCGCACGGAATGCAGAGCACCGGCCGCTGATCGCAGCAAGCGTGCGAGACATTCTGGTGCGCAAGCGGGACCAGGAAGCGCACGAGCGGCGCGTGCTTAAGATCGTGAATCACTTTTACGATGTGGTGCTTGTGCACTCCGATGAATTGATGCAGCCGTTGCAGGCTACGTTCGGTCTAGCGGCGGAGCTTCGTCCGGCGGTGATGCACACGGGCTATGTAGTTGCGGATGAGCGCGGCGGGCAGGCGGAGTCGCTGGATGCCGCGGCGCGGATGTTTGTGGAGCGGGAGCTGGGCGGCGAGGAGTTCATCGTGGTGAGCTGCGGCAGCGGAAGGCTCCATGCGGGCCAGCAACTGACCTTTGCGGCGCTTGAAGCGGCGCCGGCAGTGTGCGGGCGCTTCCCGCACCGGATTCTGATCTGCGCGGGTCCGCTGGCGCCGGCGGATGTATATGCGCGATACGAAGGCATGGCCGCGGGGATGGACCGCGTGCGCCTGGTGCACGATCTCCCCTTTTTGCGCAAGCTGCTGGAGCGGGCTGTGCTTTCAGTGAGCCTGGGGGGATACAACACGGTGATGGAACTGCAGGCGGCGCGGACGCAGGCGCTGGTCCATGCGGCGGAGCCGAACGGCGACACCGAACAGAGGATGCGCGTGGAAAGCCTTGCGGGGAAGGGGCAAATCCGCGCGCTCGATACCTGGGATCTGCTGAATGGGCGTCTTGCAGGGCGCATTGAAGAGGCGCTGGGCGATCCGCTGCCGGTGGCGGCGCCGCAGATGGACGGCGCGAAGACAAGCGCGCAGATTCTGAAGCTGCTGCACCGGAAGCGCCGCGCGGCGGCGGTGCTGGCGGGCACGATGCCTCGCGAGAGGAGAGCGGTGACGGCGCGGAACGAGGCACCGTCGCGCCGCGCGGAGGGCCGGACGTTATGCGCCTGATGGTTTACTCGCACGATACGTTTGGGCTGGGCAATATTCGGCGCATGCTGGCGATCTGCCACCACTTGCATGCGACGGTCGAAGATTTGTCGATCCTGATTGTGTCCGGGTCGCCGATGCTGCAGAGCTTTCGCGTGGCCGAGGGAATCGACTACATCAAGCTGCCGTGCCTGAAGCGGTCAGATACGGGTGAGCTGGGCGTTAAGTTTCTGCCGATGGAGGCCGATGAGGTGATTCGGCTGCGGCGGGAGCTGCTGCTCTCGACCGTCCTCTCGTTTCGCCCAGACGTGATTCTGGTGGACAAGAAGCCGGATGGACTGGCGGGCGAACTGGAGCCGGCGCTGCGGCACGTGCGCTGTGCGCTGCCGGAGACGCACGTGAGCCTGGTGCTGCGCGACATTCTGGATGCGCCGGCGAAGACGACGGAAGAGTGGACGAAGCGCGGCTACAACAACGTGCTGCACTGGTACTACGACAGCATCCTGGTGCTTGGCTCGCAAGGCGTTTTCGATGTGTGCGCGGAGTACCGGATTCCGCCTGCGATCTGCAGGAAGGTGATGTACTGCGGCTACGTGGCGCGCCATGAGGCGCTTGAAGACAGCGCGAAGCTGCGCGCGGAGCTGGGCGTGAGAAGCGGAGCCGCCCTGGTGCTGGCGACGGCGGGCGGCGGCGAGGATGGGTTTGCGCTGATGCTGCGGAGCATGGAAGCCGCGCGCAGACTGCACACTGAGCGCGGCGCGCACATGGTGGTGGTGGCGGGACCGGAGCTGCCGTCCGCGCAACGCAAGCGCCTGAGCACAGCGGCCGCGAATGCGCCGTACACGCGCGTGCTCGAGTTTGTGCCGGACATGATGAGCTACATGCATGCGGCGGACGTGGTGATCTCGATGGGCGGATACAACACCGTGTGCGAGCTGGCGACGCTGAACAAGCGCGCGGTGATGGTGCCGCGCACGGCGCCGGTGATGGAGCAACTGATTCGCATGGAGCGCATGGCTGAATATGGGCCGTATGTTGCGCTCTCTCCGCATGGGCTGCGAGCCGACGCGGTGGCGGACGCGGTGCTGACGCAACTGGACGATGCGCACCGGCATGGCCGCAGCGAATGGCGACTGGACATGGGCGCATTGCCGCGGATCGCGCGCCTTATTCGCCAGATCGGCGGACGGATATCCGCACAAGAGATGCAAATGCCACAGGCGAGGCTGCCGGAGTGGGAAGTCGGCGAACCGTTTGTGGACGCAGCTGCTTCATAGCGCTTTCATCCGGGCGCGCAACAACCGGACTTCAAAACTACCCGGCTTCAAATCAACAGGCTTCGTGACTGAGGAAGAGCTTCTATGACGAGGGTTGCCGTACGTGTCGGTTTTCTGGTGAAGACCTTTCCGCGCTTGTCGGAGACCTTCATTCTGAACGAGATTCTGGGGCTCGAAGAGATGGGCTGGGAACTGCGCATCTACGCGCTGAAGCAGCCGGCGAAGGAGCCGGTGCATCCGGGCGTGGCACGTGTGAAGGCGCCGGTGTATTACGTGCCGGGGCTGCAACTGGAGGCCTCTCTGCTGGAGCCCTTGAAGAATCTGGCGGCGAATCTTGGAATGTTGACGAAGCGGCCGGTGCGGTATGCACAGGCGCTGGCACGGTATTTTACGAGCGCGACGGAGCCGCGCAGGAAGCATTTCTTTCAAGCCGCGTGCCTGGCATGGGAGCTGGAGAAGCAGGGAATCACGCATCTGCACGCGCACTTTGCGAACCTGCCCACGGCGCTTGCCGAGATTGTGCACTGGCTGACGGGGATTCCATTCAGCTTTACGGCACATGCGAAGGACATCTACACCAGCGACGCGCGGGATCTGGAGCGGAGGATTCGCGCGGCGACCGCGGTGATGACGTGCACGGCCTTCAACGAGGGGCATCTGCGGGCGATTGCCGGGCCGGGTGCGGCAATTCATCTTGCATATCACGGGATCGATACGGCGCGGTTTGCGGTGAAAGGCCGCGGCGAGGCGGCGCGGGAGCCCGAAGCGATTTCAACGGTGCTGACGGTGGGACGGTTCTCACCGAAGAAGGGTCTGGAGGATCTGATCCGTGCGTGCGCGATCCTTCGCGACAGAAATTGCAGGATGCGCTGCGTGATCGTGGGCTACGGCGAACAGGAAGCGGCGCTGAAGCAACTGCGCAGGGAGCTTGGGCTCGAAGCCGTGATCGAGATGCCGGGCAGGCTGGCGCAGCCGGAGGTGGTGGAGCAGTACCGGCGCGCCGCGGTGTTTGCCCTGCCGTGCGTGGTGCTGGAGAACGGCGATCGCGACGGGATTCCCAATGTGCTGTTCGAGGCGATGGCAGCGGGTGTTCCCGTTGTGACCACGAATATCAGCGGAATTACCGAGCTGGTGCGGCACGAGGAGACGGGATGGATTGTCGATCCGCACAAGCCGGAGGCTCTGGCGGCATCGATCGAATATGTGCTGACGCATCGCGAGCGGGCGGCGGAGGTTGTGAAACGGGCGCGGCAACGCGTAGAAGCCGACTTCACCCTAAAGGCAAGCGCGCGGCGTGCGCACGAAAAGCTGCTGGCGGCGGTAATGACCGGCATGAATGAGCCGAGGCAGAAGCAACGGGGACGCGCGGTCTGCGGGGAGGCAAGCGCATGAAGGCCGCGAGCCAGCAGACGCCGGCGCGGGCGGAGACATGGCGCATTGGAAGCGGCCTGATGCGGCTGTGCGGACGCGATGCAGCGGCGGAGCGCAATCTTCTGGCTTCATCGGCGGTTGCCGTGCTGCTGACGGTGGCCTTTCGTCTGCTTGAGCCATGGCCTCTGAAGTTTATCTATGACGCGATCTTCCGGCACGGGCACGGGCGCGCCAAAGAGGTCTATTTGCTTGGCATCTCGATCACCGCATGGGAGGCGGGGCATCGGATGGCGCTCATCGTGCTGGCCGCGGGCAGCATGGTTGTCTTCAGCGCGCTGGGCGGACTGTTCGACTATCTGAGCAGCGTGGCGCTTGGCATAGCGGCGTCAAAGGTCCTGACGAAGTTGCGGCTGCGGCTGTTCCGTCATCTTGAATCGCTGGACATGAGTTTCCATCGTCGGCACAAGACGGGCGACCTGATTGCGTCCGTGACGGCAGACATCGACCGGCTGCGCGATGTGACGGTGTCGGCGCTGCTTCCTTTCCTGACGCGGAGCCTGGTGCTGCTGGCGATGGTGGCGGTGATGCTGGGGATGAACTGGCGGCTTGGCGTGCTGGTGCTGCCTGTGTTTCCGGCGTTCTACATCGTGGTGACGCGGACGACGAAGCGGATCCAGCGGGTGGCGCGGGAACAGCGCAAGCGGGATGGAGGCATTGCAGCGATTACAGCGGAGGCGATGGGCGCAATCCAGACGATCCAGGCGTATGGGCTGGAGGAGGAATTTGTTCATCGCATCAGCGGCGACAACCAGGGCAGCCTGATGGAAGGCAACCGGGCGCAGCAGCTTTCATCGCGGCTGGCAGGCGTGGTGGATCTGTTTGCCGCGCTGGCGACGGCGGGTGTGCTGCTGCTGGGGGCTAAGAGCGTTCTGGACGGCAAGCTGACGGCGGGCGACCTGATTGTGTTTATCAGCTATCTGCGGAACTCGTTCAAGCCGATCCGGCAGACGGCGAAGTATCTCGCGCGGATTGCCAAGGCGCTGGCGTCCGGCGGCCGCGTGCTTGCGCTGTTTGCCGAGACACCCACGATCGCGAACACGATCGGCTCAATCACCGCGCCGCGGCTGAGAGGCGAGATTCGGTTTGAGGGTGTGAGCTTTGCGTATCGCCCTGGGCACCCTGTGCTGAAGGACGTTTCGTTTACGCTGCGGGCCGGGGAGCGGGGAGTGATTGTGGGGCCCTCGGGCAGCGGGAAGTCGACGCTGGCGGCGCTGCTGATGCGCTTCCACGATCCGCAGGCGGGGGTGATCCGCGTGGATGGAGAGGATATCCGCAATCTCACCCTGGAAAGCCTGCGCGCGCAGATTGCGGTGGTGATGCAGGAGACGGTGCTGTTCACGGGCAGCATTGCGGAGAATATCCGGCTGGGCTCATTGCGCGCGAGCGAGGAGCAGATACGCCGCGCGGCGGTGAAGGCACGCGCGGCGGAGTTCATCCACCGGATGTCAAGCGACTATGCGACGCAGGTGGGCGAGCGCGGCGCGACGCTGTCCGGCGGTCAGCGGCAGCGGATGGCGATTGCGCGGGCGTATCTGCGGGACTCCTCGATTCTGCTGCTGGATGAGGCGACGACCGGGCTGGACAGCAAGAACCGGGACCTTGTGTTGAGCGCGTTGCGCGAGCTGAGCGCGAGCCGGACCACGTTGACGATTACGCACGAGATTGGCGAGGCGCAGGATGCGGACCGGATTCTCTACCTGTGCGATGGGCGGCTGGAGGAGCAGGGGACGCATGAGCAACTGATGCGCCGCGGCGGGGGCTACCGGGCTCTGTACATGCAACGCGCACCTATGGGTATGCAACAGGAGGTTGTACATGCAGGGTGAGCGGGCGGTGCAGCCAACTCGGCTTTGGATTCTGCGCCACGGGCGGAGCACGCTGAATGACGCGCAGACGTTTCAAGGCTGCGGGGCGGAGAGCGAACTGACGGCGGAGGGCATTCACAGCGCCGAGTGCGCGGGCGCGCGGCTGGCGTGCGAAGGGCTTGACGCGGTATACACAAGCCCGCTGCGCCGCGCGGTGCAGACGGCGGAGCTGGTGCGAGGCGCGCTGCAGCAGGGGGAGCGCGTGCCGGCGCCGGAAGTGGCCGAGGCGCTGCGCGAGACGGAGCTGCCCGGCTGGGAGGGACTGACGTATGCGAAAGTGCGGGAGCGCTATCCGGAGCAGCTACGGCGGTTTCACGAGAGTCCCGGGAATTTTTCGTTGCGGGATGCAGAGGGCAAGGAGCGGTGGCCGGTGCTGGAGATGGAGCAGCGCGTGCATCGCTTCCTGTCAAGACTGCTGAGCACGCAGGCGGGCGAGAGCATTCTGCTGGTGACGCACGGCGGGCCGGCGCGGATCATGCTGCTGGCGGCATTGCGACTGAGTATTCGCAGCTTCAACACGCTGCAGATTTCGCATGGTGGGTTGAGCTGTGTGACGGCGCATAGCTGGCCCGATCGGCTGCATCTTGACGTACTGAACGAGATGAGCCACATCGAAGCGAAGCTGCCCAAGCTGAAGGACGGCAAGGATGGCCTGCGGCTGCTGCTGGTGGCGAGCGCCGACGAGCGGGTGCGTGTCGAAGAGGAAGAGACGCTGGCGCAGATGATTGAGCGGCTGCCGATCCACCGTGCGCTGGCGGCGGGGCAGGAGGGCGTGACGGCGGCGATGCGGCTGCTGCGGTACCGGCGGCGGTCCACGATCGAGACGTGCACAGAGGCGGGGCTGCGGGGAGCGATTGAGCGGCAACTGAGCCGGCAGCGGCCAAATGAGGTTGTAAACCTGCTGATCACGGGACGCGGCGAGGCGCTGCGCGAGGTTGTGCAGCGGTCGATGCGATGGGACGACCTGGAGACGCCGCCGAGCCTTGGGCCATGCCAAGGGCTGAGCGTGGTGCACTTGCCGCGCACGGCCGAGCACCCGGTGCTGCAGGCAGTGAATACATTCCAGGCGACGGGATGCCCGGCAGGAGAAGCGGTATGAGAGTTCTGGTGACGGGAGCGGCGGGTTTTGTGGGGTATCACACGGCGCAGCGGCTGCTGAAGGATGGCCATGTGGTGTTTGGCCTGGACAATTTGAATGACTACTACGCGGTGGAGCTGAAGCGAGCGCGGCTGGCGCAACTGGAGCAGCATAGCCGCTTCCTGTTTGAGCGCACGGAACTGGCCGATGGGGGCGCGGTGCGACAACTGGTGGAACGCGCCAGGCCGGAGTGCGTGGTGCATCTGGCGGCACAGGCGGGGGTGCGCTACTCGATGGAGAATCCCGGCGCGTATGTGGAGAGCAACCTTGCGGGATTTGTAAACCTGCTGGAAGCGTGCGCGCATGGCGCCGATGTGCGGCATTTTCTTTATGCGTCGTCGAGCTCAGTGTACGGGGCCAATACGGCGATTCCCTTCCGGACAGCGGATGCGGTGGATTGTCCGATCTCCCTTTATGCGGCGACGAAGCGCGCCAATGAGCTGATGGCGCACACGTACAGCCATCTATATGGGCTGCCGGTTACGGGGATGCGGTTCTTTACGGTGTATGGGCCGTGGGGCCGGCCGGACATGGCGTACTACAAGTTTGCCGATGCGATTCTTGCGGGGCGGCCGATCAAGGTCTACAACCACGGGGCGATGCGGCGCGACTTTACGTATGTGGACGACGTGGTGGAAGCGATCGTGAGGCTGCTGCCGCTGGCGCCTGAGACGCCGCTGTTCGAGTCGAGCGGCGGGACGCTGTTGAGCAACGCGCGGAGCCGCGTGATCAACATCGGGAACAACCGGCCGGAAGAACTGCTGCATTTCATTGAAGTGCTGGAGGCGAGCCTTGGGAAGCGCGCGCTGCGGGAATACCTGCCGATGCAGGCGGGGGATGTGCCGGAGACGTATGCGTGCATGGATGAGCTGATGGAGCTGACAGGCTACCGGCCATCGATTTGCCTGAAAGAAGGCATTGAACGATTCGCGTGGTGGTATCTGGACTATCACCGGGCGCCGGCAGAGCGAATTGCATGAAGAGACGACTGGAACGACGCTTGCGGATGGCGGCGGTGCTGCTGACGGCGACGAGTGGGTGGGCACAGGCGGGGCCGACGATGGCGCTGCGCGGTGCGGTGCGGGACGAGAATGGCGGCGCGATAGCGGGCGCGCGCGTGGCGGCGCTGTGCGGCCACCGGCCGGCGCAGACCACAACCGGGAGCGATGGCAGCTATGTGCTGCAACTGCCTGTGGGAACGAAGTGCACGATTCATGCGGCAGCGGAGAACTTTGCCGCGAGCGACGCGGAGCAGCGCGTGATGGACGCGGCAAGCACGGCGGACTTTGCGCTGAAGGTGGCGGCGACGACCGCGGACGTGGTGGTCCATGCGGACGACGAGCCGCTGATCAGCGCCGATCCGGAGGCGAATGCGGGCGCCATTGTGCTGGGGGAGCAGGATCTGGAGTCGCTGCCGGACGATCCGGATGATCTGATGGAGGATCTTCTGGCGATGGTGGGACCTTCGCCTTCGGGCGGCGTGCAGCTGTACACGGATGGCTTCAAGGGGCAGAAACTGCCGCCCAAGGCCGCGATCCGGCAGATCAAGATCAACCAGAACCCCTACTCCGCGCAGTTCGATCACGTGGGTCTGGGCCGGATTGAGGTATTGACGAAGCCGGGCACGAACCCTGTGCACGGGGAGTTTGCGTACCGGATCAGCGATGTGGCGTTGGACTCGCGCAATCCGTTTGCAACAACGCAGGCGCCGTACCGGGCGCAACTGATTACGGGCAGCGTGGGCGGGCCGCTGACGCAGAAGCTCTCGTACTTTCTGGATTTTCAGGATCGGATTGCGACGAACAACGCGGTGGTGAATGCGCAGGTGCTGAGCGGGGCGCTGCAACCGCTGGCGCTGAGCCAGACACTGCTGATTCCAGCGCAAAATCTTTCAACGGGCGGGAGGGTGGATTTTCAGGCGACGGAGAACACGACGCTGACGACGCGGTTTGAGTACACGCGCGACACGGCGGCGGGCACCGGGCCGGGCGGATTTGTGCTGGGGACGGGCGCGTACGGCTCGAACCTGCAGACCGAGGACATGCAGGTTTCCGCGACGACCGCGCTGAATCGCGCGACGGTGAACGAGTTGCGCATTCAGTATCTGCGGATGGGCGCGACCGACAGCCCGGCAAGCACGGCTCCCACGATTGCGGTGCTGAATTCATTTACCGGCGGCGGCGCGGCGGCGGGCGCGTTTGCGCAGAACCAGTCGTTGTACGAGATCCAGGATTATGTGTCGCACGTGCATGGGGCGCATACGATTGAGCTGGGCGAGCAGGCGCGGTTTCTGGCGTTCCAGAACGATGCGCCGACGAAGTTCAACGGCGACTATGTATTTTCCGGGGGCGTTGCGCCGGTGCTGGGCACGACCGGGCAACCGGTGCTGGGGCCGACGGGCGCGCCGGCGATGGCGAGTATTTCATCGCTTGAGCGCTACCGGCGGACGCTGGTGCTCGAGGGGATGGGTCTTTCTCCGGCGCAGATTCGCGCGCTGGGCGGCGGTGCGTCGCAGTACACGGTAGCGACGGGCGCGCCGGGGGCGAGCGTGATGCAGTTTGATTTTGGCGCCTTTGCGCAGGACGACTGGCGGGTGAGCAAGCGGCTGACGCTGAGTGCGGGGCTGCGCTGGGAGGGCCAGAACACGATTCACCGGTGGACGGATGTGGGACCGCGGCTGGCGGTGGCATGGATGCCGGGCGGGCCGCACAGCGGCACGGTGATTCGCGCCGGCAGCGGCATGTTCTTCGAGCGGTTCTTACCGGAGCTCTATGTAAATACGCTGCGCTACAACGGCGTGACGCAGCAGCAGTTTGTCGTGGCGGATCCGGATTTCTATCCGACGGCGCCGCCGGTGAGCGCGTTTGCGGGGCAGGGATTGGCGCAGACGATCGAGACGCTTTCGCCTGCGCTGCGCGCGCCTTACCTGATGCAGTCCTCGCTCTCAGTGGAGCAGAGGCTGCCGGGCGCGGCGGTGGGCGGGATCACGGTGGCGAACACGCAAGGGAGGCATCTGCTCTACTCCGCGAATGTGGCGGCGAACGCGGCGGCGGGAAACAACTACCAGTACAAATCCGAGGGGAGCCTGAACGAGACGCAGGTGACGGTGTCAGTGCGCAGGAAGTATCGCAACGGGTTTGCGCTGTTTGGGAATTACACATGGACCCATGCTCTCGACAACACGGATGGGGCGTCGATGTTTCCTGTGAACCAAAACAACCTGGCGGCGGAGTATGGGCGCGCGGCGACGGACATCCACCACTATGCGGTGGTGAACGGAACGCTGCCGGGGCCGCTGGGCATGACGATGAGCCCTTACTTCATCGTGCGTTCGGGTGCGCCTTTCAACATCACGACGGGACACGACAACAACGGCGACTCGATTTACAACGACCGGCCGGGGATTGCGACGGATGCGACGCGGCCGGGTGTGGTGAAGACGCCGTATGGGCTGCTCGATCCGTCCCCGGCAGCGGGCGAAGCGATTCTGCCGCGGAACTTTGGGCAGGGCCCGGCCTTCATGGAGATGAATCTGCGGGTGAGCCGCGCGTTTGCCTTTCACCGCGCGGAACCTGGCGGGGTGACGCCGGCGGCGCAGATGCGTCCGGGATGGTTTTATCTTCCGCACACGCCGACGGGACCGCACCTGACAGCGAGCGTGACGGCACGGAACCTGCTGAACCATGACAATCGCGGATTGCCGACGGGGAACCTGAGCTCGCCGCTGTTTAACCAGTCGAATACGCTTTCGTCGGCAACGGATCCGATGCTGCCCTCGTACGGCAACAACCGGCGGGTTCAGTTTGAGCTGCGGTTCAACTTCTGATTGCGGGCAGGTCTGCGAAATGTCGCGCTGCTACTGAGAATCCTGTTTCGGCTGGGCCTGAAAAAGGAGCGGCGCAAAGTTGCTGAAGTTATTGCGCCAGACCATCCATACATGACGCCCCGGAGTTTGAATCGCCGCGGGACGCAGGCCTTGCTGCTGCAGCCACGCGATGAGGTGTTGGTTGGGCGGGAAAAGGCCATCCTCGGTCCCGCAGGCGATCCAGAGCACGCGCAGTTCATCGTTGATCTGTGCCGCGGTCTTCAATGTGATGCCTGGAAACACCGGAGCATAGGGGCCCTCCCCCAGCCCACCCGCGCTGAAGCCGCCTACATACGCGAAGTAGTCGGGATGGTTCAGCCCGACGAGTAAGCTCTCAGCCCCGCCCATGGACAGGCCGGCGATGGCGTGGTCCTCCTGCTTGTCTGAGACCGGATACTCCTGCTGCACGCGCGGCATAACTTCCTTGAAGAGGGCATCGGAGAATTTCATGAAGTTACTGGCGATCAACTGCGGATCTTTCCACGCAGCCCAGCCGCGAGCAATCATCTGCATGTCGCCATAGCCCCACGGCATCACCACGATCATGGGTTTTGCTTTTCCCTCTGCAATGAGGTTATCGAGCATGACGTTGGCTTTCCCCATGCGCGTCCAGGCACTTGGCTTGTCGCTGTAACCATGCAGCAGGTAGAGCACGGGATATTTCATGCTGCTTTTCGGATCGAACCCTGGAGGTGTATAGACGTAGTACTGGCTGTCAACGCCAACGATATCCGAGTGGTAGAAGTGGTGATGGACGATGCCATGGGGAACGTTTTCGGGCTCCCACGGCATGGGAGGTTTTCCCGGCACGAGGAAGACATTCTGGTTGCTGAAGAAGCTGGTCTTGATGGTGACATTGTGCGGGTCGAGCACCTCAGTGCCGTCCACATTAAAGGAGTAGCTGTAATACTCCGGCGCAAGATTGGGGACCGTCACCGTCCAGGCACCTTGCGGGTCCTTCGTCATGGGGTAGGGCGATGCCGGGCCTTCCAGTTCCAATTTCACGCTGGTCGCACCGGGCATGACGAGGCGGAATGTGGTTGTCCCATCGGGCTGTACTTCCGGGCTGGCGGCGGGCGCGGGCAACAGCGGAACCGGGGCGGTGGACTGCGCGGTGTTTCTGGGCTGCTGCGCGGTTGCAGCGCAGGCTCCGAAGCCGATGAGGATGGCAACAACCGGCGAGCGCAGGCAAACGCAGCGCAGTGCAGTGCGGAAGGAGCAGGACATTTCAGGGTCTCCGGATCAAGAGGACGATCCTCAGGCATTTACCGTCAAAAGGCACTTCCTGAGTTTTGCAGAATCCATGCTACCTCAGCGCCTCAGTCGTGTGAACAGGGCTTCACGAAACTCAGCCGATCCCGATGATCAAACCGGAAATGCTGCTAGTCGGCCGAGGTTTTGGCGCGGAGGGGGCCATCTTTTGGCGCGGGGGCCGAGGTTTTTTTGTCCGCGGGCCGTTCCATGCCTTGGGCGGTCTGGGCCATGCGGAGGTGCTGCTCCATGAGGCGGCGCGCATCGGCGGGCCTGCGGGAGCGGACCGCGCGGTAGATTTCGCGGTGCATCTCGGCGGATTCGCGAAGGTCGATGGCGCGCTCGACGGTTTTGCGGCGCTTGTCGTACATGGAGGAGGTGATGGTTTCCATGATGGCGGCGAGGATGGGATTGCCGGAGGCCTGGGCGATGATGCGATGGAAGAGCACATCGTGGATGAGGTACTCGGAGGGATTCTCAAGGGCGGCAAACATCTCGGCGACTTCCTCAGAGAGCAGCGCGTGATGCTCTTCTCTTCCGCGCTCGGCGGCCAGGGCTGCGAGACTGCTCTCAAGCAGGATGCGGGCCTCGAACATCTGCCAGGACTGAAAGCCGTGGAGCGCGCCCATGAAGCTGAGCGAGGCTTTGCCGATGTCGGGCGGTCCATCGGCTACGAAGGTGCCGACGCCGTGGCGAATCTTCATGACGCCCATGGCGGCGAGATAGCCGATGCCGGTGCGGAGGCTGGCGCGGCTGATCTTGAGGTCGCGGGAGAGCTCGCGCTCGGGCGGGAGTTTGTCGCCGGGCTGGAGCGTGCCACTTTCAATCAGGGAGCGAACGTGGTTGACCACTTGCATGGTTCGGTGAGATTCGGGCACTTCCGGTTTAACCCGCGGCATAGGATGCACCTTCTTGCAGATTGAATGCGGAAAATATGGACAAAATGAGCTTACCACCGGAAGCGCGGTCGCGGCTTTCGAAAAAAGAGGGAAAGTTGAGCGAGACAGTTATGCCGCCGCTGTGTATACTTGTGGTCTGACCTCTGCACGGGTCAGATCACGGCTCTGAAAAGGGCCAGAAAAGCTGCTCATTGCCATGTTGATCGATGATGACCGCCTGTTTCCTGCTGAGCCCAGGGTGCGCTCGATTGCCCGCTCTCTTTACAAACCGATTCGCCATTTGCCGATTGTGAGCCCGCATGGGCACACGCAGGCGTCGTGGTTTGCGAAGAACGAGCCGTTTCCGGATCCGGCGAAGCTGTTTGTGCAGCCGGACCACTATGTGTATCGAATGCTCTACAGCCAGGGCGTCTCGCTGGACGATCTGGAGATAGGGCAGGCGGTGATGAAGGAGCCGCGGAAGGTTTGGCGGATTTTTGCCAGCAACTATCATCTTTTCCGCGGCACGCCGACGCGGATGTGGCTGGACTTTGCGTTCCAGGAGCTTTTTGGCCTGACGGAGCGGCTGAGCGTGAAGACGGCGGATCACTATTTCGACACGATTGCGGAAAAGCTGACCACCGCGGAGTTCCTGCCGCGGGCCTTGTATGAGCGCTTTAACCTGGAAGTGCTGGCGACGACGGATTCTCCGCTGGACACGCTGGAGGATCACGCAGCGATTCGCGCTTCAGGCTGGACGGGCAGGATTCTACCGACGTTCCGGCCGGACCCGGTGGTGGACCCGGAGTTTGCAGGGTTTGCGGAGCGGATTGCGGAGCTGGGCACGAAGACGGGCGAGGACACGGCGACGTGGGGCGGGTATCTGCAGGCGTTGCGCAAGGCGCGGGCGCGCTTCAGTTCGCTGGGTTGCACGGCCACGGACCACGGACACCCGACGGCGCAGACGGCGGACCTGGCGGGGACCGAAGCGGCACGGCTGTTTGACAAGGTGCGCGCGGGCAAGGCGAGTGCCGCGGAGCAGGAACTGTTCCGCGCGCAGATGCTGACCGAGATGGCGCAGATGAGCCTGGAGGACGGGCTGGTGATGCAGATTCATCCGGGCAGCGTGCGCAACCATAACCGCAAGGTGTACGAGCGGTACGGGCGGGACACGGGGGCGGATATCCCGCGGGCGACCAACTATGTGGATGCGCTGCGGCCGCTGCTGGACCGATTTGGCAATGAGAGCAAGCTGACGATTATTCTTTTCACGCTGGACGAGACGACCTTCAGTCGCGAGCTTGCGCCGCTGGCGGGGCACTATCCGTGCCTGCGGCTGGGACCTCCGTGGTGGTTTCTCGACAGCCCCGAGGGGATGATGCGTTTTCGTGAGCTGGCGACGGAGACGGCGGGCTTCTACAACACAGTGGGCTTCAATGACGATACGCGCGCATTTCTTTCGATTCCGGCGCGGCACGATGTGGCGCGGCGGGTTGACTGCGCATTTCTGGCGCGGCTGGTGGCCGAGCACCGGCTGGAAGAAGACGAGGCGCACGATGTGGCGCACGCACTGACGGTTGGGCTTGTGAAGCGGGCGTACAGGCTGTAAGGAGAAGGCGCATGGCTGGCGGATTCACTTCCAGCGGACAGGTCGAAGAAGAGCTTCCGCCGATTGCGCGGATGGGCCGCGTGCGGTGGACCATCTGCGCGATGCTGTTTGCGGCCACGTCGATCAACTACATGGACCGGCAGGTCATCTCGATTCTGAAGCCCACGCTGGAGCACAGCATCGGCATGACGGAAGTGGGCTACGGCTACATTGTGGATGCCTTTCAGATTGCCTATGCGCTGGGACTGCTGGCTGCCGGGCGGTTTGTGGACAAGGTGGGCACGCGGATCGGCTACATGGTGATTATGGCGGTGTGGAGTCTCTCTGCCATGGGCCACGCGCTGGCCAACACGGTGCTGGAGTTTGGCATTGCGCGGTTCACGCTGGGGCTTGGCGAGTCAGGCAACTTTCCCGCGGCGATCAAGACGGTGGCGGAGTGGTTTCCGCAGAATGAGCGCTCGCTGGCGACGGGAATTTTCAACTCCGGCGCGAATCTGGGTGCGGTTCTTGCGCCTCTGCTGGTGCCGTGGGTGACGCTGCGCTACGGGTGGCATGCGGCGTTTCTGCTGACGGGCGGCTTCAGCGCGGTGTGGATTGTGTGGTGGTATCGCAACTATCGCAAGCCCGCGGATCATCCCACCCTGACGGGAACGGAGCTGCGCTACATATACCAGGAAGCGGCGGCGCAGATGGGGCCTTCGGTTCCGTGGCGGAGTCTGCTCGCTCATCGCCAGACGTGGGGCTACTCGATTGCAAAGTTTCTGACGGATCCGATCTGGTGGTTCTATCTCTTTTGGCTGCCGTCGTACTTCAGCGCGCGGTTCCATCTGGATCTGGCGCACCTGGGGCTGCCGCTGATTGTGGTGTACAACGCCTCGGCGGTGGGCAGCATTGGCGGCGGCTGGCTGCCGTCGCCGTTCAGAAGGCTGGGACTGAGCGCCGTGCAGGCGCGGCTGGCGGCGATGCTGTTCTGCGCATGCATGGTTTTGCCGATTTTTGTGATTACGCACACGAAGTCTGAGTGGCTGGCGGTGGCGGTGCTGAGCCTGGCGGCGGCGGCGCACCAGGGCTGGTCAGCGAACCTGTTTACCACGGCGTCGGATATGTTTCCGCGCAGCGCGGTGGGCTCAATGACGGGCATTGGCGGGATGGCTGGCTCGGCGGGCGGCGCGCTTCTGGCGTTTTACGCAGGACACATTCTGCAACTGACGCACAGCTACTCCAGCCTGTTTGCGATTGCGGGCAGCGCCTATGTGACGGCGCTGGCGATTCTGTATTTGCTGGCGCCGGGACTGAAGCGCGTGGAACTTGCCGCCTAGCGGCTGGAAGACTTTGCAGGAGCATTCTTGAAAATGGGAGAAGGTATGAAGACGCGGGGATTGACACTGAGCAAGTATTCCATTGGCACGGGGGACCGCTTTGCGCACCAGGCCAAGGCTCAACTGAAGTCATGCGTGCAGGCGCAGGAGCACGGCGTGGAAGTAGCGCCGGTGTGGAACAAGTCGAATCGCGAACATCTGATTATCGGCTCGGAGCCGACGAGCGTGCGGGCGGCGGCAGATGCCGCGGTGAAGGCGCTGGGATGGACGGGGCCTTACTTCTGCGACGCGGACCACATCACGCAGCAGACGGTGGGACGCTTTCTGCCAGCGTGCGATTTCTACACGCTGGACGTGGCCGACTTTATCGGCAAGCCCGCGGCAGAAGCAGAGATCAGCGCATTTCTGAAGCAGCGTGCGGGATTGCTGGGGCGCATTGAATTGAAGGGCGTGAACGAGGCCTTTCAAATTACTGCGGAACTGGTGGAGAAGACGGCGCGCAAATACCTGGGCGCGGTGAAGACGGCGGGCGAAGTGTACCGGACGATTCTGAACGCAAAGGGCGAGGGCAACTTCATTCCCGAAGTGTCCATGGACGAGACGGACACTGCGCAAAGCCCGGTGGAGCTGCTGATTATCCTGGCGGCGATTGCGGATGAGGGGATTCCGGTGCAGACGATTGCGCCGAAGTTCAGCGGGCGGTTCAACAAGGGCGTGGACTACGTGGGCGACGTGGCGCAGTTCGAGCGCGAGTTTGCGCTGGACGTGGCGGCGATTGCGTACGCGGTGGCGCACTTTGGGCTGCCTGCGAATTTGAAGCTCAGCGTGCATTCGGGCTCAGACAAGTTCTCGATCTATGCGGCGCTTCATCGCACGATGAAGCGGTTTGACGCGGGCGTGCATTTGAAGACGGCGGGCACTACGTGGCTGGAAGAGCTGATTGGACTGGCGGAAGCGGGCGGCGACGGACTGGCGTTGGCGAAGGAGATCTATGCCGAGGCGTTTGCGCATCGCGAAGAGTTGTGCGCGCCGTATGCGACGGTGATTGATATTGACGTAGCGAAGCTGCCGGCGCCGACGGAGGTGGCGAAGTGGAGCTCGGAGCAGTACACCGCTGCGTTGCGCCACGTGCAGGCGAATGCGGCGTATAACAGCAGCCTGCGGCAACTGCTGCATGTTGGCTTCAAGGTGGCGGCGAAGATGGGACCGCGCTACCTGAGCCTGCTGGAAGCGCACGAAGACGTGATTGCGCGCAACGTGACGGAGAACCTCTACGACCGGCACATTGCGCCGGTGTTTCTGGGCCGCAAGGGATAACCGCACCCGGCGATGGTGCAAACGAAATGGAGATGGCATGAGTGCGAAAATCTTGAGCCTTGAGGGCAAGGTGGCGGTGGTGACGGGCGGCACGTCGGGGATTGGGCGCGCGATGAGCCTTGGCCTTGCGGAAGCAGGCGCGGATGTGGTGGCTACGGGGCGCCGGACGCAACAGGTAGACGAGACGGCTGCGGCGATTGAAAAGCTTGGGCGCAAGACGCTGCGCGTGGCATCGGACGTGTGCGACCGGAAGTCACTGGAGACGCTGCTGGCGGCCACGCTCAAGAGCCTGGGCAAGGTGGATATCCTGATCAACTGCGCAGGGCGCATCAAGCGGACGCCGACGATCAGCGTGAGTGAAGAGGAGTGGAACGGGATTCTCGACACGAACCTGACGGGAACGCTGCGCGCCTGCCAGGTGTTTGGCGCGCACATGCTGGAGCGCGGCTACGGGCGCATCATCAACATCGCATCGCTGAACAGCTTTGTGGCGCTCAACGAAGTGGCTGCGTATGCGGCGAGCAAGGCCGGCGTGATGTCGCTGACGCGGTCGCTGGCGGTGGAGTGGTCAAAGAAGGGGATCACGGTGAATGCGATTGCGCCGGGGGTTTTCCGCACGGAGCTGAATGCCGCGCTGCTGGACAGCACGCCGCGCGGGCAGGAACTTCTGCTGCGCACGCCGATGGGCCGCTTTGGCAAGACGGAAGAGCTGATTGGCGCGGCAATTTATCTGGCGTCGGACGCGGCATCGTTTGTGACGGGACAGACGCTGGTGGTGGATGGCGGATTTCTGGCGAGCGGCGTGAACCAGTAACGGTTACGCGCTGGGGCCGATGGTCCGCGTGATCTTGAGAATGCGCTTTGCGTTGCCGGAGGCGACCTGTGTGCGTTCGGCCTCTGTGAGGCGCGCATTCTCGATGAATTCCGCAGCGGCCGCGGTTTTCTCAAAGGGATAATCGACGGAGAACATGACGTTGTTTGCGCCCATGCTGTCGAGCGCGCAGCGGAGCGAGATGTCCGAACAGACGCCGGACGTGGTGATGGCGATGTTTCGCCGGATGTAGAACGAGGGTTGCTGCGGCAGCGTCATGGAGCCGCGGTGGGAGATAGGCCAGCGGCTGTCAAATCGCCACAGGTTGAGCGGCAGGGTTTCTCCCATGTGGCCGAGGATGACGCGCGCGCCGGGATAGCGCTCGAAGACGCCCGCGAACACAAGACGCAGGGCGTGGGTGCCGGTTTCAAAGGCCCAGCTGCAGACGGGGCCCCACAGCTCTGGATGGCCCGCATACATGGCTGGATGATCGACGGGGTTGCCGGGGTGGATGTAGATGGGAGCCTGGAGCGCAGCGGCGCGCTCCCAGAAGACGGAGAACTTGTCGAGGTCGAGATACTCGCCGTTGGTCTGGCCGTTGATCATCGCGCCTTGAAAGCCAAGGTCGTGGATGCAGCGCTCGAGCTCGCTGGCGGCTTCGGCGGAGTTCTGCATGGCCAGATGCGCGAGGCCGCCGTAGCGCGTGGGGCGCTTCTGGATTTCCTTTGCGAGATAATCATTGATCCACCTGGCGCGCTGCACGGCGACCGCAGTGTCCTTCTCGATCTGCACGCCGGGGCCGGCAAGCGACAGCACCGAAAAGTCGACGCCATTCTGGTCCATGACGGCGATGCGCTCATCGCCGAGGTTCAGCAGGGCGGCGAGACCGAGTTTGGCTATTTCCGGGCTGATGTTGGGGTAGGTCTCCTCAAAGTAAGGGACGAACTCGGGCACCATGAAGTGCTCTTCGAGAGCGATCTTACCCAGGCGCGTCGTGTCGGCGGCCTGTGCGGCGAGGGGTTCAGCCGCGACGGCCGCGGAGCCGAGCGCCTGCGTGGCGACGGCAAGGGTTGCGGTTTTCAGAAGATCTCTGCGCCGCACGTCTGTGCCCTCCGGGGAAGTTGATGGGACAAACATAGATTGCGCGGGCCAGAAAAAACGCCGGCCGCCATTGAGGATCTGAGGTGTTCTGTCCCGCGCCCTTTGTATCGCAATGGTGCGGGAGAAGCAACTCTCAAATTTGTGTCGGCCAGTGCGGCTCTTCAAGAGCGATTACTGTAGCGAGACCTCTGCGCCCTCGAGCTGGGTGATGGGCCTGCCATCTTCGGCCTGCACGAGGACCTTGGTCCCGGTGACATGCGCGTAGCCGATGCTGAGGCCTTTCCGGGCACTGATCCGGACATTCTTGAGCACGACGTTGCCAACGGGAACTTCGGGCAGTCCGACAATGGCGCCGGCGTTCTGGATGTTGGAGGCGGTGAGGTTTTCGATGGTGATGTCGTGGAAGTAGGGCGTGAGGCGGCCGATGGGCTGCGCGGAGACGCCGGCCTCGGGCATGATCTTCGGGTAGTATTCGCTGATGATGAGCGCGTTTTTGACGTTCTTCATCTGCATATCGCGAAAGACGATGTTGCCGACGTCGTTGCCGCGGTCCCGGTTGGCCTTGACGCGGATGCCGTTGTCGGTGCCGTCGAAGGTGACGCGCTCGGCGCGGATGTTCTGCGCGCCGCCGGCAAGCTCACTGCCAACGGAGAGACCGTGGCCGTGCAGGAATGTGCAGTCGGTGATGGTGATGTTGCGGCTGGGCGCATCGGGGCCGGGCGAGTTGATGGCGCCGGACTTGATGGCGATGTCGTCGTCGCCTACGTCGGAGTAGAGGTGATCGATGATGACGTTCGACGAGGAAAAGGGATCGACGGCGTCGGTGTTGGGTGCATGCTGCGGCGCGAGAATGCGGACGTTCTTGATGACCACGTCATCGGAGTAGTAAGGAACGACCTGCCACATCGGCGAGTTCTGAATGGTGACGCCCTCAATGCGGATGTGTTTGCAGTGGTCGAAGACGACGAGGCGCGGACGGCTGTAGCTGGAGCCGAGAATGCCGTGGTCATGAATCGAGCGGGCCTCTTGCCACCAGCTTTCGCCGTTGCCGTCGATGGTGCCTTCGCCGGTGATGGAGAGGTTTTCCGCATTCGTCGCGCTGACGAGAGACTGATAGCCGGGCGCGCGGAACTCGGTCTTGGCGGGGTAGTCGGCGTGGTCAGGCGAACCAAGCAGCGTGGCGCCCTTGTCGAGGTGGAGGGTGATGTTGCTCTTGAGGACGATGGGCGCGCTGAGGTATGTGCCTGC
>DAHUYD010000046.1 GCA_027315385.1 Acidobacterium sp.
CGGAGAAACCGCCTTGCCTTCCGACCTCGGCCGCGTCCTTGCCGTCATCCCCGCCCGCCTCGGGTCCACGCGCCTGCCCCGCAAGGTGCTGCGCGAGATCGCGGGCCAGCCCATGATCGCCTGGGTGTACCGCGCCGCCCGCGCCTGCCCGCTGTTCGACCAGATCCTCATCGCTACCGATTCCGACGAGGTTCTGAGCTTTTGCAACGCCCACAATCTTCCCGCGGTCTTCACCCCCGCCGACTGTCCCAGCGGCACAGATCGCGTTCATGCGGTAGCGCAGTCCGTTCCCGCCGATATCTGCGTCAACATCCAGGGCGACGAGCCGCTGCTGACGGCGGATCACTTCCCTCCGCTGCTGGAGCTTTTTCGCCGCCCGGAGGTCCAGGTCGGGACGCTGGCCGTGCGCTGCCCGGCACTGGATATCGCCAATCCGAATGCGGTGAAAGTGGTGACGGCCAGCGACGATCGCGCCCTGTATTTCTCGCGCGCCACCATCCCCTGTGACCGGGACCAGGCCGGATTTACCGGCTACCGCAAGCATCTTGGGATCTATGCTTACCGCCGCGCGGCACTGGATCGCTTTGCGGAGCTGCCAGCCTCCTGGCTGGAGAAGGTGGAACGCCTCGAGCAGCTGCGCCTGCTCGACAACGGCATCAACATCTACGTTGCCAACGCGCCGTCGGACACCATTGGGGTAGACACCGAAGACGATCTCATCGCCGCCGAAAGGATCCTGCGGGAGCGGATTAGCCTGACGTAGTGGTGAGGATGGCGCCTCGGGATTCGCGCCCGAAGGACGTGACGACAATCAGATACACGGCGACCACGACCACGGTCCAGCCAAGCACCACGCCGTAGCCACCGATATGCTCCGCCGCACGCGCCTGCAGCACATCGTTTTTTGAAGCGATCAGGTTGCCCAGTTGATATGCGAAGCCGGGAAACGTGGCGCGCACCGGCCCCGGCGACAGCTCGCTGAGCCAGGCCGGAACCACGCCCCACGCGCCCTGCACCATGAACTGCATCAGAAACGCGCCGCACGCCAACGCTGCCACGGAATGCGACAGCGCAAAGAGCGGAATGGCCGGCAGCGACAACGCGGCCGCCAGCAGAATCGCGCGCTTGCGGCCGATTCGCTCCGAGAGCGTGCCAAACAGCAAGCCTCCCGCCAGGGCGCCGATGTTGTAGATGATCGCGATCAGCCCGGTTAGCTGCGCTGAGAATCCATGGTCCTTTTGCAGGAAGGTCGGATACAGATCCTGCGTACCGTGCGAAAACGCGTTGAAGCCGGTCATCAGCAGCACGAGAAACAGGAACGTCCCGCCGTACTGGAGCACGCCCTTCCACGCGCTGAGGGGCGCCGCTCCCGCCGGCATGCGCTGCGCGTGGCCCAGGCTCCAGGCCGGCGACTCCTCAACCTTGCCGCCGATGTAGAAAACCAGGAGAGCGGGCGCCGCACCGGCCAGGAACATTCCCCGCCAACCGAAGGCATGGCCATGCCAGGCGAAATGCTGGAACCACGGAAACAGCAGCGCGTAGGCCGCGGCCGCCACCAGATAGCCCACCGCATAGCCTTCCTGGAGCAGACCGGAGAAGAATCCGCGATTCTCCCTGGGCAGCGTCTCAAAGGCCAGCGCCGCGCCGACGCCCCACTCGCCGCCCATGGCGATGCCGAACAGCGCACGCAGGATCAGCAGGGTGTGCATCGATCCGGCAAAGGCGCAGCTCATCTCCAGCAGCGAATAGCATGCGATGTTCACCATCAGCACGGGCCTGCGCCCGAAGCGATCGGCCAGCGCTCCAAACAGAAAAGCTCCCACGGGCCGGAACGCCAACGTGAGGAACAGTGCTTCCGCCACCTGGGATCGCGCGACACGAAAATCCGAAGCGATGGCGGAAATGCAGAAGACGAGGATGAAGTAGTCGAAGGCGTCGAGCGTCCAGCCGAGGAAGCAGGCGGTGAACGCGTGCCGCTGATGGGAACTCAGCTTCCGAAACGGTCCCGGCATCCCAGCAGCTTACCAAAGTGCTGCGCGCACGGCGGCAGGTCCTGGGCAGGGTCTTCCGTTGCCGGTGCAGTGCGGCACTCAGTGCTGCTGCGAAACCCAGCGATCGAGCATGGTATGCAGGCAAGAGGCGCCGCAGAGGTGCCGGGCCTCCGCGGAGTGCGACATCAGGAGGTCCCACCGCATGACCTTGATGGCCGGCAACTGGTGCTCGTTCGTGGGAGACGTGACCGGATCGTCCCACACCAGCCACCAGTCTTCCGAATTCTCTTTCTTTTGCTTACTGCACACATCGCAGTGGAACGTCTCGGTCCAGGCCATCGCGCCGGCTCCTGAGGGGGGAATGGCTGGAAGGTAACACAAGCGGACCGGCTCGGGTACCCCTGCCATGGCCTGGTATGCGGGGACGCCGGGCAGGATCAGCTTTGGGAGTCGAAAATCGGGCCGTTCGCGCTCAGGCCTGGACGCAGGCGGGATGACCGCACTGGCATGCGACTTCCGGGGTTCCTCGTATAGCTTCGCAGTGAGGGCTGCAGAACTTTTCTCCCTGCGGCGGAACGCAGCTACAGGCTGGGTTGGCGCACTTCTTCGAATCGGCCATGACATCTCTCCTTCCCGCAGTGAGATGCCGATGGGTTGCCGCCCGTTAGTCTCCGCAAATGCACTCTTCCTGGCCGCAGTAAGAGCAACAGGAACACAGCGGGCGCGAAGCGCCGCCGACTGGATGGCCGATCCCGCCGGAATGGCGCGATTCGCCGTGCGCGCAGCACCCGCCGGCAATGGACGGAATCACGAGCACCTCGTCGCCATCCTGAAACGCGTACTTCTCGTTGCCGAGGAAGCGAATATCTTCCTCGTTCACGTAGAAGTTGATGAAGCGCCGGACCTGCCCCTGGTCGTCGCGCAGGTGCGACCTGAGATCCGGAAACTGCGTCTCGATCTCGGTGATCAGCTGGGGCAGGTTGCCCGCTTCCGAGCGAATCTCCCGCGTCCCATTCGTGTGCTTCTGAAATGCATTGGGCAACAAAACTCTAACGGACACTTGAACCTCCCACCAGCTCCCGATCGTCGCTGCGTTCTTCCAGATAATTCTCGAAATCGCTGAGGCGCGGGCGGATCGCAGCCTCCTGCTCGTACGCGCCCTGCAGCGCGTCAGTGGTCTTGAGGCCGTTGCCGGTAATGCAGCTCACGGTCAGATCTTCCGGCTTGATCCGGCCATGGGCGTAGAGCCGCGCCGTCACCGCCGTGGTTACCCCGCCCGCCGTCTCGGTGAATATCCCTTCGGTTTCCGCCAACTCCTGAATGGCCGAAACAATCTCGACGTCCGATACATCCTCGGCCCAGCCGCCGCTGTCGCGAATGACGCGCGCCGCATAGATGCCGTCGGCCGGATTGCCGATCGCCAGGGAGCGGGCAATGGTCCGCGGCCGCTGCGGCTCGATCGTGTCCGCGCCGGACTTGACAGCCACGGCAATCGGCGAGCAGCCCGTCGCCTGCGCCCCGAAGAACCGCACTTCCTTTTCTTCGACGAGTCCCAGCGCGATCAGTTCCTTAAATGCTTTGCGGATCTTCGTAATCAGCGATCCGCCGGCCATCGGGACCACCACGTTGTCCGGCAGGCGCCAGCCAAGCTGCTCCGCAATTTCGAAGCCGACCGTCTTGGAACCCTCGGCGTAATACGGCCGCAGATTCACGTTGACGAATCCCCAGTTGTAGCGGTCCGCGATCTGGGAGCACAGCCGGTTTACGTGGTCGTAATTGCCGTCGATGCGCACGAGAGTGGCGCCGTAGACCTGGGTGTTCAGGATCTTGGCCGGCTCCAGATCGGCGGGAACAAGGATGTAGCTCTTCAGCCCCAGCCGCGCCGCCTGCGCCGCTACGGCATTCGCCAGGTTTCCGGTGGACGAGCAGCCGACAGTGTGGAAGCCGAACGTCTGTGCGTTCGCCAGCGCAACGGCGACCACGCGATCTTTAAAGCTCAGCGTGGGCAGGCACACAGCGTCATTTTTGATCCACAGATTTTTCGCGCCGATCCGCTCGGCGAGGCGCGGCGCGCGCAGCAGCGGGGTCCACCCGGCGGGCGTGGCCGGGTTGTAATCATCAGGAACGGGGAGCAGCGCCTGATAGCGCCACATGCTCGTCGGCCCGGCGGCAATCTTCTCGCGCGTAAACGCGCGCTTCGCCGCGTCCAGGTCGCACTGCACTTCCAGCGGAGAAAAACACTCCTCGCAGATCGACAGCGGGGCGTTGTCGTAGCGCTTTCCGCATTCCCGGCATCGCAGTTCGTAAGCAGCAGCCATGTCAGCCCTCTGTTTAGAGAGCGGCGTCGGAAAAATATACGGGCGCGTGACGTCGAGCTACGCTTGCACTTCTCACTACTGAGGATTGCGCGAGATGCGATACAGGCTGCACCCCGAATCTCATGTACCCCGCTTGTTACGGCGGGCGAGAGTTGACACCGTGATCCCGAATTGCTCAGGCCGGTTGTCGTGGCGTCACAGGGCCCGTCCCTCAGCCACTCTGCATGAAATTCAGGCTCGCTCTTTGCGGGAGCAAACTTGAATACTCTTGTGATAACACAGGTTGGCTTGCGATGCAACACCCGGCGATGTCACCAGGCCATGTCATGCGGCCGCAAAGTGGCTATGTTCAGGCTAACAACCCGCACATAAACTGGCCGCTCTGCGCAGTCGTGACCGCGCGCGAGGACTGAAATGACCGTTGAAGCCGCCGGAATGATTACAGCAGGCGCCGCCGCGCTGGTTGCGGGAGTTGCCGTGCTTCGCCCGCGCTTTCTGGCCGCATCGGGCGCGGAGCGGATTCTCGTCCTCGGGCCGCTTGCCTACGCCATCGCTCTCGCCATCTTTGCCGCCGAGCACTTTACCGACGCGCGCGATCTGGCAGGCGGCGTGCCAAAGTGGGTGCCGGGTCACCTGTTCTGGGCGTATTTCGTCGGCGCGGCGTGGATGGCCGCGGCCATCAGCTTCGTGATTTGGCGATATGTCCGGTGGTCGGCGCCACTGACGGCGCTAATGCTGCTGCTTATCGTGTTCACGATCGATTTGCCCAACCTGACCCGGCATTTCGACGACCGGCTCTTCTGGGTCCTGACTTTCCGGGAGACGGGTTTCGCAGCCGGCGCCATGGTGCTGGGCGGCAGCATGTGGCCCGCCGGAAATCCATGGGGCGCAGCGCTCAGACGCGCCGGGCGCGGCATTGTGGGAGCCGTGATGATCTTCTACGCAGTCGAGCACTTTCTGCATCCGCGCCACGTGGTGGGCGTTCCGCTCGAAAAACTGACCCCGGCGTGGGTGCCGGCACCGGTGATCCTGGCCTGGATTGTCGGCATCGCCCTGCTGGCCGGCGGCATTGGACTCTTCTTTCGGCCAACGGTCCGCATCGCCGCTGCAGGAGCGGGAACCGTGCTGCTCTTCATCACGATTTTCTATTACGGCCCCAATCTGGTGTCGGAGTTTCACTCCAATCCGGTGGAGGGACTGAATTACGTGGGCGACACGCTGATGTTTGCCGGGACGGTTTTGCTCGCAGGACTCGACGCAGATCCAGCGCCGGCGGAACATGCCGCACGCCCATCACTCGTCGGAAAGCGGCCCGCGGCGGTTTGACGGCGCCCGGGCTACTGATACTTCCAGTTCCGCTGCTTCCCTTCCGCGATCCACTCCACCGCCGTCGCGATGCGCTTCGCTCGCGTTTCCTCACGCTTTGCTTCCGCGATCCACTCGGCATACTCGCGCCGGCAGGTCGGGCTAAACGCCGCAAATGCCGCTGCGGCTTTCTTGTTCTTCTTCAGCGCCGCCGTCAGCTCCGCCGGAACCGCCGCCTCGGGCTTCGCCTTGCGAGTCCGTTCCGCAATCGGACTCCGGTATTCGCCGCGGTCGACATTCGACGCGGTCTGCCGAATCCAGGCCAGCATCTGCTTGTCGGGCGGCAATTCTTTCAGGGTCGCGATGCGCTTCAGCGGGCCGTCGCCACTGTTGCGCACGTCCTCGGCGAGTCCTTTATCCCAGAAGCCGAAGTGACAATGCGCCTTGAAGGCCGCCATGTTCCCGAGGATCGTGCCCTTGTACTCGAAGAACGGCTGGCTCCATTTGATCGACTCTTCCACTTGCGGACAGCCCTTGTGCATCAGATCGCGCAGGTGATCGAGAATCGGCTGCGCGAAGGGCTTGGCCTTCGCGATGTACGCATCCACTTTCGGACTCCGCGTCCCCATCCGGATCGCCCCCTGTATCGTCATCGACCGCTGGTAACCGGAATTTACGCGTTCTCCGCGCCGCCGACAAGCCCTGGACGCACGCTACGGGCAACCTGCAAAAGAAAAGCGCCCAGCTCTCGCCAGGCGCCTCTATAGTAACCCGTGAACCCTGCGGTTAAGCGGTCAGGACGGCAGCCACCTTCTCCGTGACGAACGCTTCGATGGTGTCGCCCACCTTCACGTCGTTGTAGTTGGAGATGCTGATGCCGCACTCCATGCCGTTGGTCACTTCGCGGGCGTCGTCCTTGAAGCGCTTGAGCGATGTCACCTTGCCCTTGAACACGGGCACGCCGTCGCGCACCAGCCGCGCCTCGGCATCGCGGCGCAGCACGCCGTCGGTTACGCGGCAGCCGGCAATGGTACCCACCTTCGGGATGCGGAAGACGTTGAGCACCTCCGCGCGTCCCATGTAGTTCTCTTTGAAGATGGGCTCCAGCAGTCCCAGCATGGCTTTGCGAATTTCGTCCTGCAGCTCGTAGATGATCGAGTGCAGCCGGATCTCCACGTTTTCCTGCTCGGCGAGGTCGGCGACCTTGCGCTCCGGACGAACATTGAAGCCGATGACGATCGCGTTGGACGCCGATGCCAGCAGCACGTCGCTCTCGGTGATGGCGCCCACGCCGGAGTGAATCACCTTGATGCGCACCTTCTCGGTCGACATTTTCTGGAGCGAGTCGGCGAGGACTTCCTCGGACCCCGTGACGTCGGCCTTGAGGATCAGCGGCAGCTCCTTCATGCCAGCCTGCTGGATCTGATCCGCCAGGCCTTCGAGGGTGACGCGCGACGACTTCGCCAGTTGCGCCTCGCGTTCGCGCATTTTGCGGTACTGCCCGATGCCTCTGGCCTTGTCGCGATCGCTCACGACCAGGAAGGTGTCGCCGGCGTCGGGCATGGCTTCCAGACCCAGAATCTCCACCGGCGTGGATGGCCCGGCTTCGTCCACGGGCCGCCCGCGGTCGTCGAACATGGCGCGAATCTTGCCGAAGGTGTTGCCTACGACGAAGTTGTCCTGGTTCTTCAGCGTGCCGTTCTGCACCAGTACGGATGCGACTGCGCCGCGTCCCCGATCCAGTTTGGCTTCGATCACCGTGCCTACCGCGCTGCGGTTCGGCGTCGCCTTCAGAGTCTGCAGGTCGGCGACCAGGCAGATCATCTCCAGGAGCAGATCCAGATTGATGCGCTTTTTCGCCGAGACATCGACAAAGACGGTGCTGCCGCCCCAGTCTTCCGGAACCAGCCCGCGATCGCCAAGCTGCTTCTTGACGCGGTCCGGCTGGGCCTCGGGTTTGTCGATCTTGTTCACCGCGACGATCATCGGAACGTTGGCGGCTTTGGCGTGGTCGATGGCTTCCAGCGTCTGGGGCATCACGCCGTCATCGGCGGCGACGACGATCACCACAATGTCGGTGACCTTGGCGCCGCGCGCACGCATGCGGGTAAACGCTTCGTGGCCCGGCGTATCCAGGAAAACGATCTCCCGCCCGAAGGCCGGCGAATCCGGTTTGGCGATCTTCACTTTGTAGGCGCCGATGTGCTGGGTGATCCCGCCCGCTTCCCCACCCGCCACATCGGTTTCGCGGATGGCATCCAGCAGCGAGGTCTTGCCGTGATCGACGTGGCCCATCACCGTCACCACCGGCGGACGCGTCACTTCCAGCTCGTCAGGATTCTCAGCGGCGAGGATATTCTCCATGGCCTCGTTGGCCATCTGATCCTCGAAGCTGATCACCGACACGTCGGCGCCGAACTGCTTCGCCACGTCCTTCACCAGCTCCACATCCAGGGTCTGGTTCACCGTGACAAACACGCCGCGCACCAGCAGCGTTGCAATCAGGTCCTTCGCGCGAACTTCCAGCTTCTCCGCCAGATCCTTGACGCTGATGCCTTCAGTGATGGTAATAGTGCGAGTGATCGGCACGGGGCCCGTCGGAACCTGCGCGGTTGTGCGCGACGGCGGGGCAAAGCCCTTCATCGGGCCTTCTTTGGTCTTGGGGTACTGCTGCCGTCCGCGTCCTCTCGGGGCGGGCCGCGCCGGACGCGGCGCTTCCCCCGGAGGCGGCGGTGCAAGGCCCGGAGCCCCAGGACGGAACCCAGGACGCTGCCCGAATCCAGGCCGCGCGCCCATGCCTGGACGCTGCCCTGGCCCTCCTGGTCCGGTTGGCGCGGAACGCGTGGGATGCATGGGACGGCGGGCGCCAGGCTGCTGCGGTCCTCCCATTCCCGGACGCGCTCCCGGTCCTCCAGTCGGCCGGCGATCGAAAATCGGTCTGCCCCGCTGAATGCCTCCCGGAGGAGTAGTGGCCACCGGGGGTGGGGGCGGCGCGCTATAGACCGGACGCGGTCCGGTTTGGGGCATGATCACGCGCCGTGGCACAGGCGCGGGCGCTGCCGGGGCAGGCGCGGGCTGCGCAGGGGCGGAAGGTTCCACGCTCGCCGGAGCGGCCGCCAGCACGACAGGTTCCGGTGCAGGAGCTTCCGCGGCGGGCACGGACGGCGGAGGAGGAACGGGCGCCGCGGTTGCCTGGGGCACAGCGGGCCTTACCACTACCACCTGTCCTGTTGAGGACAGCGGACGAGCCTCGGCTGCGGGAGCCGCCGTTACCGGAGGCTTCGCGGCCACAGGGCCCGCGGGAGGTTTTGCGGCAATGGCGGGCGCTGCCGGAGCGGCGGGCGGCGGGGGTGCCGGACGAGGCGGGGCGGCCACAACGGCCGACGCCTGGCGCGGCTGAGGAACAATCCTCCGGGGCGCGGGCTTCGCCTCTTCCGCAACCGGCGCAGGCGGAGGCGCGGGCTTTGCGGGGACCACGGGCGCAGGTGGCGCTGCCGCGGGCGCAGCCGCGGCGGCGACCGCCGGCTTCGGCGGGGCCGGGCGCACCATGCGCGCACGCTCTTCCTGCTGCCGCCGCTCGAGCAGTTGCCGGGCGATATCTCCCGGCTTGTGCGCCTGCGACCAGTCAATCTTCGGTTTCGCTTCGGCCTCGGCTTTCAACGCCACGCCGCTGCCGCCGCGCTCGCGCAGAATGTGCGCGCGTACGCGCTCGGCTTCGTCCGCCTCGATCGAGCTCGAGTGCGTCTTTTTCTCCGTCACGCCGACCTGGGTCAAAGCATCGAGAATTTCCCTGCTCTTGACTTCCAGCTCGCGCGCTAATTCATTGATTCGAACTGTGCTCATCCGTCCCCGTATCGATTTGCGGCTTCCCACCTGTCCTTAGTTCTTCATGCGGACAACTCCCGGCTGTGGGTTTGCGTATCTCTTTCATTATCTCTGAAAACGCCGCGTTCGCGTCTCAATCCCGCGGCGCACCGCGTCAATTCCACACGAATTCGGCTACCGGCAACCAACAATCGGCAACCGGCAGCTTTTTTAAGCGCCCGTACCCTCGTCCACTTTCTTCTCGCCGAGTGCCTCCTCGCGGACTTCCTCGGCGTTGCCCTCCACGACCGCTTCGTCGCGCGCCACTTCGGGATTCGTTTCGTGCCCGGCCAGTATCGCGCTGGTGTCCTGACGGCCCGGAACCAGGCTTTTCGCGCCTTCCGTGTCCAGCGCGGGCCCCGATTCCGTGAGTTCCTCTATCCGCTCCGCGGCCAATTCGTCGCTGATCGGGCCCGTGCCATCCGTAGTCGACGGTTCGTCGCCGCCCTGCACGAGGTCCTGGGTGAGCGCATCCACCTCTTCCTCGCTGGAAGCCGCATCCGCATGCGCCGCGGTGGCCTCAGCCGATGCCGGCCGCTCTTCCCCCGGCTCGTATTGTCCGAAATAATGGCGCACTGCCACGCTGATCTTCTCCAGGGTTTTCTCCCCGATCCCCGGAACTTCCTCGAGCTGCTCCGGAGTCATGTCCGCCAGTCCTTCCACGGTGGTAATGCCGGCAGCCACAAGCTTTTGGATGATGGACTCGCCCAGTTCGCCCACCTGCTCGATCGGGGTGGCGGAAGCGACGGCCATGGCCTGCATCTGCTGCTCCACTTCCTGGCGCTTCTCTTCCTCGCTCTTGATGTCGATCTTCCAGCCGAGCAGCTTGGCGGCCAGACGGACGTTCTGGCCCTTTTTGCCGATGGCGAGGGATAACTGCGTGTCGTCCACGATCACTTCGAGCTGCTTGTCGGTGAGGTCGGCGATGCTCACGCGGCTCACCTTCGCGGGCTGGAGCGCCTTCTCCGCAAACGTCGTGATCTCCTCGCTGAACTCGATAATGTCGATCTTTTCTCCGCGCAGCTCGCGGATAATCGACTGGACGCGCATGCCCTTCATGCCCACGCACGCGCCCACCGGATCCACGTCCTTGTCCCGCGAGATCACGGCGATCTTGGTCCGCTCGCCGGCCTCGCGCGCAATGGCACGGATCATCACCGTGCCGTCGTAAATCTCAGGCACTTCGCTCTGGAAGAGGTTCTGCACCAGTTCGGGCGCGGCCCGGGATACGATCACCTGCGGACCACGCGCGACGCGGTCGACGCGCAGCAGGACCACACGCACGCGCTCGCCCACGGCAAACTGCTCCAGACGCGACTGCTCGCGGCGCGGCATCCGCGCCTCGGCCTTGCCGATGTCGAAGATTACGTCCTGCAGTTCCAGGCGCTTCACCATGGCGGTGAGCACCTCGCCCACGCGATGGGCGTACTCGTTGAAAACCGTATCCCGCTCCGCCTCGCGCACTTTCTGAAAAATCACCTGTTTCGCCATCTGCGCGGCGATCCGCCCCAGCACGTCGGTCGGCTTGTAGTAGCGAATCTCGCCTCCCACTTCCACGTCCGGCGCCAGTTCGCGCGCCTGAGGCAGCGCAATCTGGTTCAGCTGGTCCTCGATCTGCTCCTCGTTCTCGACTACCGTTTTGTAGACGTAGGCCCTGATCTCGCCCGTATCCTTGTCCAGCTCCGCGCGCATATTTTCCTGGGTCTTGTAATACTTGCGGGTCGCCAGCGCAATCGCGTCTTCCACCGCCGACACCACAATCTGCGGATCGATACCCTTATCCCGGCTCAACGCCTCGATGCTGTCATACAGTACGCTTGCCATCTTTTTCTCTCAGTCCCCAATCCTGTTGTTGCGCGCAGCCCTCGATGCGTCGTCTGCGCGTCTCGCGGCACGGATTCGCTCAGCCGCACCCGGTATCCCGCAACCGCTGCCGTTCAAATCTCCGGCACCAGCTGCGCCTTCTCGATATTGCTCAGAGGGATCTCCAGGTCGGTTGCGGCGGCCTTGTCTGCGCGTTCCACCCGGCGCTCCGCGCTTTTTCTCGCCTTGACCTGGAGCTGAAGCCGAACCCTCTCCGCGGATACTTCCGCGATTCTGCCCTGCCAGTGCCGGTTGCCTGCCACCGGCTCAAAAGTCTGAAATTTCGCCAACATACCCATGAAGCGCCGGTAATCCTCGACTCCACGCAACCTGCGATCCAGTCCGGGCGAGGAGACCTCCAGCGTGTACTCACTGCCCGGAATCAGATCCTCCACATCAAGTACCGTACCGAAGTCCCGGCTGAACGCCTCGCAATCGGTGTGCGTCACACCCGCCAGGCGATCGGTGTGCGCCGGATCGTGGGCGCCCCATTTCTGCCCGCGTTTGGCTGAAGCGGAAGGCCGATCTCCTTCTTCCGCCCCCACATTGGCGGCCGCCTCGAATTCCGCGGCCAACCTCCCGCGCTCCTCCGCGTTCTTCTCAATAAAGATGCGCAGAATGCGGTGCTTCGCTCCGCCGAGGAACTCCAGGTCCACGACGTCGAGCCCGTGCGAAGCCGCCACACGCTGTGCCGTCGTCCGAATCTGATCCACCTGAAGCGCCATAGCAACCAGCTTCCGACCGCCGGCCGTTGGCCGGCGGCTGACATTGCCCCCAAATAAAAAGTGGGCTTTCGCCCACTCATTTCTCCGGCCCGCACACCCGCGCGACCGGACAAACTCGTCTGCTGTCATATTACCCGCTCGCAGCGTGGCTTTCAAATCGTGAATGGGCATGGGATACTGGCGGCGGAAACTCTATGGCGACCGCAACGCTCAACCCGTACATCCGCTTTCTCCAGGGCCAGGAGGCGCTTTCCGTGCTGGCCGGGACTGCCGGACGTCTCGATTCCCTGGCCCGCTCGATCGGCCGGGGCCGCATGGCCGCTCCGCCCGCGCCTGGCAAGTGGTCTCCCCGCGACATTCTCTGCCATCTGGCCGACTGCGAAATTGCCTTCGGCTTCCGTCTCCGCCAAACCCTGGCGGAGGACAACCACAGCGTCCAGCCCTTCGAGCAGGAAAAATGGGCGGCACCGTACAAATCCTTTTTAGCCGACCAGGCCCTGACGACGTTTGCGGCCCTTCGGATGTGGAATCTGGCCCTGATCGAAGCATCGCTGCCCGCCCACGCCGGCAAGGCCGTCACCCACCCCGAGCGTGGCGCGATGACCTTCTCCACCATTGTCGAGACCATGGCCGGCCACGATCTCAATCATCTTGCGCAGCTGGAACGCATCGCGGCGGTATCGTGAGAATGCCGGCGGCTCATACGCCCCGGGAAAGATTCGGAGCGTGCGGCGCCGTCGCCGCGTCAGTACGTTTGCAGGGGTGGGAATGGATAAGACAGGCCTGAGGTCGCTCATAGATGTTCGATGCGGTGTACTGCCGCGGCTGGCGGCTCTGGCATGCTGCGGCGCGTTTCTGCTCTTCGCCGGATGCAGCCAGTTCTTTCCGCCCCTCAACAGCGGCGGAGGGGGAGGAGGCGGCGGCGGAACCTCCTCCGGCGATTACCTCTACGCCGGCAATGTTGCGGTGGGCAATTACGGTATTGCCGCCTTCAGCTTCGCCAATTCCACGCTCAATTCCCTGTCCAGCAGCCCAGTCGGGCTGAGTTTTCCTCCGGTCGCTCTGGCCGTTTCCCGGAATAATAACTACTTATTTGTCGGGGGAGGGTCCAGCCTGTCACTCGAAACCTACCCGATCAACAGCAATGGCACACTGGGAACGGCGTTTTCATACCTGAATTACAGCCCGGCGGCGCTTAAGATCGATACCACCGGTGGCTACCTGATCGCGGTCGATGCGCTGGCCGGTACCGCGTACGCGTTTCAGATCGCCACCAGTAGCGGAGCTCTGTCACCGCTGAGCAGCTCCCTGATATCGCTCGCGGGCTGCGTTCCCGGCACCAACGTGCCGCTGGGCCTGAGCCCAAGCCTGGCAATTACCCCTGACGACAAGTACGTCTATGCCTCCTGCGGCACGGCGGGCATCTATGTGCTCGGATTCAACTCCAGCAACGGCCAGCTCACCAACATCGGTCAACTCGCCGGCCCCACAAATGGCGGCGCGGACCTTGGCCTGGCGGTGGCCACCACTACATCCGGCTCATCCACCAGCTACTACCTGCTCGCGGCCGAAACCGTAACGAACGGCGTGCGCGTCTTCTCCATCAACTCCAGCAGCGGCAACATCACGCAGGCCGGCTCGGCGGTCTCCACCGGCCAGGGGCCCGCTGCCATCCTCGTGGACTCAGCGAAAGACTATGTCTACGTCGCGAATCGCATCGGGCACAGCATCAGCGGATTCACGCTCGGGTCCGGGGGCACGCTCACCGCAGTCTCCAATTCGCCCTTCGGCACCGGTTTGTTGCCCATGGCTCTGGTCGAGGACAACTCCCACACTTACCTCGCCGCCATCTGCTCCGGCGGGAACGCCGATCTGGAAACCTACACCATCGACACCGGCGGCGAGCTGTCCAGCCTGAAGAACTCCGCCACGGGCGCCGACCCGACCCAGGCCTCCAGCGGCGCCGCCACGCATTGATACATTGATCCGTGATCAGTGTCTCGATGCGGACTGAGCGCGTCGTCTCGCAGCTTCGTGCTGCTGATTTCCGCACCGATCCATGATCTTCGATTACTGACTGCTGACTAGCGATCACCGATCCTGATATGCTGACCAGTTTTCGTCCCGCAATCCCCATGACAGATCAGACTGCTCTGCCCAACGTGCTCAATCGGCTCGCCTCAAAGCTGGACGCCAACCAGCAACGCGCCCGCGCGAACGCGGAAGCGATGAAGTCTCTGCTGTCCGCCATCTCAGCGCAGGAGGCCGAAATCCGCGAGGGAGGCGGAGCGAAGTCCATCGAGTCCCAGCACGGCAAGAAGCGCCTGACCGCCCGCGAACGCCTTGGCCTGCTGCTCGACCCCGACACTTCCTTCCATGAACTCGGCCTGTTCGCGGCCTTCGGAATGTATCAGGAGTGGGGCGGCGCACCCTCCGCGGGAGTGGTTACGGGGCTGGGCCGCGTCTCGGGACGGCTCTGCATGATTGTCGCCAATGACGCCACGGTAAAAGCCGGCGCGTTCTTTCCGATGACGGCTAAAAAGGTTCTGCGCGCGCAGCACATCGCCATGGAGAACCGGATCCCCACGCTGTATCTGGTCGATTCGGCCGGAATTTTTCTTCCGCTGCAGGAGGATGTCTTCCCCGACCAGGACGATTTCGGCCGCATCTTCCGCAACAACGCGGTGATGTCCGCAAGGGGCATTCCGCAGATCACCGCCATCATGGGCATGTGCGTCGCCGGCGGAGCCTATCTGCCGGTGATGACCGACCAGGTGCTGATGACGGAAGGCAGCGGCCTCTTTCTCGCCGGGCCAGCGCTCGTTCAGGCAGCGATCGGCCAGAAATACTCGGCCGAAGAGCTGGGCGGCGCGACCATGCACGCGGAGATCTCCGGCACCGTCGACTTCAAGGAGCCGAACGATCATCTGTGCCTGGCGCGTCTGCGTTCGCTCGTGGCGCGGCTCGGCAATCCGCCTCAGTCGCCCTTCAACCGCCTGGCGTACGACCCGCAAAAGGATGCTCCGCTGTTCTCTGCCGACGATCTGTACGCTCTGCTCACGCCTGAGCCCTCCCGCACCGCCGCCAACAGCTACGACATGCACGAGGTGATCGCGCGCCTGGCGGACCGCAGCGAGTTCGACGAGTACCGCCCTACCTACGGCCGCACCCTGCTGTGCGGATACGCGCGCATCGGCGGCTTCTCGGTTGGCATCGTCGCCAACCAGAAAACTCCGCAGCCGCAAACGAGCCACAGCGGCGAGAAGCGGGTGGAGTTCGGCGGGGTCATCTACGCGGAAAGCGCGGACAAGGCCGCCCGCTTCATCCTCGACTGCAATCAGAACCTCATCCCGCTGATCTTTCTCCACGACGTGAACGGTTTCATGGTCGGGCGCGATGCGGAGTGGTCCGGCATCATCCGCTCGGGGGCCAAAATGGTGACGGCGGTCGCCAACTCCGTGGTGCCGAAGATCTCCGTTATCATCGGAGGCTCCTTCGGGGCGGGCAACTACGCGATGTGCGGGAAGGCGTACGATCCGCGCTTCATCTTCGCATGGCCGACAGCGCGCTACGCCGTCATGAGCGGCGACTCCGCCGCGAACACTCTGGTGGAAATTCGCATCCGCCAGTTAGAACGCGATGGACGCAAGCTCTCCGACGAGGAAAAGCAGGAGCTGCTGGCATCGATCAAATCCACCTACGAGGCCCAGACCGACTGCCGCTACGCCGCAGCGCGGCTGTGGGTGGACGCGATCATCGACCCGGCGAAGACGCGGGAATCCCTGATCGTGGCGCTTGAAGCGGCTTCCCTCAACCCGGACGTGCCGAAGTTCAACCCTGGCGTGATCCAGACCTGAGCCGCCCGCCCCGGCCGCCGCCGGTGTGGATTCACCGCGCACAAGGAAAAGCCCTGCAGCGAGAGCAGGGCTTTTCCGCGTTTGATGTTGCTGCAACCAGTTCCATTACGGGGCCTGGGTATACACGTAGTCGACCTTCTGCCATGCGCCGTTCAGGTCGTAGTAGATCCGGACATACAGGTTCGCACCGGTCGTCGGCACCGTCACCGGAATCGAAGTGGCCGTCGTCCCCTTCGCGGAAGAATACACATCATAGGCTCCCGGTCCGGTCGTGCCGACCTCCAGCTTAAACATCAGATTGCCCGATCCGGGATTCCACGTGAACGTCACATTCGACCCGGTCAGCACCGTCTGCGGCGGTCCCGGCGATGGGCTCGTCATGTACGGAGCCGTCGCTGAACCTGCCTCGGTATACACATAGTCGTTGTATTGCCAGTTGCCGTTAACTTCGTAGCTGAGCCGCACGTACAGGCTGACGCCCCGGGTGGGAACCGCCACCGCGGCGGACGTGGCCGTTGTCGACGAACCCGAATAGACATCGGAAGAGCCCGGTCCGGTCGTGCCTGCATCCAGCATGTATGCAGAAACGCCGGAGCCCGCATTCCATGCGAACGTCACATTCGCCCCGCTCAGTACGGTGGGAGGCGTCGCCGGTGCCGGGCTGATGATGTACGGAGTGTCGAGCACAGAAGGGCGCGTGGCGTGTTGAATCCGCCGCCCAGCAGGGTCATGCAGTCTGGTGGAATTGCAGCCGGGCGTCAACTCCCAGATGTCGTTGCTGTCGGAGTCGGCGACATACACGTTCCCGGCGCCGTCCACAGCCACGCCGGCGGGTTGGTCAAACCCGCTGCCCAGCACCGTGGCCGAGGTGTAGCCGCTCGACGCGGTGAATTCTTTGATGGGTGCGCTCGCGGCAAAGGTGTCCGCGACATAGAAGTTTCCACTGCCGTCCACGGCTACGCCGGCGGGGTAGCGTTAGTCGCTGTCAATCGACTTTCCGGCAAATTGCCCCTCACTTTCGTGGCATAACGCCGGTGAGTCCTGGCACGCCTGGCTGCCGGGACAAGGCCGGGGACGCCTCCTCGATCTCGACCTCGTCCCGCTTGCGCGCCTGGAGTATTCTCTTCCCATGCCTTCCTCCTCTGCGACGAAATCCCGCAAATCCGCGGAGGCGCGCAGACCGCGCGCTCCGGGAACAAGCTCCCGCGGCGGGTCGCAGGCGCTCTGGCCGCTGCTCATCGGCATCGTGCTCGATGTGTTCACGGTACGGGCGGCCAGCATTCTCGCCCTGGAAGGCCCCAAACCGTTTATGCTGCTCTACCCGTGGATCGAGGTCCTGCGTCTGCCGATTTTTCATTTCACCGGCGAAATGGTTGGCACGCTCACGCAGTGGCTGCTGTATCTGCAGTTCCCTCTCTACGGATTACTGATGACGCTGACCTATCGTGTCGATAGACGATGGCGGACGATCAATTACGGGCTGTTCGCGCATTTTGGCGGCGTTCTGCTGGTGGTGATCTTCTCCTACTTCTGATCATGATCCGCGCGTCATCGTATCCCGGCCCCCGTTACTTCCCCGGAAAGCCGCCGCGCCCATGAGCGGCCACCGAAGGCTGACGCGGCTGATCATCACGCAGCTGAGGCTCCGTTTCCTGCTGGCGTTTATCGCGTTGCTGCTGCTGTGCTCCGCGCTGACGCTGGTGTTTCTGGTGGCATGGCATCGCCAGGGCGACGAATACGCGCTGGTTCTGGGCGCGCTGCTCAGCTTCTTCGCCTCGATCATCACCGCTCTCGTTACGCTTGCGTATTTGCACGTCTCGCGCAGATCGCTCGCCGCGGCGGAAGCCGCAATTGCCCTGCAGCGCGAGCAGTGGCAGGCGCGCATCACGGTGCAGCCGCGCTTCTGGATGGGCATTCGCAGCGACGACGGCGGCCGCGTCGATGCGCGCTTTGGCTTTCGCCCCGTCAGTATCATCTACAGGCGCGACCGGGCCGATGGCGGTGACTCGTTTTACGACACGGTGGCCTGGCCGCAGATCTCCGTCGATGTGTGGAACGACGGAGAGCGCTCGTTCCGTCTGGCCGGTTACCGGCTGTGGGTGCGAAGCGAGGAGCATCTGGCGATTGAGCGGCCCCTCTTCGGCTTCGTGGTGCCGCCCAACGAACTGCGCTCCTTCCCCGTGACCCAGGAGCTGGTCGCCCTCACCGTCCGGCAGCGCCAGTTTGCGGAGCGCTACGAACGCCCTCCCGCGGAGGAGTCCGTCATCGGGCTGCGCCTTTTGTATTCTGACTGGCGCGAGGACAACCGCTCCAGCCGCGACGATTTTTACCTGGTGCTGTGCCCGCCCCTGGCCCGGGCGTTCAGTCTGGAGCGCATCGACACCCGGCACGCGGAGAGTACGCGCTCCTGATACCCTGCTCGGGTGACCGATTCGGTGAAAATCATCGAATGTCCCCGCGACGCCTGGCAGGCGCTCCCAAAAGTGATTCCCGCGGAGACCAAAGCGAGCTACCTGCGCGCTCTCATCGATGCCGGGTTCCAGCACATCGACGCCGTCTCCTTTGTCTCCCCCAAAGCTGTGCCGCAGATGGCGGACTCCGAACAGGTTCTTCGATATCTCCAGCCCGAGGAAGGGGTTGAGCTCATCGGAATCGCGGTCAATCCCCAGGGCGCGGAACGGGCAATTGAAACCTTCGCCGTGACGACACTGGGATTTCCGTACTCCATCTCTCCCGGATTTCTGCGGCGCAACCAGAACCAGTCTCCGGAGGACTCTCTGAATGTTCTGGATGCGGTGGGACAGGCGGCGTTCCAGGCAGGCCTTGGGCTGGTCGCCTATATTTCCATGGCGTTCGGAAATCCGTATGGCGATCCGTGGAGCGGGGACGAGGTGGTCGCCGCGTGCGACCTGCTGGCCAGCTCCGGCGTGACGCAAATTTCGCTGGCGGACACCGTCGGGCTGGCGACCGCCGAGCAGATTGGAGAAGTCTTCACGGCGGCGCTGGCTTCAGTGGACGACGCCGTCGAACTGGGCGTGCATCTGCATGCGCGTCCCGACGAAGCCGCGTCGAAGGTGGCGGCTGCCTGGCGCGCCGGCTGCCGGCGATTCGATATGTCGATCGGCGGGTTCGGCGGCTGCCCGTTTGCTCAGGATGCGCTGGTGGGCAACATCGCGACGGAATCCGCTGTGGCTGAACTGCGGCGGCTTGGAGCCGATGTGCCCCCATTAGCCAATCTGGACAGCCTCCGCACAACCGCCAGCGAAATCCACCGGCAGTTTGGTCCCGTCGTGCATTGAATCGGTGAGATCGGCACCGGCGGCGGCCATGGGGAGACAGATCGGGAAATCGTCACTTTCCAGAACGGAAACGAGACTTAGCGCCTGTTGAAAGCGACTAGGATTTGCGGCTGCCTTCCGGGGCAACGACCTTGTCACGGGACGCATCCGTGGCGCTGCTGGCGCGCCGGTACCCCGCTCCGCGCTTGCGGATAATGAATTCCTTACGGCAAATGGCGCATTCCCATGGGTAGAAACCAAGGATCGGATAGAGCTTCTGCCGCAGGAACCCTCGTCTTGCAATACGCGCCAGTTGCTCATGCCCGCACGAAGGGCAAACCAGTTTTATTTTCATCTCCCTTAACTTTACCGGGGCACAACGGTGGCTATCGAGGGATTCCATTCCTCCGCTCCCGCCTGGCGCTGCACCTGCAGATTGTGCCGCGCAAACCCTCGGGGATATCGTGCCAACTGACCATCCCCTCCAGTACACGAACTGAAAAAAAATACTAGCACCAGTATCGCCGAAAGTCATGACCAAACTTATACGATCCGTGGCTTTCCCGGGCTGAGTCTCCCCGCCGCTGCGAGCTTGCGTCACCCTCCGCTTCATCCGTCAACGACCGGGCAGCCGTTACACTGGACAGGATGATTCCCACCCTTCAATGGACCGATGAGGGCGTCCGTTTTCTGGACCAAACCCGCCTGCCGCTCGAAGAAATCTACGTTACCGCGAACAGTTATCAGGATGTCGCGGAAGTGATTGTTACGATGGTGGTCCGGGGAGCTCCGGCCATCGGCGTGGCGGCAGCGATGGGCCTGGCTCTGGGAGTGAAGAACAGCTCCGCAGCCGGCGTGCCCGCGCTCGCCGCCGAATTCGACACCATGTGCCGCGCGCTTGCGGCGACCCGGCCCACCGCGGTGAATCTGTTCTGGGCGATCGAGCGCATGAAGCGCCTCTTTGCCGAGGTCTCCCAGCGCTCCGGCGCGACCGTTGCTCTCGTCCGCGAGGCGCTGATTGCCGAAGCGCAGCGCATGTACGACGAAGACATAGCGGCCTGCCGCCGGATGGGCGACTACGGCGCGCCGCTGCTGCCCCGCCAGGGCGGCGTGCTCACCCACTGCAACGCGGGGGCCCTGGCCACCTGCGGCTACGGCACGGCGCTGGGGGTCATTCGCTCGGCCGTGGATCAGGGCCACGATCTGCACGTTTTTGCCGACGAGACCCGGCCATTCCTGCAGGGCGCGCGCCTCACCGCCTGGGAACTGATGCACGACCACATCCCCACCACCGTCCTGTGCGACAACATGGCGGCCAGCCTGATGCGCCAGGGCAAGATCCAGGCGGTGGTGGTGGGCGCGGACCGGATTGCCGCCAACGGCGATGTAGCCAATAAGATCGGCACCTATGGCGTCGCGGTGCTGGCAAAAGAGCACGGAATTCCCTTTTACGTTGCGGCGCCGTGGTCCACGATCGACCTGCGCACGGCCAGCGGCGAGGCCATTCCTATTGAGCAGCGCCCCGCGCGTGAAGTGACGCACCACGCCGGCAAGCAGCTGACTCCCGACGGAGTGGGCATCGAGAATCCGGCATTCGATGTGACGCCGGCAAAATATGTAACGGCCATCATCACGGAACGCGGAGTGTTGCGTCCGCCGTACGAGGAATCGCTGCAGGGATTGGCGGGAGTGCTCGAGGAGCGGTAATCGTCCAGGCCTCAGGTGCTCTGCAGCCACTGCGCCCAGGGATAGAGGAGCAGGAAGAAAACCACAGCCAGCACGAGGATATCCGCGTAAAGCAGGATCATCACGCCGCCATGATAGAAGCTCCACTGGCGCTTCAGACAGCGGGTCGTCTCGACGGTCCCGAGGAGGGCGCCGGCTGCCGGTATCAGCATCCAGGCGGTTGCGTGTACGTTGGGGAATCCCACGCACGCCAGGGCCAGAACCAAGCTGCCCAGGACCAGTGCCGTTCCCCGAAGAAGTGAGCTTGCTCGTATATTGAAAACGGCAGGACGCATGACCATGACTACTGTATCGAATTCCGCGGCGACCCCGGCGCAAGGCAAACGCGAGCGCATCGTGCGCCGCGTCGCCCGCGAACTGCGCGACGGCTATTACGTGAACCTGGGCATTGGACTCCCCACCCTGATTGCAAACCACGTTCCGCCAGGCATCGAGGTGGTTTTGCAGTCTGAGAATGGGATGCTCGGCGTAGGCCCTTATCCGCATGCCGGCGAGGAAGACCCTGACCTCATCAACGCGGGAAAGGAGACCGTCACGGCGCTCCCCGGCACGTCGTACTTCTCCTCCGCCGACTCGTTCGCGATGATCCGCGGGGGCCACATCGACCTGAGCGTGCTGGGGGCGATGGAAGTCGACGAGGAGGGCACGCTGGCCAACTGGATGATTCCAGGAAAGATGGTGAAGGGCATGGGCGGGGCCATGGATCTGGTGGCCAGCGCGCGACGCGTGATCGTCGCGATGGAGCACACCACGAAGGAAGGCGCGCCGAAAATCCTGAAGAAGTGCACGCTGCCGCTCACCGGCGTGCGTGTGGTGGAGACGATCGCCACGGAAATGGCGTGGATTCGCGTGACTCCGGAAGGCCTGGTGCTCGACGAGATCGCGCCAGGGCTCAGTGTGGAGGATGTGCAGCGGGCGACAGAGCCCAGGCTGAAGGTGAGCCCGGCGCTGAAGGAGATGGAGGCGTAGCGCTTGCTGCTCCCCGATCTGGGCGAAATCCACGACCAATACCTGGCGCTCGCACTTTTGGCTCGCGCAAGCGATGGGCTGGGCGGCAAGCTCCTGCTGCGCGTGGGCTTCGATGCCGACGGCATCTCTGTGCTGATCGCCGCCGCACTGGCCGGAGCGGCCGTGCTGTGCATCGATCCTGAACCCGAGTTGCTCCGCGAAGGTCTGCGGCATGGCCTGTGCGATTTTCTGGTGGCCGATTTGAGCGAGGCCCTGCGCATCCTGAAGAACGAGATCCGTCAGCGGCGGGCGGTGCTGGTCTGCGTAGCCGCGGATCCGGAAGTGCTCCTTAAAGAAATGGGCGAGCGCGGCGTGCAGCCCGATCTGCTTTCAGCGGAGTCTTCCACGCCGTATGCGACGGCCATCCTTCGCGAGCGAGGGGCAATTCCGTTCCCGGCACCGGACGCCGATCCCACAGCCGAGCGGATCGAGTGGTCGGTGGCATCGGACCCGGCCCGCGCCATGCCGGGGCTGGCCCGGATCGCCTCAGCAGCTCTGGACGAGCAGCGCCGCGACACTCCGCCGCGCCGTGTTTGGCTGGCTGATTCGCCGCGGTGGCTCGGGCGCTCGTGGGCCGGGCGGCAGTGCGTGCGAATGACCCCGTCCGAAGCCGAGGTTTTCATCCGGAACGCCCGCGCGGAATTTCCGGCGGTTTCCCTGGTTCGCAACCTGCGACAGGCGTGACACTTCCCGGTCGCGCCCCCGCGCCGCACATCTTTTCCGCTGCGAGGGCAGTCTTATTCGGTATACGATCCTGCCCATGGAGGACCCCGAACGCATGGGTTCGCAACCCGATTCCGCCGATTACGCCCCTCGATCCGAGCCCGTGCCTCAAACGCCGGAAGAACTCCGGGACGAACAACGCCGGCTGCGCCGCCTGCAGATCATGGTGAATATGGTCATGTCCGTCATCGGCCAGGATCCTTCCGTCACTATCGATGAAGCCTCGGAGATGGTCGCCGACACTCGCCGCGCCGCGCTGGCCATGTTCCCGGGGAAGGAGCTCGCCTTCGATCTGCTGTATCGCCCTCGCCTGCAACGCCTGATGCGCGAGCGATTCCGAATCCACTAAAGGCAGGGGCGTGTTTATTTATTGCTGATGGACGTCAGCCTGAAGGTGATCGTCCCCCAGAACAGCCGGGCCCGCATCTGCACCGGAATATGCCGCGCGTCGTCCGTGTACCAGATCCAGATATTCCCCCGGGCCTTCACCACGCCGCTCGACGCCGTGGGCTGCACGCGGATGGTGTGATACGTTCCGGTCGGCGTCTGCACAACTTCTTTCGCCTCGACGTTCATCTTGACCACGACGGTGTGCAGGGAGTCGCCCAGCGGCACCTGAAAGCCGACGCCCGGTGTCAGCGACTGGGAAGCCGGATAGAAGATGGCCGACAGCAGATCGGTTACGCACGGACCCACCGGAGCGGTTTGCTGCTTGCTCGTATTCTTCACCACGTTGCGCTCCGTCAGCAGCCGCGTGCCCTGCGCGTAGTTGAACGTGAGGTTCGTATCCACTCGGCGGCGGCCCTCCTGAATTTGTTTGGAGAAGCCGTAGGAGCAACCGGTGGCGCGGTTGAAGGAGGACTGGAAGTTATCGCTGACGCGATAGATAAGGTTGATGGCCCCCAGCGTATCCGCGGCGGCCGTCACTTTCTCCACGCCGCCCTGCTGCTCGATATGCAGCGTGGTGGTGCCTGCAGGGAAAACCCGCCAGTCCACGGAGTAGGTCAGCGTTTGCCGTACCGGAAAGCTGTAGCTGGGCGCGGGCGGCGGCAGAGGCGGAGCGGGCAGCTTTGCTGTGGGAATCTGCGCGGCAACGATAAGCGGCCATGCAAACAACGCAGCCGCGGCCGCTCGCGCAATCGAGAGCAGGGCGGGTGCGACGCGAGGGTTGGGGCGACGCGGAGAACGCAAAATCGGAACAAATCCTTTACTTCAGAAATAACAACCTGAGAATGAGAGCCGCATAAAGGCCCAAAGCCCCCATCAGGGCATTGTATTCGCGGTGCTTCCGGTAACGCGCTCCGGAGAAGGATGCGGACGCGGCGGTCCCGCGTGCCGACGTCATCCGCGGCAGCAGCCGGGGGACGCGCGCGGCGTAGGCATCGAACTCGGGAAACACGGAGCGAAGATACTGCTCCTCCGAGCGAATGACGGGCAGATAAATCGCCAGGAAGAGCACCGCGAGGACCACGGCGATCCAGACGCTCCGCGCGGCCAGCGCGAATCCAAACGCGATGAGCATGGACCCGAGATACAGCGGATTGCGCGTGTGCGCGTAGGGCCCGGTGACGGTGAGCTCGGCGTTTTTCTTCACGTATCCAGATGCATAGCCGCGCAGCCACAGCCCCGGTACAACAAGCGCCAGGCTGGCGGCCAGGAATACAGGCGTGGGCCGGGCGAGCCACAGAAAAAAGGCCGCAAAGGCAAATCCCAGGGGAACGCGGATGCGGCGCGCCACGCGACTCCATGTCATGCCTGCGTCTCCCGCAGCAGGTCCAGCGCGGCCGAGGTCACGTCTTCCGCGGTAATGGTCAGCAAGCCTGCCTCCGGCTCGCTGCGCCGTGTGTGATCGCGCACGCTCTCAGGGTGCCGCAGTACCCGGCTCGGGCAATGGAACGGCCCGTTGCGGGCCGGATCCGTCGGCCCATAAATGCCTACCACGGGCTTGCCCAGCGCCGATGCGAGATGCAGGGGGCCGGTATCGCCGGCAATCGCCAGCGCCGCGCGGCGCGTGACGGCGATCAGCCCCGCCATATCCAGAGGCAGCGTCCTGGCTGCGCCGCCGCTCGCTGCGGAGATCTGCTGGGCGAGCATTTCCTCTGCCGGACCGCAGTTCACCACAACCGTGCAGCCCGCCTCTGCCAGCCGCCGCGCCACCTCTCCGTATCGCTCCGGAGGCCAGCGCTTCGCTCCCCAGCCGGCGCCGGGACTGAACAGCACCAGCGGTTGCGGGAGCGCCGCCGCTCGAGCATCCGCTTCGACATCACGCGGGAGCAGCGGCAGCGGGATCGGCAGATGGTCCCCCGCGATGGCGTTCGCCACTTCCACCGACTGCTCGATCACATGCACGCCCCGCGTCTCCACTCGCTCGTCGAACATCCAGCGCGCTACCCGCTCGCGCGGCTCGGCCTCGCCCACAATGCGGCCCGTCTTCGCCCATCGCGC
>DAHUYD010000056.1 GCA_027315385.1 Acidobacterium sp.
CGGACTTCTTCGCCGGAGCCTTCCTGCCCGCGCCCTTCTGCGCCGCTTTTGCCGCCGCCTTCACGGGCGCCTTCTTCCGAGCCGCCAGCGTCTTCCGCGTCAGCGCGGCGGTCAGCTCTGACAGCGCCACAGGCCGCGCCGACTTGCGCAGCCGCTCGATGTCGTAGAACGCGCGCCGCTGGTGCAGGAAGACGTGGACGACGAAATCCACATAGTCCAGCAGGATCCACTCGCCCTGGCGCCGGCCTTCGACCGAATTCGGATACACGCCGAACTCCCGCTTCAGCCGCAGCTCCACCTCGTCGGCAATCGCCTGCGACTGCCGCTCGTTGGTGCTGCTGGTGATCAGGAAAAAATCCGTGAAGGCGGAATCGGCGGGGTCCAGTTCCAGCACCCGCGTGTCTTCGCCCTTTTTGTCGTCGCAGGCCGCGGCGGCGGCCAGCACCATCCTGCGCGTTTCGGTCAATGCCATGCGTGGGTGAGCGCTCCAGTTTCGAGGATAAGGGAATTAGCAGCGGATTGTGGAGTGGAAAATGCAGTGCCATCAACCCAGCTATTCTTCCCGGTAGAGGCCATGTTCGCGAATCCAGGCGGCAACCGCGGGATCCAGGAGCCGGGATGCATCGTCGCCGTGGTGAATGGTGGCTCGGACGCCGCTGGCAGAGGCGTCTTCTTCCAGATCGGGTAATAAATACAGCCGCGACTGGTGTTCCCCTCTGCACAGGCAGAGGACGCGCGCATCAGCCTCCGGGCCGCCGCAGGAAGAAACCGAGACGGTTGCCGGCAGAGCTGCGGTGAGCCGGGCCAGGTCGAACCCGGGGCGGGAAGCGACCACGAAGTCCGAGGCAATGAGAAGGTCGGCGGCGCGATACCACTTGCCGACGCTCAGAAACGAATCCGCCCCCATCACGCAGTAGATCCGATCATCGCGCGCCAGCGAATCGCGCAGCGACCGGATGGTATCGATGGTGTAATTGGGCCGCCCGTTTGGCCGGGGAGCGTCAATCAGCGAAACCTCAAAACCCGGCAGGTGCTCGACAGCCAAACGTGTCATCGCCAGGCGATCCGAATAGGCGGCCCGCGCGCGGTCGCGCTTCAGCGGCTGGATGCCCACCGGCGCGAAGAGCACGCGGTCCAGCCCGAGGCGTTCCATGGCAAGCCGCGCCACCGCGATATGGCCGCGATGCGGTGGATCGAAGCTGCCCCCAAAGAACCCGATCTTCATTGATTCTGAGCATAACGCCCCGGCGCGGAGGAACTCCGTTACTGTGGCAGTGTGAGGCATCGCGCATACATCGGAGTGGGTTCCAATTTGCCGTCGCCGGCCGGCTCCCCCGCTGACACGCTGCGCGCCGCCCTCGATGAGCTGGCCGGAGCCGGGCCGGTTACGGCGCATTCTCATCTGTATCGGACGGAGCCGGTCGGCCTGCAAACCCAGGCCGCCTTCGTGAACGCAGTCGCACAGATCGAGACCGATCTGGAAGCCAGGCCGCTGCTCGACTTCCTCCTTGCCCTGGAGCGCCGCTACGGCCGCGACCGCGGCGTGGATACTCCCAAAGGCCCCCGCACCCTGGACCTGGATCTGCTGCTGTTCGATGCCCTGGTCCTGCGGACAGAAGACCTCGTGCTACCCCATCCCGGCCTGGCCGAGCGGCGGTTCGTGCTGGCTCCCCTGGCCGAGATTGCGCCCGATCTGCCGATCCCCGGACTCAATGCCACGGTTAGGGAAGCACTGGCGCTCCTGCCCGACGAAGGTCCCAATCGAAGGAGCGCGGTCCAGCGTATGTCGTGATGGCAACTTAGCGGGTGCGCGGCCCATCCAAGCGCTCCTGAACTTGAGAGTCCTGTTGCTGCTTCTGTTTACCGTTGCCTCCGCCCCGGCGCAAACACGGGGAGTCGTGCTCAATCCGGGCGGAGCGCCTGTCCCGGGAGCAACAATCCGCGATATGGCCGGCCGCACGCTCGCCGTCACCGGCTCCAGCGGCCGGTTCACCCTGGCCGCCGCGCCCCGGCGCATCGAAGTCGTTGCTCCGCATTACGTCGCCGCTGTCGTGCCTGTGACTTCGGGAGGAGCGCTCACCGTGGTCCTGCGCCAGCCCATGGAGACCGTCGTGGTGACGGCGTACCAATCGCCCCTTTCTTCTCTGAGCAGCCCCGCCAGCACGCGTGTCATGAACCGCCGGCGACTGGAGCATGCCGCGCCGATCACTCTGGACGGCAAGCTCACAGAGGTTCCGGGATTCGGTCTGTTCCGCCGATCCAGTTCGCTGGTCGCGAATCCGACAACCGAAGGCGTCTCGCTGCGCGGCCTGGGATCGACGGCGGCCAGCCGCTCACTTGTGCTCCTCGGCCAGGTCCCGCTCAACGATCCTTACGGCGGATGGATTCACTGGGACGAGCTACCGGAGCCGGCTATCCGGTCCGTCGAAGTGGTTCGCGGGGGAGCCTCAGACCTGTACGGATCGAGCGCGATCGGAGGGGTCATCAGCATCATTCCGGTACAGCCCACCCAGAGCGGCGTGCAACTGCTGCTGACAGGTGGCCAGGAAGGCACGCTGGATAACTCCCTGCTCGCGACTCTCAAACACGGCGGATGGGCCGGCTTGCTGAGCGGCAGTGTCCTTGGAACCGACGGATACACGATGGTCGCTCCATCGCAGCGCGGGCCAATTGATCGGCCGTCGAACGTCCACGCGCAAAACGCGCTTGCGTATGTACAGCACACTTTGCCGGGCGGCGGACGCCTGTTCCTGCGCACCGATGCCCTGAACGAGAGCCGTCATAATGGCACGCCTGCGCAATGGAACAAGACGCGCCTGTTTCGAGGCGCGGCCGGCGCCGACTGGCGCAGCTGGACGCTGCGGATAAACGGCGTTGGCGAGCATTTCAGACAGACGTTCTCCAGCGTCAATGCGGCGCGGACCGCCGAAAAGCCCGTGAATTTCCAGTTCACCCCGGTGACAGAAACGGGCGCCGCCCTGCGCTGGCATCACCCCATCGGCCAGGACGCGCTCCTCCTGGCGGGCGTCGACACGCTCGACATCCGCGGACGCGATGACGAAACGCTGCTTGTCGGTGCCGGTGGAACCAAAACCACCTCAGCCCAGCAGCGCCAGACCGGCGCATGGGGCGAAGTGTTGTACACGCCGTCGAAGTGGACGCTGAGCGCGGGCGGCCGGCTGGATCACTTCTCGAACTTCGATGCCCGGGAGTTCAGCCCCAGGGGAGTGGAGACGAATCTGCCCACGACCAGCGAAACCGTTTTCGATCCGCGCGTCGGAGTGGTGCGGCGCATTGCCTCAGACGTCGCCCTCAGCGCGTCCGCATTTCGCGCCTTTCGCGCGCCAACTGAGAACGAGCTGTACCGCTCATTCCAGGTGGGCAATGAGACCACCGAAGCCAATCCGAACCTCAAATCCGAGCGGGCGACCGGTTGGGAAACCGGTGTTCAGACGAATTTGCGCCGCTGGGGTTCAAGTGTGCGCACCAGCTATTTCTGGACTCAGGTAAACCGGCCCATCAGCTCGTTGACCCTGAGCCTGACGCCGATCAAGGAACTGCTGCAGCGGAACAACCTCGGCCAGCTTGAAAGCCGGGGCCTCTCGCTCGATATTGCTACGCAGCCGGCGGAGTGGATCGGGCTCCAGGGCGGCTATCAGTACGCTGACGCCACGGTGACAAAGGCCTCGCCCGAGCCACAACTCGTCGGCAAATGGATCCCGGAGGTAGCGAGAAACACGGCGACCGCGCAACTCCGCCTCTCGCGGCCCCGTATCGGACTGGTGAGCCTGCAGGCCATGGTCAACGGCCGCTCCTGGGACAACGACCTGAATACCCTGCTGTTGCACGGTTACTTTGAATTGGACGCTTACGGACAGCACCGCGTCGGCCAGCATCTCGTCGCGTTTGTCTCCGGTGAAAATCTCCTGAACCGGCAGATCGAAGTCGGCAAAACGCCAATCCTGACGCTCGGCACGCCGCGATTGATCCGCGGTGGGATCCGCGTGAATTTTGGCGATTGACCTGATGGTGGCGAAACCTCTGAACAGCCTGCATTTAGCCCTCATGTGTTCGCTGCCGGATGTCTCCGAAACAACCGGCCATGCCACCAGAATCCACAGCAAGCCATCAAACAAGAGCTTATGGACGATTCGGTGGTTCGGTTCCAGTCCGGCGTACCCCCGGGCCAGAAGCTTCTTGCGTTACTTATTGCCGCAACAGTCGCCGGTGCGGGATGCGCCTTTCTGATCTATCAGTCCGAAAGATCGGCATCCGCGGTCGTGCTCGCCTTCAGTCAGGCGCGTGGTCAGCAACTGGATTCCGGGATCGCCTCGGCAAACTACCCGGCCGTGGCGCTCGCAGACGCCATGCTGAGCGACCGGACCATCGCGAACCTGACCCAACAGGCCGATCTCGCGTCCTCCACGCCTGCCGCGCAAATCGGCGAGTTCCGTTCCGATCTCCGGCTGTCCCAGCCCTCTGCCCGTCAGCTGGATGTGCGTTTTGAGGCCGCGAGCGCATCGCGATCTATAGCTGTCGCGAATGACGTGGCTCATGCATTGGCGGCGTGGACCTCGCCTGCCGCCGTTGTGCCCGCGCCGCAAACTCCACCACAGGCCCAGGCGCCAACCGCGCTGCACGCACTCTCCGCGAAGCAGGATTCAGGGCATGCCGCCGCCGATGGCAGGCAATCCAAATCAGCGGGCTCCGCTGCTCCGGATCATCGGCTCTCCATGGCACTGACGAAGCTCGGCGCCCAGCTTTCCGCAACAAAGCTGCAACTCGATCGGATGTCGGCTTCCGGCAGCTCGGCTTCCTACGTCGAGTCAGCGCAACAGTCGCTTATCAGAAGCGTTGTCGCCAGCGCCCGGGGAACGATGCAAGGCTTCCGGACCCAATACAGCAAGGAAATTACCGATCCGGATATCCGCGCTCGTTTGGACGAAACATACCAGGCTCTCTCTTCGATTCTTCCTGGAACGGCCCACGGAGGTTTCAACGCGGCGGGTGTCAGTGGCTGGGAACTGGACGACGAACGGTCCGAGTTAAGCCAGGCGATCAGGATCCTGAGCCGCGAGACCAAAGGAATCGAGGCTGAGGAAGCTGCGCACCCCGCCGCAGCCGCGCAGGCCCCAGCGTCCGTCCCGCTTGCGCAGATGCAACGCACCACTGCTTCACCGCCGCCACCAGCGCAATCCTCCGTCCCCGCCGTGCGTGAGCAGAACTTGCCTGCCTCGCCTTCTTCATCCGCTCTGTATTCGCGACTTTCGGGTCCGAATCCGTGGCGCATCCTGCACCTTGCGGCTCCGGCGCGGCGCCCTCCACTGTGGCCAGCATTCGTCGCCGGGGCTCTCTGTGGACTTCTCTACCTGGGCATCGCCGCCTTCGCGTATCGCCGAAGCGCCGCCGACGACCTCGGCGACGACCTCTATGTGGAACCTGGCCCCCAGCGCATGATCACCCCGGCCGGTCCAGTCAGCATCCACAGATCCCCGATTGTTCCCCCCGAGGCTCCCCACCCCACCACAACTCCGCGTCAGCGTGTGGCTTTCGTCTTTGCATCAGCGCCCCCCGATCAACAGGACTACGATCGATCTGCGGATGGAAGTTTTCAACGCGTTCAACCTGATCAACCTGATCAACCTGAACCCGGGCAGCGTCGACAACGATGATTCACCAGGTCTGATGCAGGCGACCAGTGGACTCAGAGGACGCATCGTCGATCTCCAGGCGTGGTTCAGTTTCTGACGGAACGGGGAACGCTCGCGAAAATCCGAACCCCGCCAAGACGAGGCGAACGACCCTCGTCGAGGGCGACACGGAGAGGCAATGCGGGGGCTGAAGATTTAGCCATGCGGGAAGGTTGAAGTCGCTGGACGATTCCTGGCGGGAGGCCTGACCGACCCTGGTCTTATTGACGAGTATCGCATCTACCTCGACCCCATCGTGCTCGGTCGTGGCGGGCCATTCTTCACCACCCCGCGGCCGCCGCTCCGCCTTGTGGCCAACGATCTAATGGCCGAGGAAGTGATTCGGTCGACGTGCGTTCCTGCTTAATCGCGCGACTCGTCCGAGGGACCGCGCCGACTCGCCAAACTGAGACACTACCCACAGCGCTCGCGCCTCGACATGAACAGCAATCGTATGCCATTCTGAGGCTTGCTTCGTGTCCGCACTCGCAGGAGGAACACGCGGTTTTGAGCAGAATTGCCACACGCACAGTCGTGGTTACATTTGCTTGTCTGATCGCGGTCCCTGTTCTTACATTCGCGCAAGAATCCAGTCATTCCTCTGTCATTGCGGCGTCGACCGCTGCGGGCGTTTCCAGTTCGTCTTCGCTCGACGAGGCTTCGCTGGATTTGCCCGATGCTCCGCTGCCTGAGCAGCAGAGCGGCACGGGACAGACACAGAAGCCCAAATCGACTCCGCAGCAGACCGCTCCGCCGAATTCGAATAACGGGCTCACGCTCCAGGGTCTTGGTTTCAAGCCCTCCCAGACACAGGCCAATGCGAAGATGCAGGCTCGGCTGGACAAGCGAACCCACATGCTGCAGATTCATCAAAAGCTGGGACTGATAACCCTGGTCCCCATGGCGGCCACGGTCCTGGTCTCGTCAGGAGCCAAGCAGAAGCACAACCGCACCACCGGAGCCGTCACTGCGCCGAACTCCTCCGGCATCGACCTCCATGTAGCGCTGGGCTCGCTGACCGCCGTGATGTATGGCGCCACCGCGTACTATGCAATCGCGGCCCCGCGGATCGCGGGAGAGAAGTTGACCGGGGCCGTTAAATTTCACCGCGATCTGGCATTCATTCACGCGCCTGGCATGGTCCTTATGCCTATCCTCGGTGGCATGGCCCTCAGCCAGGAGAACAAGGGAGAAAAGGTCCACGGCATCGCCTCAGCCCATGCTGCTGTCGCGGCGATCACGGTCAGCGCCTATGCCGCCTCCGCTCTGGTTGTGTCGTGGCCCATTCACTGGAAATTCTGGGAGCATCGCTGATGAGAGTTGTTGTCGCCCTTCTGCTGGCTACCGCATGGCTTCCCGCTCAGGCGCAGAAGCAATGGGTCCTGGCGAAATCCAGCCTCACCTGGCACATCACTCATCCTGTCCACACGGCGCAGGGAACCAGCCATGACGCCCGCGGCAAAGGTGTCTGCAAGAACGACACCTGCGACTTTCTGATCGCGGTTCAGCTGAATACCTTCAAGTCCGGAGACGCCAGTCGCGACCTGCACATGCTGGAAACCGTGCGCGGCGCGCAAGATCCGATGGTGGTGGTCCGGACCGAGATGCCCCAGCCGGAACTGAGCCAGGCCACGATCCACGCCAACCTCACCATTCAGTTCGCGGGGCAAACAGTCCAGTACAAGAACGTTCCGTTCGAGCGCACTGCACAGGGCAGGGATGTCGAGATCAGGGGCACCATCCCCGCGACATGTACGGATTTCAAGATCACTCCACCCGAGTTTCTGATGATGCCGATCAAAAACGAGATTCCGGTGACGGTCGATCTCACCTGGCAGCCGGCAGAATAGCTTTCGGTTTCTCCCTCTGTTCCGGTGTTCCGAAAGGCACCAGGGCTTTCTTCCGGATCGTGAAGGGCTTCCGGATCGTGAAGGGCGACGAGGTTCTGCACATACGGGCAGGCGGCCGCCAGACTGCCGCGCTCGTAAAACCGGGGTGAAATCGACGGCCCCGGTCCAGGCATCCACCGCATCGGCGTCTACGTTGCCACCGAGAGCCAAGCGGGTTCTCGCCGTTTCGTGCTGTGGGCAACTTAAGGCGTCAACTGCTCACCGGCCAGCACTGTCGTCAGCTTCTCCTGGGCCATTTTGCGGTTGAACGCCGCCACGTCGGTCGACAGAAAGTCGTTGAAGGCGTGAATCGCAGTCTGGTACTCCGGCTGGAGCCGTTGTTGCGATGCCTGCATCACCGCGCTCGGAGCATCGTCCTCGCCCTGGAGCCCGAACATCATCATCATGAGGTGTTCGTGGATCTGATCGGGAACGCGCAGCGTGGCTTCCGCGGCACCGGGGTTGCTGGTGATCTTCGCTTCGACAGCCTTGCTCTGCTTCTCCAGAGCATCGATAGCCACACCGGCGGCCTTCTCCATGGCCGTGCCTTTGGCCGCGGCGCGCAGAGCCTCAAGCTGGCCGTGAATCGTATCCAGCCGGTTGAGCGCGACGTCCAGCTGCGAAAGCTCGTGCATGGCGGCCTCGGTCGCGTCATAGCGCTGCTGGATTCCAGCCAGCGTGCCAGTAGAAGCAGGATCGTTGACGACTTCTATCTTCTGGTTCATCGTCTGATCCCCAATGGTCAGCGTCGCTGTATAGGTCCCCGGAGGCACGAGAGGACCGAAGCGCGGCCCTTTCAGGAATGACTTGCCGCCGTTCCAGCGCACAGGGCCATCCGCTCGCAGATCCCACACAATCCGCTGCAGGCCGGGCTCCGTCGAAACCCAGGGCGCCTTTTTCGGACTAGTCTGCGCGGCGGCTTTCTCCGTGGGCTGCTGTTGCTGCGCCTGCGTGGAAACTGTGCTCCGTCCCGGTTTCGCATCCTGCTGCTCGGGTAGCGCAGCGCCGGACTGCGAGGAGGATGCAGCCGCGGGAGGCAGATCGGATTCCCCCGGAGGCGTCTGGCCCGGCATCAGCGGGTGCATGCCCTTGAGGGTGCGGACCACCCGACCCTGGGCGTTGGCGATCACCAGCTCGCCCGGGCCGTGCATGCCCGGCGCGACAAAATAGCTGAGAACCGCTCCATCAGGCGGATTCTGCCCATAGAAGGCACTGTCGCCCAGCTCCTCAACTGGCGAGTACCGTTGAAAGCGAATGGCCGGTTCCGGTGGGAAGAGATGCGCTGTTTCGCGGGCGATCTGCGGAGTGAACTGCTGGAAGGGCGTCAGATCGTCGAGGATCCAGATCGAGCGGCCGTGAGTCCCGACGATGAGGTCGTTATCAATTGCATTGAGCTGAACGTCGTACACCGCGGCATTGGGCAGTCCAAGGCCAAATAAATACCACTGCTGTCCGCCATTCCAGGAGACGTAAAGTCCGTTTTCGAGCCCGGCATAGAGCAGGCCGGGATTGTGCAGGTCCTGGCGAACCACGTGAGCGTAGACATCCGAAGGCAGGTTGCCGCTGATCGACTGCCATGAGGATCCATAGTCGGTCGTGCGGAAGAGGTATGGCTTGAAATCGCCGCTGAAATGGCGGTCGACGGCGATGTACGCCTCGCCAGGGTGTTTGGCGGAGACATCGATCGCCTCGACGCGGCCCCACGCCGGCAGGCCCGGAATATTCGCTGTCAAGTTTGTCCAGTGAGCGCCGCCGTCGCGGGTCAACTGCACTTCGCCATCATCGGTGCCCACCCAGATCGTCTTCGCGTCGGCCGGCGAGGGCGCGATGGACAGGATCGCGTCATAAACCTCGGCGCCGGAATTGTCCTTGATGACCGGGCCACCGGAGGATTGCTGTTTGGATTTGTCGTTGCGCGTCAGGTCCGGGCTGATGGGCTTCCAGGTATGTCCGTGGTCGTCGCTCTGAAACACGACGTTGCCGCCGATGTAGAGCACAGCAGGATTCTGAGGGCTGACGGCGAAGGCTGCGTCCCAGGCAAAACGGTATTTGAGACCGGCGACGCCCATGCCCGTGAAATCCTGCACCCAGGACTCGATGTCCCGCGACTGCTCGGAGGCGCGGTTGAACGCCGCGACTGAACTATTCTGCGTGCTGTCGTAGATGATGTTGGGATTGTCAGGCGCGGGCACCGTGAAGATACCATCGCCGCCGTTCACCGAGAACCAGGACCGGCTGAGAATGCCCGAGGGGTTTTTCGTGCGGCTGGGCCCGCACCATCCGCTGTTGTCCTGTAGGCCGCCGCATACCAGATAGTCCCACGTGTTGCTGTCGGCAACGTGATAGAACTGGCCGACGGCGATGTTGCCGACGAAGCGCCAGTGTGCTCCCCCATCCGTGGACATGGTCACGCCGCCGTCGTTGCCTTCGATGATGCGCCCGCTGCCGGCGGGATCAATCCAGATGGTGTGGTTATCGACGTGAATCCGGCGGGCGATCGGATGGAAGCTGTGGCCGCCATCCGTCGACAGCTCAAAGTCATTCGAGAGCGCGAAGACCTTGTCGGGATTCCGGGGGTCGACCGCCAGGTGTGAGAAATAGAAGGGCCTTGCGTCCACTTCCTGGTCCTTGCTCACCAGGCTCCAGCGGTCGCCATTGTCGTCGGAGCGCCACAGCACTCCCGCGATGGATCCGATGACCGCATAGATACGGTTGGGCATGCTGGGTGCGATGGCAAGGCCGATCCGGGTGACGGGCTGCGTCGGCAGGCCATGGCCGCTGAGCCGCTGCCAGGTGTCGCCGCCGTTGACGGAGCGATAGACCGCATCTTCGGAGCCGCCTTCAGAGTAGCTCCAGGCCGTGCGCCGGAATTTGTACGCGCCAGCGAAAAGGATCTGCGGGTTCTTCGGATTCATCGCCAGATCGGAGATGCCGATGCCGGGGCCGAGATACAGGACCTTCTGCCAGGTTTTTCCCCCGTCGGTCGTGCGGAAGACGCCGCGCTCCGGATTGTCCCGCCAGGGGCTGCCCATTGCCGCAACGAAGACAGTATTGGGGTCGAGGGGGTCAACCGCAATCGCGGAGATCTGAAATGTCTTATCCAGACCGAGATGCTGCCAGGTCCTGCCGCCGTCAGTGGATTTGTAGACGCCGTCCCCAAAGGACACGTCATTGCGTATGTTCGCTTCGCCGGTGCCGATCCACACCACATCGGGGTTTCGCGGATCCACCGCCATTGCGCCGATGGAGGCGACGTCCTGATGCTGGAAGTATGCTTTCCAGGTCACTCCGCCGTCATCGCTGCGGAAGACGCCGCCATCGGCCGCGCCGACATAGTAGATATTGGGATTGCCGGGCACGCCGGCCACTGCCGTCACACGTCCGCCCGAGACGGCAGGTCCAATCTCGCGGAAGGTAATGCTTTTGCGGACGACCATCGGAAGTTCAGTGCGCCCTTCCCGGTTTGCCTGCTGGGGTCCGGCGGGTCCGGCGAAGGGCTCATTCAACGGAGCGCCCTGCTGGGCAAAGCCAATGGCGGCACAGGCGAACACAAAGACGAACGCCATGGAATTGATGCGGCGGCAAAATCTCATAGAATTGTCCTGAGAGGGTTCCGGGTGAAACCGGTAGTGTAGCACTGCAAAAGTAGCTTTTGACGCGCGAGTGCCTGAGACGTAAGATTGCGCTGATCTCCGGCAGATCCGGAACGCACGATACCAGGGAAGAAGTTACTGAACGGGACGAGGGCCCGCAACCATTGAGAATTGCCGTAGTTACCGAGACATTTCTGCCAAAAATCGACGGAATCGTCACTATGGTTTTGAACACAGTGGCCTGTCTGCGGGCCCGGGGAGACGAAGTCCTGGTGTTTGCTCCGGAGGGCGGGCCGAAGGAGATTTTTGGGGCGGCCGTGATCGGGATGCCGTCGGTGCGGTTTCCCCTTTACCCGGAGTTACGCGTGGCGCCTCCCCGCGCCTCTATGCGGAGGCACCTGTCAGACTTTCGGCCGGATGTGTTTCATCTGTTCGAGCCGTCGATGCTGGGGGTGGGGGGTCTTTATTATGCGCGAGCCCTGGGCGCGCCGGTGGTGGTTTCTTGCCACACCAACCTGCCGGCGTACGTGCACTACTATCGGCTGGGCTTTCTGGAAGGATCTGTCTGGACCCTGATGCGCGCCAGGCACCGCTGCGCTGAACTGAATCTGTGCACATCGACCGTGACCCTGGATGCTCTGGAGTCCCACGGCATCGAGCGGCTGGCGTTGTGGGAGAGAGCGGTCGACGCTCAGCGATTCCATCCGTCCAGGCGCTGCGGGCAAATGCGGCAGCGGCTGAGCCAGGGAGAAGCCGAGAAGCCTTTGCTGCTGCATGTGGGCCGGCTTTCAGCGGAGAAGGATGTAGCAACTTTGCGAAATGTCCTGACCGCAATGCCGGAGGTGAGGCTGGCCATTGTGGGCGATGGTCCCATGCGGAATGAACTGGAGAAGCACTTTGCCGGAACCAGTACATATTTTGCGGGCTATCTGCGAGGCGAAGAGCTGGCGGCCGCTTACGCGTCCGCTGACCTTTTTCTTATGCCATCCAGGACCGAGACGCTGGGGCTGGTGATCCTTGAAGCCATGGCGGCGGGAATTCCGGTGGTTGCGTGCCGTGCCGGGGGGGTTCCGGATGCGATTGAGGATGGGATAACCGGCTTTTTATTCGAGCCTGACGATCCGGACGAGCTGGTGCATACAGTGCAGCGCGCCTTGGCATGTGGCGCGGAACGGGAGGCAGTCTGCGCCCGAGCCCGCGACGATGTCGAACAGCGAACCTGGCAGCACGCAACGGATCAGCTAAGAGTGCAGTACGAACAGGCGATCGAAGACTGGCAGCGAAGACCGGCGAGGGCACGGCCTCGAGGACCGGAGCGGCTGGCGCAGAGCACGGCTCTTGCTGTGCTGCGGCGGGCGCTTCCCTGACGAGCGTTGCGATGTGGAGTGTTAGGGGCTGTAATTAACTTTCGCGTGGGCAGCGCGAAAGCTAATTACAGCCTCTACGGTTTCGGATCGCGGAATACCGGATGGTAAATACCGTAGTCGATAGTAAGGACCGCTGATCCTCCGAGCCGCACATCGGTGACACTGCGATCGCTCTCTGGAAACCAGAATGAGCCGGTCTGCCCATAGACGTGGTGGATGCGGGTGTCTTTGATCCAGAAGGAGGGGTTGCGGGCAGGCTCGGCCTCGACTTTGGAGACGGCAAAGTCCTTCGCATCCACCCAGATGCGGCCGCGAAAGAGGAGGCGAGAGTTGGACTTTGGCTTCGCCCGCAAGACGTAACAGGGGCGATTGCCCGCGTTCTGCATGCCGAGCAGCGTGAAATCGTAATTGGCCTCGTCGACCTGGGCTTCGCTGGGGTCCCGTGCGGCTTCCTGCTCCGCCACGAGCAGCTTTTTGAGGACGTGATCGATGAGGAGCTTCGATCCAGTCTCGGAGACGATGCGGAAGCTTTTGCTGGACGGGGCGGTATAGGTCGCTTCGACGACCATGGTGGCTCTGAGAACGAGATGATAGCCGCGGTAGGTCACTGCATAACGCCGACGATCGGTGTAACCGGCGAGTTTGGCAGCGCGGAGGCCATTGTGCAGCACCATGTCCAGGACGATCGCGTTCACGTCAGGGTGGACGGGAACCGCCACCACCGTTGAGGAAGCGACCGTGGAGGGAGCGGCGGCGGGCGAATCCGACCTCTGCGCGGCCGCGGAACAGGCGGGAACGGCGAGAGCGGCGAGACAGAGTGCTGCAATGCTCTTAACGCGGAATTTCAGGTCCAACTTACTGCTTTCATGAGTCGTGTTACAGCGCGCCTTCAGATTTCCAGAATTACCGGCATGATGAGGGGACGGCGGCTGGTGTTCCTTTGAATATACCGCTTCAGGTCGATGCGGATCTTTTCCTTGATTACTCCGTAGTCGGCCTTCTCTTCGGCACTGGAATTGTCGAGCGTCTGGGTAACGATCTGTCGTGCGCCTTCCATGAGATCCGGCTCGCCGCCGACAAAACCGCGGCTGACCAGTTCCGGTTGCCGTTCCACCTTTCCGCTGAGTTTGTTGATGGTGAGGATGGGGAGGACGATGCCGTCCTCGGAGAGATGGCGCCGGTCGCGGATGACGAGATCTTCGACAACGTCGGCAGTAGAACCGGAGTCGATGCAGACACGACCGGCGGTTACTTTGCCGGTTTTGCGAGCATCGTTGCGGTCCATCTCGAGAACTTCGCCGTTCTCGATAGTGAGCGCGAGGTCGACGACGCCGAGCCGTTGCGCCAGTTCGGCATGCTTCTTCAGATGGCGGTAGTCGCCGTGGACCGGGATGAAGAACTTCGGGCGCAGGAGATTGATCATCAACCGCTGTTCTTCCTGGCTGGCGTGTCCGCTGACGTGGATGAGCCCGGCTTCGCCATCGTCATAAATGACGTGAGCATCGCGGCGGCAGAGATGATCGATAACGCGGAAGATGGACTTCTCATTTCCCGGAATCACACGGGAGCTGAGGATTACGGTATCGCCCGGCGCGATGCGGGCGTGCTTATGGTTGTCGACGGCGGCGCGGCTCAGGGCAGACATCGGCTCGCCCTGCGTGCCGCTGATGAGGACCATGACCTCTTGCGGTGCGTGGTCGGCGATCTGGCCGGGATGGATCAGCAGGCCTGGGGGAATCTCGATGTAGCCGAGATCCTGGGCGATTTCCGACGACTCGAGCATGGAGCGGCCGACGACGGCGACCTTGCGGCCGTGGAGGCGAGCCAGTTCCATGGCGATGCGGATCCGGTATATGGAAGAGGAGAAGCAACTGAAGAACAGCTTCTTCTTAGTGCGAGAAAAAATCTCATCCAGACGGGGTTTGACGGCCCATTCGGAAGGGGTATAGCCGGGGCGATCGACGTTCGTGGAATCCTGAAGGAGCGCGAGCACACCGCGCTTGCCGTATTCGGCGAAGCGGTGCAGATCGAAGGCCTTGCCGTCGGGCGGGGAGAGATCGATCTTGAAGTCGCCGGTGTGAACGACAACGCCGACCGGAGTTTCAATGGCGAGGGCGACGCAGTCCACCAGCGAGTGGGTGACCCGGATGGGCTCGATGGCGAACGCGCCGAGCGTGAGGCGCGCTCCTGGAGTCATCTCGATGAGCTCGGTGTCGTCGAGCAGGGCATGCTCTTCCAGCTTGCCTTCGACATAGGCCAGCGTGAATTCAGTGCCGTAGACGGGGACGTTAAGCTCGGAAAGAATCCATGGCAGGCCGCCGATGTGATCCTCGTGGCCATGCGTAAGGATAATGGCGCGAACCTTGTCTTTGTTCTCGACGAGGTACGAAACGTCGGGCACGACCACGTCGACGCCGAGCAGCTCGGATTCAGGGAACATGAGCCCGGCATCGATTACGACGATGTCGTCTTTGTAGCGGAGAGCCAAGCAGTTCATGCCGAACTCGCCGAGCCCCCCCAGAGGTATGATTTGCAGTTTTGCGTCGGCCATGAAACCCCGCGTGCAGCCCCTTCCGGCAGCTATTTAGATAAGCAAGTGGAGCGGTGCGGCTGGAAAGCTGTTTTCGATTTGGAATGTGGATGCTGGAATACGTTCGCGCAAAGGACAGGATACCAGCCGGGGGAAGCGCGCTGCCCGGGCGATATTCGGTGCGCAGCGCGGAAGACTAGTACTCGTTCGGTGCCGCAGTTGGCCAGTATCCCTGTTTGGCGTTGACGATCAGGTCCGGAATACCTTCCACCCGCACCTCGATGGTGTGATACCTGCCGCTGATCGCATGTTCGTGACTGATGTAGTCGATGGTGTACGCAGTGCGTACTGACGCGGCAATCTGCGTGAAGGCATTCTGGATGCCCTCTTCGCTGAACTCGTTCAGCACTTCGCCGCCAGTCGCGGCAGCGTAGCGGGGCAGAAGGTCGTTCGGCTGGAGGAATGGAATTTTGGTGCGGTCGAGATAGCCGATGCCCCACAGGGAGGCGTCGCCCACGCCGGCGCCGTAAACCGAGATGTTGTTGGTGAGCAGGTACTCCATGACCTGCTTGTAGGAGGCCTTGCTGCGTATGTTACGGCCGTCGCTGATGACGTAAATGATGCGGCGCCGGCCACGCGGCTGGCTGGCCAGCTGCTCGGCGGCGTACAGGATGGCATCGTTCAGGGGATGCGCCTCGTGCGGCAGAACGAGGAAAGACTGCATGTTGCCGGGCTGGGGTGCAAGGGTCGGGTCCGCCTGCTGCCCATTGACCATCGGTCCCGCGGCGAAGGGCCCGTCGACCATGGGAACGCCCATCTCCTGGCCGGGCTTCTGGGCCATGGCCAGAGCGCGGGGCAGCCGTGCTCCCTCGGCACCGGTAAAGTCGGTGACCAGTTCCGGCGCGGTCCCGGCGAAGGTGATGACCGCCATGCTGTCGGCGGGGGTCAGGGAGCCGGCAATGGCTGACAAGCTGCCGTTCACCTTCTCCATAACATCGGCGGGCAGCGTGTCATCGACAACGAGCGCGATCGACAGGGGATAAGCGTCGGCGCTGAAGAACGCAATGCGCTGCCGAACACCGTCCTCATAAACGCGGAAACGCCACCACGGGAGGCCTCCGATGAGCTGGTGGTGCTTGTTCATCACCGTCACCGGCACATCGACGATCGTGGTACTCACGTGAAACGTGGGGATGTTTTGATCCTGGTTTTGCTCGGGGGGGGGAGGCGGCGGTGGTGTCTGGCCCCGCTTCAGCATTACTGGCGGGGTCTTTTGGAATTGATCGGGCGGGGGCGCGGCTTCCTGATGAGGAGCCTGCACAACCCCGGGCCGCTGCGCGGTCCCGTTTTCCACTTGCGGCGCGGACTGCCCCGCACCAGCCTCACCGAGAGCCTGATCGTCAGGAATACCGGCACCCTTGCCGGGAACGACGCCATTTTTCAACTGGGAAAGGGGCGGAGCCTGGGTAGTGGAGGCACTGGGAGCAGGGGCGTTGGGAGCCGGTGCCTTGGTCTGCTGCTGAGACTGCGGCGCAGGCGCGTTGGGGGCATTTTGCTGCCCAAAGGCCGTTCCCAGTAAAAACAGTGAAAGTGCGCTGAACGACGCCCCGCGCATAAAACCGCCGATCCTACCCCAAGACCGCAACATATGCCTTTCGCCAGCCCGGCGTCGGCCGGGTGCATCCATGGTGTTGAGATGCGCCGCCCCGAAAGATCGAGGCGTATTGTCAAGATTACCAGAGCTGGGCGATGGTTGTTTGCAGTAACCCATTGTCAGTATGGTCAGTCTAAGAGGGCATGGCTGTGCGCTGGCTGCGATTATTTGCGATCCCGGCAATCCTGGCGGGCGTAGCTGTCCCTCTGACCTGGGGGCAGGACGTTCCGTCACCCGACGCGCCGCCGGTAAGCACGGTGCCGCCGGGGGACAATAGCGCTGCCTCCCCGCTGCCGAGAGAGACGCTCCACGTTACCTCCAACCTGGTGACGGAATACTTTACGGTTCGCGACAAGCGCAACGCGCTCATTCCGAACCTGACGAAAAGCGACTGCTCCGTATTCGACGATCGTCAACAGCAAAAGCTGGTGAGCTTTAAAGCGCAGGCAACGCAGCCTCTGACGATCGGCATGCTGATCGATACGAGCGGAAGCCAGCAGTACCTGCTGCCTCTCGAACAACAGGCGGCCGACCAGTTTCTCGGCCAGATCCTCCGTCCGAAGGACCAGGCATTCGTCATCAGCTTCGACATCGGCGTCCACCTGGAGCAGGACTTTACCGGGAACGTGCATGAGTTGGAAGCGGCCATCAATCGGGTGCAGATCAACACCGGCGGAGGAAGCGGCCAGATCGGCATACCAGGGGCCGGGCAGGGCCCATTCCCGACGCAGGGCGATCCCAAGGGAACTGTGCTGTACGACGCGGTGTTCGAAACGTCCACCCAGAAGATGAACCTGCAGACCGGGCGCAAGGCCCTGATCCTCCTGACGGATGGCGAAGATGAGGGCAGCGATATGAAGATCGGCCAGGCCATTGCCGCCGCGCAGAATGCCGATACCATCGTCTACGTCATTTTGATCGCCGATCCACAATTCTACGGCGGCTACGGGATCTCAATGGGCTACTCGGGCGGAGCGGCGATGCATGATTTGACCCTGCCGACGGGGGGGCATGTTATCAACGTCGGGCACAACGGCAAGAAGCTCGAAAATGCCTTTGACGAGATCGAAGAGGAGCTGCGGACGCAGTACGAGGCTCAATATATTCCCTCGACGCCGCTGAATGGCAGCTTCCACGCGGTCGACGTTGCCTGCCACGACTCTCAGGAGCCGAAGCTGAAGGTGCAGGCGCGCAAGGGCTACTTCTCTATTCCCAATAACGACAATGCGGAGTAAGCCGGCCGGGATCCTCTACTGCTGAGCCGCTGCGCTCCCGGCTTTGACTTCGTGACTGATTCCATTGCCATTGGTCTCCTCGGCGACAATGTCCTCGACTGAGATGTGCATGAGGCGGCCGAGATCCTTCAGGCGTTCCAGCCACTCCTCGGAGGGCGGGTTCTCGCGCAGAGTGCGGAAGATGTCGTACCAGGTATTCTGGGCCTGCCAGAGGTTCAGGTCGAAGGGCAGCTCCGAGATGGTGCGGGCGACGAGGAGAGCATTGTCGAGCAGAGCTTCATCGGGCGACTCCTGAAGATCGAGCATGGCACGCTTCATGCGCCGGTCGACGAGGTAGCCGAGAGCAGGGCGGTCGAGCGCGATCTGATCAGACTGCGCCAGATTGAGCCAGATGCGGACCTGGACGGCATCGACAGGATCACTTTCCAGCGCGCGCTTGAGCCCGGCGTTAATGGCGAAGGTAGCCGCGAGAGTGAGCGCCGGCGGCTGGGGCATTCCGTTCTCGCTGAGGAAGTGCAGCAGGGACGCCTGATTCTCGTAGATGTTGGTGAGACTGGTTTCGACATCGCCGATGGTGCTCGTGAGCAGAATGTCGAGAATGCGCTTCTGCTCGTCGCGGAAAAGAGAGCGGATCGAATAGGCCTGTGGACCGAACTCACGGTCGAAGCAGCGGACGACGTCGGGGAAATCGGTGCGGCGGACAGCGTCTTTGGCGTCGGCGACGAAGCGGCCCCAATCTGCGGATCTGTCGGGATTCCAGGGTTTGACGACGGCGGTGATGTTCTGGTCGCCGAAGTGGAGTACGGCGAAGGCAACAGTCTCCGACGACTCAGTCACTCTGGAGCAGACGTGGGCGACGCCCATGACGAGGCGAACGCGGCCGGAGGAAACCGCTTCATAGGACTGACGGCGGACCGTGTAACAGAAGAGATCTGTCTCGTCGGGATAGCTGGTGAAGATGGAACTGATGGCGTAGTGAGCGGCAACCTGCTCGAGGCCCACCTGCATGCGGCGGACGTAGCGGTTATAAACCGCGGCGCCGTCCTGCTGCTCAGGAACATTGCTTTTGGCTGCTCCGAGGCGGCGGACGAACTCGGCCTCCCGGCCGGCCGCGCGGTTGCCGAAGAGTTCAGCGGCCAACTGGAGGACGCGGCTGGCGTAGGCGATGACCTGGATAGTCTCGATGCCGGAGATATCGTCGAAGAACCAGCCACAGCTGGTGTACATGAGCATGGAGTGGCGCTCCAGTTCCATGAGCATGAAGGCGCGGACGCGCTCTTCAGGAGACAACGTGTGGGTGGCGTGCTCGTCCAGGAAAGCGTCGCGGGACTCGCGGGAACGATCGAGGATGACCCGAATATAGTCGTTGCGGGCCTGGTCATGATCCCTGAACAGAGGAGCTGAGGCCTCGCGGACGAGAGGCGCGACGCTGTCGCGGAGCCAATCGAGGGATTCGCGGAGGGGTGCGCGCCACTTCTGGTTCCAGCCGGGGCGGCCGGACGAACAGCCGCAGTCGGAGCGCCAGCGCTCGACGCCGTGGGCGCAGGACCAGGAGGTGTTCTCGACGATGCGGGCTTCGAAGCGCGGAGGATGCCTCTCGAGGAATTCGCCATAATTTGTCAGGCGAACGTCATTCTCGCCGGCACCGTGATCCTCGTCCTGCACCCAGTGCAGCATCCATGCCAGGGCCATCTCGCCGTATTTGTGATGATGGCCGTAGCTCTCGCCGTCGGTGGCAACATGGACGATCTGGGCGTGGCTGGCGCTGGGGCGGAAGCCGCCCAGGAGCCGCTGTGCGAAGGTCTCGCCATTATTCAGCAATCCCTCGAAGGCGATGGCACGGGAACGGGGTCCATCGTAAAAGAAAACAGCCAGACTGCGGCCCTCTTTGAGGCGGACGAGGTAAGGCTGCGTCGTGTCGACGGAGGCATTGGGCGTGTCGGCCCAGGCAGGTTCGGATTTTTCTTTCGCCGCGGGTCTGGCGGGGCTTGGGTCCGGGAGCGGGCGGACGGCGGCGCACTGGTGCGGAGCGAGGATGACAAAGCGGATGCCGTGCCGCGCCAGCAGGTCGAGGGACTCCGAATCGACGGCGGTTTCGGGGAGCCACATGCCTTCAGGCAGGCGGCCGAACCGGTGGAGAAAGTCGGCAATGCCCCAGCGGATCTGGGTAATGCGGTCGCGGGTGGTTGCCAGCGGCATGATGACGTGGTTGTAGACCTGCGACATAGCTGAGCCGTGGCCGGAGAAGCGGCCCTGACTGCGCTGATCGGCATGCACGATCGCGGCATGAACGCGCGGCGCATTCTCCATGAGCCAGGAGAGCAGCGTTGGTCCGAAATTAAAGCTGATGCGGGCGTAATTGTTCAGAATGCGGATAATCCGATTTTTGGAATTAACGATGCGGGCGGCGCCGTTTGGCGCGTAGCACTCGGCGGTGATGCGGTCATTCCAGTCGTGCCAGGGTGCGGCGGACTCCTGGGCTTCAACGGTTTCCAGCCATGGATTCTCGCGGGGTGGCTGGTAAAAATGTCCGTGGACACAGACGGTGCGCTCGGGCGTGCTCATAGGACTCCTGAATTCAGTGTTGTAGCGGATTGGCGGGATTGGCACAATCCGATCCGGCGCGCGCCGAACGTAATGTCATCGGCAGAAGGGTTCTGTGCGACAATAAATGAGGAGTTGGGCCACGTTGAAGCACGCCGTTCCGCGCGGTTTTCTCCCGGAGAATCTTCATGTTTGACAACCTGTTTAAACCCGAACACCTGCTCATTATCCTGGCCATTTGCCTGATCATCTTCGGTCCCAGCAAACTGCCGGGACTGGGCAAAGGGCTGGGCGAGGCGTTTCGCGGCTTCAAGGAGGGCATTAAAGGCTCCGACACTTCAGATGCCGCTCATCGTCCGGACACTGCCTCCAAGAGCGAAGCCACGCCGCCGACCACGGTGAAGTAGTAGGAGCAGACGGCCGGAAAGGCCGGAGATCAGACTACCGCGCAGGGCCGCACCGGAACCGGATGCGGCCTTTCCTGTTGAGCCCCTGGCTAGCGGACCACCCTGGCTGCGATCGCATCGATATCGAAACCGTCGGGCGGCAGGGGCACGTTGTAAGCCGCTTTCAGAACAAAGCGTTGCTGGACCACGTCGCCATTGTGCAGCCGGGTGATCGTGAACGGCGTGGCGATGCCGTCGATGACGTGGTATCCCGCGTACTCTTCCGTGTCCGTGTCCTTGTCATGATAGACGGGGTCGCGCCATGACCAGGAACAACTCAGCGGCAGGTGCGTCTGGGCGTCCATCTGAACGGTAATGGCGTCGTTTCCCTGGTTGAGGAGGGTTACCTTTTCGGCCAAATGGCGTTCGGACAGCGACTGGCCGTCGTAGATCAAGAGGGTATTCGGATCTTTCATCCAGACGCGAACGGCCATTGCAATGGAGTGATTATAGCGGCGGAGGGCGGAGCCGCACACATCTTTGGCCATTGCCCTCTTCCCCTGATAGGTGATCTCCCAGCATTGCCGGCCGGTGTAGATCTGCACCCAGTTCCGCTTGTCGTGCTTCTTCTCGTTCAGGTCGACACGTTCTTCGGCCGGGGTCTTCCACTGCCAGTAGTTCACGGTTACTCCGGTGGGTTTGCCCTCATAGAAGGCCGCGATCGTGCCGGTGACGTAGCTGTTCTGAATGTCGAGCCACTGGCGCCCCCCGAGGGCCTGAACCATGGCATGAAGAGCTGCGCGGGCCTTGCCGGCATTGCCGGAGGGGGGTCCAGCCGGGGTTTGGGCGGAGAGACTCATGGCGCATCCGAGGAGAACAGGGACAAGAAGTTTCTTCATATCAGCCGGCGAGGACCGCGCCTCCATTCACATTGACGATCTCGCCAGTCATAAAGCCAGCAAGAGGGGTGCATAAAAAGAGGATGGGGCCGGCGATTTCGATGGGATCGGCGGGGCGGCTGAGCGGAATGGCCGCGAGTACGCGGCCGCGGGAGGCGGGGTTGTCGAGGGCGGGAGCGGACATGTCAGTGCGAACCCATCCGGGGGCGACGCAGTTGACCTGGATGCCGCGGGGAGCAAGCTCCGTTGCCAGGCCTTTGGTCAGGCTGATCAGCGCGCCCTTGCTGGCGGCGTAATCGGCATGGAAAGCTTCGCCGCGCTGGCCGGCGGTGGAGCTGATGAGGACGACTGAGCCGTGCGGCCGGGTTTTGCTTGGGGGCTGCGCCTGGAACTGGGCGACGGCTGCCTGAATGAGGCCGTAGACGCTGTCGAGGTTCACGGCCATGGTTTCGCGCCACTGGGATTCGGGCAGGTCCGCGATGGGCGCGTCGTTCGGCGGCCACACGCCGTGGTTGGCGACGAG
>DAHUYD010000084.1 GCA_027315385.1 Acidobacterium sp.
GTAAGTGATTGATTTTATGGTAGGCACGAGGAGACTCGAACTCCTGACCTCTACCGTGTCAAGGTAGCGCTCTAACCAACTGAGCTACGCGCCTGCCGGGGTCACAACTGCTTGATGCCATCATACCAGTCCCGCCGCTCCTTCCATTGTGCGTTTCCGCCGCTCGTCCCGCTCGCGGCCCGCCAATCCGCTCCCTTCCGAGTATCATGGACCACGTGACAGGCGCATCGTTCCGGAACACCGCAGCCGCTCGGGTTTCTCCGGACGCGCCCGCACATGCGACCCCATGAACGATCTCCGGGCCACGCCCAACCTGCTCACTTTCCTCAGGCTCTTCATCGCGCCGTTCCTCGTCCTCGGCGTCCTTGACCGCGATTACAAACTGGCGTTCGCGCTCTTCGTCCTCGCCGGTATCACCGACGCCATGGACGGCCTGCTGGCGCGCATCCTCAACCAGCAAACCATGCTCGGCCAGTATCTCGATCCCGTCGTCGACAAGCTCCTGCTCAGCACCCTGTTCCTCGTCCTGCACCACGCCGGCCTCATCTCCCTGCGCGTTACGGTGCTGGTTTTCGCCCGCGATCTCGGCATCCTGATGGTGGCCGCCACCCTCTACGCCACCACCAGCATCCGCAATTTCAAGCCGACAATTTTCGGCAAGAGCAACACCGTCGCGCAGATCGTCGCGGTCGCCGCCGTCATTCTCAGCCAGTTCTTCGCGCCGGTCTGGGTGCAGTTGCTGCGCGACTGGGCGCTTGGCGCCACCGTCCTGCTCACCCTGGTTTCAGGCATGCACTACGCCTGGCGCGCCATGCGCCAGATCGGTTCCGCCGGCGCCACGGCATAACACCCGGCGCCAGTCTCGTTACAGCGTGCTCGCCGCGGGACTGCCGCTCTTCGGCGCGGAGCAGCCCAGTTGCTGCCGCTCCACGGCAATCTCCGCCGCGGTGGCCACCTCGCCGGTCATCGCCTGCTGCATCTTCGCGAGGGCAGGGAAGTCGTAGCGCGTGCACAGCGTCATCTCCCACACGTCCCCCGTGCGCCGATTCACCGCGTACCGGTGCAGCGTCTCGTCCGGCCCCGGCGTCATTGCTTCCCGAATCAGGATGAAGCTCGCATATCCGGGGATGAACGGCGACATCAGGTCCAGGCTGTTCACCTCCACATGCGTGTCGCTCAGATCGATGTTGTCGTGCTGCGCCACCAGCCGCACTATCTTCTGCGCCTGGCTGCTGTTCAGTCGATGTGCCCCCGAATGAGGCGCAGGCGCCGCCGTCATCATCGCCGTCCCGCTGTTCACCGCCAGGAACAGCACCGCAGCAGCAGCCGTCAGCCTGTAACGCATTCCCACAGTCTCGCGCCATGCCGCCCACTCCTGCAACCCGACGGTAAAATTACCGCGTGCCTCCTGCTCCGTTCTTTACCTCGGAAACCCTCCGCTTCCTGCGCGGCCTGAAGCGCAACAACGACCGCGACTGGTTTCAAGCGCGCCGCGAGATCTTCGAGCGCGCCGTCAAAGCGCCCATGCTTGCCCTCATCGAACAGCTCACTCCCGGCATCGCCGATTACGCGCCGGATCACGTGCGCCCCGCCGCGAAGTGCCTCTTCCGCATCTATCGCGACACGCGTTTCTCCCCGGACAAGTCCCCTTACAAAACGCATCTCGGCGCCTGGTGGTCGCACACCGGCATGCCAAAGACTTCCGGCGCGGGTTTCTATACGCACATCGGCAGTACCGAGTTCGTGGTCGGCGCCGGCGCGTTTATGCCGGAGAAGGATCAGACCCTCGCCATCCGCCGCCATCTCCTCGAACATCACGTGGAGTGGAAGAGCCTCATCCAAAACAAAAAACTCCTGCGCGAATTTTCCGTGTACGACCCCATGGCGCTCACGCGCGCGCCTAAAGGCTTTCCGCCGGATCATCCCGCCATCCAGTGGATCCAGTGGCGGCAGTGGGGAGTTACCGTTCACCTCCCGCCGGAGTTCGCCCTGCGTCCCACTCTTGCCGCCGATATCGAAAAGCGCTTTCGCCTGGCCGCGCCGCTCGTGCGCTTCCTCAACGCGCCGCTCGTCGCCGCGCCGCGCCCCCGCCGCGTGTGGACGGCGGCGTTGCCTCGTAAGTAAGCTTTACCTGTGCCCCCGCTGGGTCTACACTCCATCGCAACGTGCTGCGGCTGCTGCGTTGCGCCCGCTGCCGCCGCGGTTGCAACGTGTCTCCTGATCGCGCTGTAGCGGCCCTTCGCGTGCCTCCAGGCACAAAATCCCCAAATTCCGGCGTTTTCCAGATAAAAACCGAAGAAAACCGCAAAAAACCTGTGGAAACAGGGCTTTTCCCATTGACAAACGCTTTGTAAAGACGCAAGGTAATCGGCGGGAACTCTTTCGGACCCGCGTCAACACTGGCTTTTCGCTATGCTGCGCGTTCCGGTGGGGTAGCTGAGGTCAGGCAGTCGCTGGCGTTCTTCTGACCCGCTCACCTGAAAGGCAAAGAACCAAGGAGGAAGACTCGAATGGCAACAACGATGACCAAGACGGCTCTGGTTCGGCAGTTGGCCGAAAAACTGGAGTTGACCAACAAGCAGTCCGCCGCTTATCTCGACCTGCTCGCGGAAACCGCAATCAGGGAAACCAAGAAGAACGGCGTCTTCGTGATTCCGGGCCTCGGCCGCCTGGTGAAGGCAGAGCGCAAAGCCCGCATGGGCCGCAATCCGCAGACCGGCGAGCAGATCAAGATCAAGGCCAAGACTGTCGTGAAGTTCCGCGTCGCCAAGTCGGCCAAGGACTCTATCGCACCCCCGAAAAAGTAGTTTCTGTTCTCCTGCTCTGAGAGGAAGCGGTCAACCGTCCGCTTCCTCTTCGATTTTGATCGTTGCCCGCACCTCGTATTGCCCCGCCGTTTCCTCCCATCTCATCAGCAGCCGCTTCGCCTCTGGCTCAATCACCGCCTTCGCATACTGCTCCCCCGCAAAGCGCTTCACCGCTTCCAGAGACTCGAACAGGTTCAGAACAATAAACTCGGTCTCCGCGCCGTGATCCTGACGGAGCAGCTGTCCTCCGCGGTATCCCTCGATTTTTTTAAGTTCCGGAAAAATCCGATGGCGCAGGAAATCCTCGTAAGCCTCGGCATTCTCCCGCCTGGTCCAGCCGCGCCAGTGTCGCGCAATCATCGTCCCTCCATCGCTGCCTGGGCAGCATACCCTGTACCATACCGCTGTGGCGCTCCTCCACATCCAGGATCTCAACATCCGCTTCGGCGCGGCGCAGGCGGTTCGTGAACTCTCTCTCCACATCGATCCCCGCGAATCCCTCGGCCTGGTCGGCGAATCCGGCTCCGGAAAATCCGTCACGGCGCTGGCCATCCTGCGGCTGCTCGATGAATCCGCAACTGTGACCGGCCGCATCCATTTCGAAGGCCGCGATCTCCTCACCCTCTCTCAGACCGAAATGCGCCGCGTCCGCGGCCGCGAAATCGCCATGATCTTTCAGGAGCCCATGACTGCGCTCAATCCCGTCATGCCCGTCGGCGAGCAGATCGCTGAAGCCGTCCGTCTGCATCAGCACGGCCTCTCCCGCCGCCAGGTCCGCGAGCAAGTCATCGAGGCGATGGACGCCGTTGCCCTCCCCAGTCCTGCCGCGCGCTTTGCCGACTACCCGCACCAGTTTTCCGGCGGCCAGCGCCAGCGCATCCTCATCGCCATGGCCATCGCCAATCGCCCGCGCCTGCTCATTGCCGACGAGCCGACCACTGCCCTCGATGTCACTGTGCAGGCCCGCATTCTCGATCTCCTCGCCCAGCTGCGCGAGCGCTTCGGCCTCGCCATGCTTTTCATCTCTCACGATCTCGCCGTGGTCTCGCAGGTCGCCGACCGCGTCGCCGTCCTGCGCCACGGCCTGCTGCTTGAAGAGGCTCCGCGCCGGACCATCTTTCGGAATCCGCTCCATGTCTACACCCGCAGCCTGCTCGGCGCCGTTCCGACCATGAAGACAGATTTGGAGAAGCCGCTCGCAACCCTCGGCACTCGTACCGTTACCTCAGCCCAGGCTTATATCGGCGAGCCTCCAACGCCCCCGCCGCCCCTTCGCGAAGCGGAACCGGGGCATTGGGTGCGCGTGGCTCCAGCCAGCGAGGTACCCTCGTGAGAATGACGCGGCCGTCCTCGAACCGATTCTTCCGCCTCCACCGCCTGCTGCGGAAACATCGCTGGCAGCTCCGCGGGAGGACCGCATGAAACTGAATCTGGGCACCCTGGCCGCCGCGGTCCTCGCGTTGATTTACTTCGCCTGGTACGACCGCAATCTTCCCCTCACCCCTCTGCGCCTGGCCGGGTTAGCCATTGCCGTTCCTGCCCTGATTCTGCTCATCGTGGCGCGGCTGCAGTTGGGCCGGGCATTCAGTCTGCGCGCCAAAGCCTCCCGCCTGGTCACCACAGGCCTCTATTCCCGCATCCGGAATCCCATTTACGTCTTCGGCTTGTTGCTCATGGTTGGCTTTATCCTCTGGGCCACGCAGCCTGTCTTCCTGCTCCTGGTGGCCGTCGTCATTCCCATTCAGATTCGCCGCGTCCGCAGGGAAGAACAGGTGCTGTTTCAGGAATTCGGCCAGGCTTATCTCGATTACAAACGCCGCACCTGGTTCTGACCCAGCGCTTTTTCCCGAACGCCTGGCGCCCGCCGCCCATCCTATCTTTCAGATAGAGTGGTACAGGCCCCATGCGCGCGCTGATCGTTTCCGATATCCACGCCAACCTTGAAGCCTTCCAGGCCGTACTCGCCGCCGCTCCCGCTTACGACGTGGTCTGGAACCTCGGCGACATCGTCGGCTACGGCGCCAATCCCAACGAGGTCATCGACGAATCCCGCCGTCTCGGAGCGGTCTTCGTCCGCGGCAACCATGACCGCGCCTGTTGCGGCCTCACCGATGCCGAGGACTTCAATCCCATCGCGCAGCGCGCCGCCCGCTGGACTGAAGGCGTCCTCACCGGCGAGCATCGCGACTGGCTCCGCCACCTCGCCGCCGGTCCCATCGCGCCGGACGGCCCCCAGGTGAGCTGCGTCCACGGCTCGCCTGTGGACGAGGACGAGTACATCCTCACCGTGCGCGACGCTTGGCTCTCGCTGCGGGAACCCCGCCCCCGCATCACCTTCTTCGGCCACACCCACGTGCAGGGCGGGTTCGCCACCAACGGCGACGAGTGGTTTCGTCTCACGCCGCGCTATGCGCGCCCATTCCGCGGCATGCCCTCCGAGCCGGGCGAGCACGAACTGCAGTTGCGCGATGGCTTCAGCTATTTGCTCAACCCCGGCTCCGTCGGCCAGCCCCGCGACGGCGACTGGCGCGCCGCCTTCGCCCTCTACGACGATCGCCAGATGCTCCTCACCTGGTATCGTGTGCCCTACGACCTGCTCGCAGCCCAGGAGCGTATCCTGAGCGCCGGCCTCCCCGACCGCCTCGCTTCCCGCCTCCGCGAAGGACGCTGACCTTTCGCCGAAAGTCCGGTCCGCCTCTCTGCATTGCATGACCGACCCGGTGGTGCACTTCAGAGTCGATACACACTGGGCGAACAGGTGACTCCCCGGTTGCTGCTCTCCCAAAGAAAAAGCCCCATCCTTTCGGATGGGGCAGGGAATTGCTCGTTCAGCCTTTCTCAGATTCGCTTACCGGCCGTGGCCGCCGCCGCCGAACCCGCCGGCGCCCATGTGTACGCCGCCTCCGCCCATGCCGCCTCCGTGGAAGCCACCGAACCCGCCTCCGCCATGGAAGCCGCCCATTTGGCCGCCCCCGCGGAACGCATTACCGCGGAATCCACCCCGCGCCGCGCCGCCGAATCCGCCAGCCGGCAGGTTGGGCCGGCCATGCGGTCCGACGAAGCCCCCGCCGTACCCGCCGTACCCGCCATACCCGCCGCCGTAGTATCCTGGATATCCCCAGCCGCCGCCCCAGCCCCAGCCGCCGCCCCAGCCGAACGGTGCGAAGCCCCAGCCGAACGGACTATAGAAGCCATAGGGCCCCATAAACGTGTAATCCAGCGCATAGGGATCCCAGTACCAACCCGGGTTGCCACCGCCGTATTCGCCCGCCATCTGCTGGTTATCCTCGGCCAGATAATCCGACCGCAGGCTGCTCCACCGGTACAGTCCCGACGTCTCCTGCTCCTTCGCATTGAACTCCGTCGGCCGTGCCGTCGAAAGTTCCGCCAGGTCCAGCGCGTGGTTTTCCTTCACTTTCAGCCACTTTTTGTTCGCGCGGCGCGCCACTGCCATCCCGCTGAATACCATCACCGAATCCCGGTTCGCGCTGAACTCGTAAATACCGGGCTTAATCAGTTGTACCGGCACGTTGTCCACGACCACATGAATCCTGTTCTCCGGGAACAGTTGGTCCACTTCAACGTCCGCGCGCCCGCGTTCCACTGCGATCGCGGTGTCGGTGATATCCGGCGAGAGCATCCTCACCGCACTGTTGTGTCCTAACCGCAGATAAACCCCCGGTGTCAGCAGCAGCTCCGCGCGGCTGTCCCCGGTGCTCAGCACCTGACCGGTCTGCAGCGTTGCCGTCGACATTCCCACCGAACTCTGGGTAACGGGCCGGCCATCCAGTTGCGCCGAACCTTCCACGTAATTGAGCGTTCCTGGGACGGCAGAGCTCGACATCGGCGCGTTCTCCGTGTTCATTGCGAACATTGCTGGTGCAAACAAAGCCGCCAGAACCGTAATCGCTATCCTGTTGAGCCTTGGCATGTTCTTTAACTCCCTATTGATTAGACACGCAATACTCGCAAAAGATGCGGTCGCGATCAGGCCGCCGGCTCGCCCGCTTCGCAGCATTTCAGTCACCTGAACCGGTTGTCATGCAACCTCGCCGCGTGCTGCAATACAAGCACGGTGGTAGCAACCCAATGAGGAAAGCTCGTCGAATCCCGAACTGGAAGCTTTTCGCAGCCTTCGGCCTGCTGCTCTGCCTCCTCGCGCTGCTGGCGCATCCGGCGCACGCATTATCCTCGGCTGCTCTTCTGCTCCTCCCGGTTCTCCTCTTCGGGCTCGTGCCGCTGCCGCGCTCCCTGGGGCCGTTTCTCGCGCCCGAGCCCGCTGGTGGGCCGCGTTATCCCGCCCTTGCGACCCTCTTCCAGCGTCCCCCACCTCGCTTCTCCCGGTAATTTCGGCTCCATCTCACGGGCAATGTCCGCCCCGCCGGCGGCTTGTCTCCCATGCTCGCTTTTGCCGAAAAACCGATCCTGCCGAAGGAGAATCATGCGCCTGCTTCAGACCACCTGCGGCCTGGTGGCCCTCCTGCTCGCCTTCGCCGTGCTGGTATCCATCCTGCTGCTGCTGGGCACACTCGCCATGAAGACCCTGCACAAGGGCCGCCGCGGCGTCCTGCGCGTCTCCCACCTGAGTGGGCTGCTTGTTGCCTCAGCCTTCCTCGGGCTTCAAAACATCGTGCATCCTCATGTCCGTCATGCGATTGTGCTGGAGAAGAAGGAAAACGACGACAGCGGAGACGATCGAGTGCCCTGCGGCGGCCGCGCCTTTCACGGCCAGTTGCGCCATCTCCGCCACGGCGAACTTGTTGAAGACCTTCAGGTGGTGCGTGACGATCCGTGACCGCGCGGTCAGCTCCGGATGCAGGGAATCGCCTGCCCGCCCGGGATGGCGCGAGGCACTGAAGTCGCGCTTCCCCGGCCCCTCTCTTGTTTACTTCACCGGAAACAACGTTTACCCTATGTGAAACCTGTTCGATACCATCCTCGTCGGGGCGGAGCAATGGCTTTTCAGGCGGCATATCGGGGAATAGCTGTGAAGCGGAAGGCCAACACCCCTTCAAAGTCTTCCCGGCCCAGTGAAGATCTTCGCAGACTTGTCAGCCGATTCTCGGAGATGCTGCCTCTCGGCGGCGAGGTCCTTGAAGTAGGCGCCGCATCCGAGGCCATCGCCCTGGCCCGCGCGAGCGGTCTCAGCCTCACCGCCCTCAGCTCCAGCCGTCCTGCCATCGATGCCGCCCGCCGCCGGGCAGAGAAAGCCCGCGTCCCCGTCCACTTCCAGCACGGCAATCCGGTCAGTATGCCCTTTCCCGACGGATCCTTCGACTTCGTTCTCTGCCGTGCCCCATTGAACGGCTTTCAGGATCCTGTCGGGGTTCTCCGCGAAATGCGGCGCGTTCTGCGGCCCGGCCGCCGCGGACTCATTTTGAATCTGCGGAGCGACGTGCCCCGCCAGGCCGTCACCCGCTACGTCGGGAGCCTCCATTCCTCCCTCCCGAGCCGGTTCTTCGATTTCCTCAGGTTGCGCCTTCAGCAACGCCGCGCGTATTCCATACGCGAGCTTGAGGCTTTCCTCGGACAGATTCCCTTCAAATCCGCTCGCATCGACGGCACCCTCATCGGCGTCGAAATCTGGTTTGAGCGATAACTCCGGCAGCGCCCGCGGTTAGCGGGCTCCCGCGCCGACCGCGGCCGCATCTACCGCTCGCAGGGCCCACTCCGCCGCTTCCTGCCCCGTCCGGATGCAGTCCGGCACCCCGATGCCCCGATATGCATTGCCCGCCAGCGCAATCCCGGGCAGCTCGGCAATCCGATCCCGAACCAGCTGAATCCGTTCCAGGTGGCCTACCCCGTACTGCGCCATCGCCTGCCGCCACCGGTAGATCCGCACGAAGCTCGGCGGCGCCTTCAGCCCCAGAATCTGCTCCAGCTCTTTCAGCACGATCGCCGTCAGCCGCGCATGGCTTTCATCCAGCAGTTCGTCGTTGCGCGCGCCTCCCAGAAAGCATCGCAGCAGGCCTTTACCCTCCGGTACGCGCCCCGCAAATTTCGTGTGCACAAAGGTGCACGCCAGCAGCGCGCGCTTCTCCGTCGCTGGAACCAGAAAGCCAAACCCGGGCGGCAGGTTCCGCAGCCGCCCAATCTCGTATCCCAGCGTCACCGTGATCGATGAGCTGTAGGCCACGCCCGACAGCGCCTCCGCCAGTGGATGATCGATGGGCCGCAGCAAACTCGCCGATCCCCACGCGGGCAGCGCCAGAATCAGCGCGTCGAACACCTCCCGTCCAAACGGAGTCTCGACCGTCCAGCCGCTGACCCCGCGCGGCGTCCCATGGCCGCCGCTTTCCATGCGGTCGATGGCATGGACTTCCGTCCCGAGGTGAACCCATTCCGGTGGCAACTGCGACGCAATCGCGTCCACCATCTGGCTCATGCCTCCCCGCAGCGTTGTGAACAATGGCGGTGCGGGGCCCTTCGCCGTTCCGCGCTGCCTCCGCGCCGCCAGCATGCCGCGCGTCAGGCTGCGATGCTTCTTTTCCATATCCGCCATGCGTCCCAGTACTGCCCGCACGCTCAGCTGATCCGCATCGCCGCCGTACACTCCGGCCAGCAGCGGCGAAACCAGCCGATCCACCGTCTCCTGCCCAAAATGCCGCCGCGTCATCTCCGCAACCGACTCGTCGTTCGTCGCCGGCGCCGGCGGAAACAGGAACTCCCGCGCCATCTGCAGCTTGGTCCGCAGCGAAAACAGCCGCGTCATCGCCGTCGGCGCCAGCTTCGTCGGCACCATAAACATCAGGCCGTCCGGCAGTGGAATCAGCCGCTTGCCAACCACGATGTAAGTCTTGCGTTCGGCATCGTTCGATCCGATCAGCTCGTCGCCCAGACCCAGCTCGCGGCACAGTTGCGCCGCCGCCGCCTTCTCGGTCAGAAAGGAATCCGGCCCCGCTTCCACCACGCAGCCGTCCGCCGTCTCCGATGCGATAACGCCGCCCAGTCGTTCCCCGGCCTCGAACAGCCTGTACTCGATCGGCTGTCCGGACCGCCTCGCCTTCTCCAGCGACCACGCGGCGCTCAGTCCCGCGATGCCGCCGCCGAGAATTCCAACTCTTTTCATCGTCACTCGGGAAAACCGCTCCCCAACTCGATCTGCCTGCCAGGCTGCCTCAGGAATGCGCGGCCTCTAACTGAATCAAATCACGAGGATCGATTCCAGGGAAAGCCTCCGTCGCATTCGGGTCCGCATGATATCCCTTCGGAACATAAATGCAGCACGGCTCCTCCGCCAGCACATCGCCCGTTACCGCATACGCCCGCGCCCGCGATCCGCCGCAGATATTCCGGAATTCGCATGCCCCGCACTTGCCGTGCAGCAGATCGGAATTCCGCAGCTTCACAAAAATCGGCGACTCCTGATAAATGTGCGCCAGCGTGTCCGTGTGCAGATCCCCGCCTTCAATCGGCAGAAATCCGCTCGGATACACCTTCCCGATGTGCGAGATGAACACAAATCCACGCCCGTCGTTCACGCGCTTCGTCGCCCAGCCCACCGCCTGGCTCTCCGATCCGCGCCCTGGGTGCGCCGCCGTATCCGCCCAGCCGCCATGCGGAGTCGTCGGTTTCGCGCCCGCATCGTCGTGAACGCCCCCCGTCGGACGCCCTTCCTTCATCCGCTGCTGGATCAGATACCTCCGGTAGTGCATGGCCTCGGTGGTTTTGATGGCGAACGGTACCCGTTTGGTCAATTCCCACATCTTCGCGAAGACCGCCTCGAACTCCTCGCCCGTCAGCAGATCGTCCGTTTTGCCGCGTCCCACCGGAACCAGAAAGAAGAAGCTCCACATCACAATCTGCTTCTCCGTCAGCAGCACGCTCAGCCGGTCCAGATCGGAGAGGTTCAATCGGCTCACCACCGTATGTACCTGAATGGGCAGCTTCGCCTCGTTCGCCCACTCGATGGCCTGCACGGTCCGGGTCCATGTCCCCGGGATTCCGCGGATGCCGTCATGGATCTCCGGCGTCGAGCCGTCCAGGCTCACCGCCAGTCGCGCCAGCCCGGATTCCTTCATCCGGAAGATTGCTTCCCGTGTCAGCAGCGGCGTCGCGCTCGGCGTCAGCGCCGCGTGAACGCCATGTTGCGCCGCGTGCTCGATCAGATGAAAAATGTCCGGCCGCTTCAGCGGATCGCCGCCCGTAAAAACGAACAGCGGCACCTGCATCGCCGCAATCTGATCGATCAGGTTCTCAGCCTCCGCGGTGGTCAGTTGGCTGGCATGCGCCAGCGGCTGCGCCGACGCGCGGCAGTGTTTGCACGCAAGATCGCACGCCTGCGTCGTCTCCCAGATCGCCAGAAACGGCGCGCGGTCATAGTCAAGGGTGGTCATGGCCTGGTGGATGTCCATGCCATCAGCGTGGCAGGGAAGCGC
>DAHUYD010000100.1 GCA_027315385.1 Acidobacterium sp.
TCGCTCCTGCCGCTGCGGCTGATACTGGGGACGCGGCTGGGGTCTTGTCTGCGGACGCGCCTGAGGAATTGGCCGTGTTTCCGGCCGTGCGGGGATCATTGGATGACTTGACCTTCGCTGCGTTTGCGGGCGCGCCTGCGGTCGTTGCTCTGGGGCGGCCCGATAGTTCTGCGGATTCGCCGCCGGTCGAAACCTCCGCCCCCGCCGCCGGACCAGGCGTCCCAGGCGCCGGACAACTCAGGCGCGAATTTATGGACCCGCTCACCCGCTTCATGAGGGCATTGGATGCTCGTCTGCTGGTTGTGTCAACCAACAATGCCGCTATTTCCAAGGCTCAGGACCGTGCTGCAACCGCTTCAGACTCATCCGCCACGTCGCCGGAAATATAGTTCGAGGCAACTTGCGAAATCTCTGGATCGACGCCGCGCAGCGCCTCGCCCACCAGCAGGATCGACGGTGCCGGTCCGGAAGTCGCATGGTCCAGTCGACCGAGCGTCGTGTGCAGAATTTCCTCATCCGGTTGTGCCGCACGCGAAACAACCACGCATGGCAAATCGTCCGCAAGCCCCTCGCTGCGCAGTTGCGCGGCAATACCGCGCAGATCGCGTCCCGGCATGTAGATCGCGCGTGTTGCGCCGGCCAGCGACGCGGCTTTGAGTGGCGAGCCGGGCGCGCGATGGCCGGAAGAAAAGCTGATGCTCGATGCGCTCCGCCTGTCCGTCAGCGGACGCCGCACCGCCGCGGCCGCTGCAAAGGCAGCCGTGATCCCAGGAACCACCTCGAACGGCACGTCTGCGCGGCGCAGCGCGTCCATTTCCTCGCCCGCCCGCCCAAACACCAGCGGATCGCCCGACTTCAGCCGTACTACGGCCATTCCGCGGCGCGCATAATCCACCATCATCGAGTCGATCTGCTCTTGCGAGATGTTCTTCCGCCCGCACCGCTTGCCCACGTTGATGGCCAAAGCGCGGTGAGCGTGCGCCAGAACCGCCCCCGGCACCAGATCGTCGTGCAGTACGACATCGGCGCTGGCCAGCAGGCGCATCGCCTTCAGGGTGAGCAGTTCCGGATCGCCAGGCCCCGCTCCCACCAGATAAACGGTTCCGGGTCGTACCGCCGTCATGCCGTCACCTCGATCTTCGCGGGTTCGATGCGTTCCTGTGCGAACTGCCGCACCGGGCACGCCGCTGAGCTGCATAGCGGCCGCTGAGCCAATTCGTGCAGCAGGAGATTCCGCGCCTCCCCCGCAGGCATCGCCGCGCGAATCTCAGTGCGCAGTTTGCCCATTTCCGTAAGCCATGGTCCGAGGTTCTGCGGCAACTGCGCGTCGATCTCGCGCCGTAGCCGCTGCGCCAGTGCCGGACTTTCGCCGGTAGTCGAAATGGCCACCTGCAAATCGCCGCGCCTCACCACGGACCCGAAATAAAAGTCGCAGTTCGGCGGATCGTCTACCGCGTTGCACAGCACGCTGTGCCGCCGCGCCTCCTCGTATACCGTGCGGTTCACGTCCGATGCATTCGTCGCCGCGATCACCAGAAACACGCCGTCGAGATCCGCAGGCCGGAAGACGCGCTCGTGCCACACCAGTGCTCCCGAACGAGCCAGCCTGCTTACGTCCGCGCCGGCGCGGGGCGCAACCACCGTGATTGCGGCCCCCGCTTCGCGCAGGCTCTCGATTTTTGCCAGCGCCACCGCGCCCGCGCCGACCACCAGGCACCTGCGCCCCTCAAGCCGAAGAAAAACAGGAAGCAGGCTCACCCAGCCACCTCCGCCGGAACACGCCCGGACGGAGCATCGCGCTCCACCGCCGCCAGCTCTTCGCCCGCCAGTGTCGCGCGCAGTTCCGCATCGCTGTTGCGCGCAAACCACGCGCGCAGATTTTCGCGCTCGTCCCGTTCCGCCAGATACCGCCGCAGCAGCCGCTCCATCGCCTCCGGAACCAGATGCGCCGGCGTGCGGAAGCCAACCGGCCGCGCCGTTCCAGCGTACTGGCCTACCGAACCACCCAGGCAAAAGTAATACGCGTCCGTCAGTTTGCCCTCGTGCTTGATCTTCTTGCCTTCAAGCCCGATATCCGCAATCCAGTGCTGGCCGCAGCTGTTCGGGCAACCGGTGACGTGCAGCCGCAGTTGCTGGTCGAACTGCGGCAGCCGCTCTTCCATCTCGTCCACCAGCCAGCGCAGGAAGCCCTTCGTCTCCGTAATCGCCAGCTTGCAGAACTCCGTCCCTGTGCAGGCGATGCCGCCGCGGAAGAACGCCGACCCCTGCACGCGCAGGCCAATCCGCTCCAGTTCCAGAGCCAGCTCCGCGGCGCGCGACGAGGGAATATTCAGGAAGATCAGGTTCTGCATCACGGTCAGGCGCAGATCGCCTCGTCCGGTCGCACTGAACCGCTCCGCTAAGTTGGCCGCGGCTGCCAGTTGATCGCCCGTGAGGCGGCCGCGCAGGACGCTCGCGCCCACGTAGCTCAATCCCGGCTGCCTTTGCGGATGAATTCCCGCATGATCCCGCAGAATGTCTTCGGGAATCGCCTCCTCGACTGCCGGGTCGAGGTCGTAGCCCAGGCGGCTCTCCAGCTCCAGCTGGAATAGCTCCGCCGTCCACCCTTCCTTCATGAAGAGATACTTCAGCCGCGCCCGTTCCCGGCTCTCGCGCAGTCCTTGCTGATCGCGAAAAATCTCCGCAATCGCCCGCACCACCTGCGCTGCCTGATCCTGCCGGACAAAGGCATTCAGCCGCACCGCCATATGCGGCTCATTCGACAGTCCGCCGCCGATGCGGAGCGTGTATCCGATTTCACTGCCGCGGCGCACCGCAGTCAGGCCAATGTCGTTGATCTCCGGATACGAGCACCACACCGGGCAGCCGGTCACGGATATCTTGAATTTCCGGGGCAGGTTGACGAAATCGTTGTTCCCCTGCAGCGCGCGCGCAATCTCCACGGCCAGCGGCGAAGCATCCACCAGCTCATCGTGCGCGATGCCGGCCAACGGACATCCCGTCACGTTGCGCACCACATCGCCGCAAGCGCCCCTGGGCGAAAGCCCAACCGCGTCCAGCGCTTCCATTACCTCCGGCAGCGACTCAATCGTCAGCCAGTGATACTGGATGTTCTGCCGCACCGTGATGTCGGCCAGGTTACGCCCGTGCCGCTGCGCAATCTCCCCCAGCACCCGCGCCTGGCGGGTGCTCAGAATCCCGTTGGGCACGCCCACTCGCATCATGAAATACTCGGTCGCTTTGCCCTCCCCGCCTTTGCCGCCGGTCACCCCTGCGCCGTCGCCCTGCGTGTAGATCCCCCACCACTTGAAGTAGGTGCTCCACTCCTCGGGAATCGAGCTGCGGCCGTTGCGCGCAAAGCCGCGGATCTCCTCGATCGCTTCCCAGGG
>DAHUYD010000189.1 GCA_027315385.1 Acidobacterium sp.
TCGAAATTGTGAGCACTATTCGGATCGAGGCGGAGGGCACGGGTATATGCCGGAATGGCAAGGCGGTACTTCTGCGCAAAGAAATAGGCATTGGCGAGGGCGTCGGCCATACCCCAATCGCCGGGGACGAGCCACAGCGCGTCGTCATAGTCGCGAATCGCCCGGGAGTAGTCGCCCTTCGCATACCAGAGATTACCGCGGTAGCCGAACGCCAGTTCCAGATCCTCGGGTGTCTGCCACCCGAAATGGATGAACGCAGTGCAGGCAGCAATGCGGGCGTGGGCCGCAGCATCCGGATTTCGACAGACAGCGAGCTGCGCCAGCGCGCCAGACGGAACAGCGAGCAGCGCCAGCAAACCCAGCAAGCGCAGGAGTCTGCCGCTCGGCGCAGACCCCGAATGAACCTGATTCGCGCGAACAGGGCGCTCGGGAGCGGTACAAGACATTTGCCTGGAATTCTAGAAGGACATCGAGGTTCTGGCGAGAGTTTTTCGAGCCGCAGCAAAGAAAGATGGCGGGGGTTAATGCCCAATGCCGATGTTGGGTTTCGAGCGGGTGCCGGTGATGCGGACCGGCACTTCGGTGCCGGCGCCGTCCTTTGAGAAGAACGGATTGACGGCCTTCAGCACGAAGGATTTCCAGCCGGTGACCATCTGGGAGACGTGGGCGTGGAGGCGGGCGGCGCCGGTGAAGTCGAGGGCGCCCGCATTCAGAAGATAGCGTCCCTGGAGCTTCACTTCCGCCCCGGGCACGGTGTAGTCGAGCGAGGGGAATCCGACCTGGCCGTTGGACAGAACGAAGCTGCCGGTGATGGTTGAGGAAACATTGGCAACGGCGCCGGCCTGCAGGTTGCCGGCCTTCAGGGCGTCGGCTTCCTGCCTGGCTTGTTGCGGATGCCCCTGGCCGCGCAGGCTCAGCTGATCGACCTTGTTCTGGACTTTCGGGTCGGTGAAGTGGATACCGTCGAGCGAAAACGTGCCGTTCACTTCAAGCCGGTCGCCGATGGTGCCGGGGCCGGGCGGGATGTGGATTTGCGCCTGGACCTGGAGAGGCCCGTTCATGATCGGCGAGACTTTGGCGGTGAGCTGGAGGATGTTCTCGATGCGGCCGGGGCCGACGGTGCAGTTGAGCGTGATGTCGCGGCCCTTCTGTCCAGGAACGCGGTCCACATCGCCGGAGGCGACGATGTGGGTCTGGGCGAGCCAGGCGTCGACGGGTTCAAGATGCGTGTTGCCGCTGGTGCCGTCGACAAGGGCGTGGAAGGTCGTTTTGAGCGGCATGGGATGCCGGGTCGAAGCCAGCTGAAAATCAGGAGTGTCCGTGGTTCCGTCGACCACAATGCGATTGAGCTGCCCTGAGTATTTGCCCTGAGAGGACAGAATGCCGCCGATCCCGCGCAGGGTGCTGAGATCGGCATGCGTGAAGGAATACTGGCCGTCGACCGGCGTTTCGGCGGGATTTTGCGCATCGAACGGACCGAAGTCCCCGGTGGTGGCGATGTTGCCGAGGGGTTTGGGATTGACGAGCGTGGCCTCGAACTTCATGGGCTGCCCCGCGGCGACCGAGTGCAGCGTGAGCTTGTGGATGGCGAAGGTGAGCGGCTCTTTCCCAGGCTGATTGTTCTCGAAGACCAGCACGGCGTTGTCGATCAGGATTTCGCCGACGGTGAGCTGCGAAGATTCATCGCCAGGGTTGCCGCCGGAGGATGAACTGGAGGACGAACCGGAGGACGAACCGGAGATGAGGTGCGGGATATTGGCGCGCTGGCTTCTCGGAGGGATGCGGATCTGAAGGCCGCTGACCCGCACCTTGCCGATGTAATTCGGCGTCTGGATGAGCTGCTGCCAGCCGAGCAAATGGAAGGAGAAGTGGTCCACCTGAATGAGTGGCTGCGGCATGGAGAGATGATTAGGCCAGAGCTTGAGCCCTTTGCCGGAGATTTCGAATCCGCGCACCGTGGAGACATGAAACGACGCGAGCTCGACGCGGCTGTCGAAGCGGGCGCTCAGGGCCGCGATGACCTTCGCTTTGACGGCTGGGCCTACTCGCCGCAGGGCTATGTCGCCGGCAATGACGGTGAGAATAATGAGGAGGGCGAGAACTATGCTGGTCCAGAGCAGAATGCGGTAAAGCCGGGAGTGTTTTTTCGGGGAAGGTGCCGTCACGCGTGCCACCTGATCTATTCTGCGCCCGGCGCACGCGGGCGGAAAAATGGGGCAGACGAGGCGGAGTCCGCAGCGGCTAAGCCCAGGTTTATGATGCAACGGCGGAGCAGGAGGGCCATGACAATGGCGCAGGGACGAATGGGGCCCGCCCGATGGATGGCTGGGTTGCTGCTGGGGCTGGCCATGGGGGCGGCGGGGCAGCAGACCCGCGAGCCGGCTCCACTGAAGAGGCCGGCGCCGGCCGTGGTCCCCATCGATACATACATTCACCGGGCGTGGCAAAGCCTGCGGCGGTCGATGAACGAGTGTGGTTCGCTGGTGGATCCAAAAGTGAAGACGCGGCCAGTACTGTATCTGCCGGTCGATGTCGCGGAGCCGGCGCAGGTGGCCGCACTCACCCGAAAATGCGGCGTGCAGGTGGAGCGGCTGCCGGTGAAGATCGCCCGCATCGGGCAAAAGCTGCCTCCGCTGAAGCCGGGGCTGCTGTATCTGCCCAACGCCTATATGGTCCCCGGCGGCCGCTTCAACGAGATGTACGGGTGGGACAGCTACTTCATGATTCTGGGGCTGATTCAGGATGGCCAGATCACGATGGCCCGCGGGATCGTGGAGAACTTCTTTTTTGAGATCGGGAACTATGGCGGGATTCTGAACGCGAACCGTACATATTATCTGACGCGCTCGCAGCCGCCGTTCCTGTCGTCTATGATTCGGGCGATTTGGGCTTCGGAAGTACGTGCCGGGCACAGGCAACAGGCCGGCACATGGCTGAAGCGCGCCTATGAGTACGCGCAGCGTGATCATGCTTTCTGGATGCGGCCGGAAATGCGCGCGGGCAACACGGGACTCCAGCGGTATTGGGATTACGGAAATGGACCTGTACCGGAGATGGGCGACGATCCGGCGTACTACCGAACCGTGATTCGCTGGCTGCTGGCGCATCCGGAGGCGAATACCGGCTATTTGGCGGACGGGCCTGCGAAGCCGACCCGCGCGGACTGGGCCCGGATCGCGGCGATGAGCTGCGATCCGGCAGCGTCGCGAATTTGCAGCCGGGAGCATGTGGGGACGCACTGGCTGACGCGGGATTTCTACAAGGGCGACCGGGCAATGCGGGAGTCGGGCTTTGACACGACGTTCCGCTTCGGGCCGTTCGGCGGATCGACCGGGGATTACGCGCCGGTGGGGCTGAATGCCCTGCTCTATAAGTACGAGATGGACCTGGCGTGGATGGCGGACCAGCTGGGCCGCGCAGACGAGTCGAAGAAGTGGGAAACCGAAGCCGCGGCACGGCGCGCGGCCATGGATCGGTTTCTGTGGGACGCGCGGAAGGGGATGTATTTCGACTACGACTTCGCGACCCGCAAGCCGTCGAGCTATAACTTCCTCACAACCTTCTATCCTCTGTGGGCGGTAAGTGCGAGCGCGGAGCAGGCACGGAAAGTGGAGGCGAATCTAAGTCTTTTCGAGTATCAGGGCGGCCCCGCAGTGAGCACGACGAACAGCGGCGAGCAATGGGATTTGCCCTACGGATGGGCTCCCACGATTTGGCTGACGGCGGATGGCATGGCGCATTACGGCGACCTCACGGACGCTTTGCGCGTGGCGCGGGCCTTTACCGCAACCGTGCGCCTGAATTACCGGCGGAGCGGCACGATTCGCGAGAAGTACAACGTGGTGACCGGGTCGTCGGAGTTCCAGGTGCTCGCCGGATACCGGCAGAATGTGGTGGGCTTTGGCTGGACAAATGCGGTGTACGAGAGGCTGGCGGAGATGCTGAACGGTTCGAAGGTCCCGCACATGCCCCGGCCGAAGGGAGGACCGGTGCGGACACCTTTCATCCCTCGATAGACACGTCCCGGCGTTTCCTGTCGACCTCGCATCGACAAGCCTTCACACAAGGCCCGAAGATGGCATAACTCTACTTCCGGATCAGCTTCGCATGATCAAGCAGCACCACTGGCGGCGGTATCGCCGGCAGCACCGTCAGATCGTGCGCTGTCACGGTCGCGTTACCGATCCTCAAGCCCGTGCTCCCCTGCAGGTGAACGTTGTCGAGGAACAGCGAACGGATTGGGCTTTCCGGTAGCCCCGCGATGATGCCCGTCTGCTTCGCGCCGGTCGCGGTCAGGTTCGTAATGTGGATGTCGTGGAAGTGCGGCGTGAGCGGCGTGACCGGATGCGCCGTGTCGTACGCCGGGATGTGCGGGTAATACTCGGTGATCAGCAGCGGCGTCTTCACGTCTTCCATCTTGATATTGCTGAACCATAGATCGCCGATATCGGCTCCGCGATCGCGCGCGGATTTGATGCGGATGCCGTTATCGGTTCCGCGGAAGACGATGTTGGAGACATGCACGTTCTGCACGCCTCCCGCGACTTCGCTTCCGATCGACATTCCGTGTCCGTGCAGGAAGAGACAGTTCGTCACTGTGATATCGGTGCCCGGCGTGTTCCCCGTGGTGCCAGGCAGGCCGGATTTAATGGCGACGTTGTCGTCGCCGTCATCGATTGTCATGTGATCGATCGTCACGTGGCTGGAAGAAAACGGGTCGATGCCGTCGGTATTCGGCGAGTGCGCGGGCGCGTAGATCGCGCTGTATCGAATAGTCACCTCGTCGGAATAGTAAGGAACGACCTGCCACGACGGCGAATTCTCAATCGTTACATGATCGATCAGGATATGCCGGCAGTGATCGAACACCACCAGTCGCGGTCGGAAAACCACATCTTCAACAACGCCGTGATCTTTCTCCCTGTGTGCCTGGGCCCACCACCCCGAACCGTTGCCGTCGATCGTTCCCCCTCCGGTGATGGTCACGTCCTGCGCGTCTTTGGCGCTCACCAGCGACTGGCGCCCTTTTGCACGAAATACCGTCATCAACGGATACAGGCTTTGATCGGGCGATCCGAGCAGGGTTGCGCCTGTTTCGATATCCAGAGTGATATGACTCTTCAGCACAACCGGACCCGAAAGAAACGTCCCGCCCGCAAGGCGCACCGTGCCTCCGCCTTTCGCCGCGCAGTCGTCGATTGCGGCCTGGATGGCATGCGCGTTGTTCGCCGTGCCGTCGGCTTTGGCCCCGTAGTGCGTCACATCGCACACGGGCGCCGGCGCGGCTGCAGCGGTTAACGGCGTCAATCCCAGGAAAGCCGTTAAAAGCAGGATGACCATCCCTCGGCGGAAGCGGAACGAAGCAATCATCGGCGCGGACTCCTCAGGAGGAAATTGCTGGATGTGAGGAGGTCAGACCTCTCTCCACCTCGAAAACTGAGCATAGCATCCAAACCAGCCGGCACGCTCAGCGCCGAGCTTCCGGCTTCCAGCCATCGAGGAATTTCGGGGTGGCATAGGCCGTAGTTTGCGATGCCTTCAGTTGATGAGACCAGGGCTCGCGCTGCGATGGATCCGCACCCGGCCCGCTCGAGCGGTATTCAGCGTAGCAGGCCGTTTTTAGCCGCTGCGTTTTCCCCGGATGCCACTCCCGCCAGGCCGCCGGCGCGATGAAGCCGCCCATTTGCGTGTTCAAAAAGATCACTGTGGCGTAACTGCGCCACGGCCGCCCCAGGTAGACGCCGCTCACCCCCGGGTCGGCGGTGAGCCGGCAATCTCTGAATACGAACCCGCTGTCCTCCGCGGAATAATGCTTCGCCTGCGCCGTGATGAAACCGCCATGGTGGGAGGTACTGTGGATCTCGCAGCGATCGAAGACCGCCTTGCCATCGCCAAAGATGAAGTCCACGTTCCCGGCAATATAGCAATGGGTGAAGTACTGCCGTGCCGGCGCGCACGGTTCTGCATCGGGCGAACAATTCCGGCTGCCGACGTAGAGCGTATCCTGGTTTCCCAGAACTCGCACGTCGCGGAAGATGGCGTGGTCTCCGGTGACCAGCAGCGCCAGCGCCTGCGATCCCTCGGGCAATTGCGGATGGGTCGTGTTCCAGTCGTTCTCGAACGTGATGCCTTCGGCAAGGAAGTTGTCTCCGCGCACCTTCACCGTGGCCGAGTGCAGCGTTCCCCCTGCACTGCCGGCGCTCTTGTCATCGACAAGGATCACCTTCGATGGATCGCGATCCAGTCCGACAAGCCGCATATTCGGCTTGTCAATCGTCACTGATCCCCGATACACGCCCGGCGCTATATGAATAACAGCGCCGTTTGCCGGCGCGGCATTCACGGCCTGCTGCACAGAAACGAATTCTCCGGTGCCATCGGCCGCCACATACATCGCATGGTCCGCGGACGGGACATTCTCCGCGGAATTCGGCGCACCTGCCGTGGCCGCGAATGGAACAAAGCGGCCCGCGCAATCGAGCGGCGTTCCAGGCCGGCTCGCGGCTGCGCGGGTCGCACTCACGCCCTGGCCGCTCGGAACCAGGTTCCCCATCCGCGGTCCCAGCGTGATCTCCGCATCCTCTGCGCGAATCTCTTCCGGCCGGATTCCGTCCGCGAATACGTTATCGAAGGTGAGCCCCAGCCGATGATCCGCATCGAGTCCATCGAGGGTGATCCGCCCTGGCGTCGCAATGTGCACGTCTTTCAGCACGATGTGGCGGTATTCAGGCAGAAGATCGCCCGCATGAGTCGTGTAGAGAGACGTCATCAGGATCGGGTTCTTCACGTCCCTCATGCACACATCGTCATACGATATATCTTGCACCAGCCCGCCGCGGCTGCGGTCGGACTTGATCCGGATGCCGTTGTCGGCGCCGTCGATGGTCAGGTTCCGAACGAGGATCGCGCTCACGCCTCCGTTGGTTTCGCTGCCGACCGACATGCCGTGGCCGAAGTAAAAGTGATCGTCGGCTATGGTCATGTGCGTGGCCGGCCCCAACCCTCCAGCCTTGATGGCCACGTCGTCATCCCCGTCGCTGATCCATGAGTGCAGGATCGAGACGTTCGTGGAGGAGGCGGGATCGATGCCGTCGGTGTTGCGCGCGGTGCGCGGTGTGTCGATCCGCACACCCCACGCTGTAAATCCGTCAGTCTGTTGCACCAGCACGTGGAAGTTGGGGGAATTGCGCAGGGTGATGCGGTAGAGAACGAAATTGCCGGAGTGCCGCACCACCACCATTCGAAAGCAGCTCTGCTGCAGGTCGCGGATCTTCGCAATGTGCGCCAGATCCCACCAGGTGAGCTTCTGCCCGAGCAGCGACTCGCCGCCGCGGCCGTCAATCGTGCCGTCGCCCATGATGGCGCTGCCTGGGGCGCGGTCGGCGAGGATCAGAGGCTTGCAGCCGTGGCCGCGCCGGTCCACCACACCGCAGCTGCCCGGCGAAAGGTCGTAGAGCCGCGGATCGCGCGAGCCGAACAGAACCGCGCCCTTGTCGATGAGCAGTGTGACGCCGCCGCGAAGCCGGATTGGACCAGCCAGGAACACGTTGCCGGAACGCTGGGCGCGGAGTTCCACCGCATGTCCGGCAGCACAGGAGTCGATTGCCGTCTGAATCCTCGCCGTATCCAGCCGCCGCTCATCGGCAGCCGGCAGCCGTCCGCCGGGGGCCGAGAGCCGTGCGTCAAGGACCCCGCACACCGGAGGTAACCGAGGTTCGCTAACCGATCGGGTGTCCTGACCGAAAAGGAGCGGGGCAAGCAGGAGCGCGGCGCATGCGGCCGCCGGAAGCAGCCGGACTGAGAAGCGGAGAGACACAAAATCACCTCCTAAATCGATGTAGTCCATGCCTGGATGCGGGAATACCACGGCGGAGAGTACAGGCTGTGTGGTCCGACCTCATGGTACCGCTTTCCGGCAAACTGGTGCGCGCGGCGAGGGTAGCGCGGGAGCACCGGGCAGGATTTTCATTATGCATCGGAATACAGCATATTGACAGGCTACCCTTCGACTGAGGACAATTCAGAACGCAGCAAGTTTATCGCCGGGATTATCACGAAAAGGAAAAGATACGCTATGCAAACATTTGAGGGGGCTGGGACGCTAGTGGTTAGACCACAGGAGAGAGTGAAGCGCAGCGAGGTCCGGTATCGTAAGAGGATTGCCGCGCGGTGGAAGAGCCGCTCGACTGCTCTGCTGGCCGTGCTGTTATTAACAGGCATTTATGCCGCGCTGTTGGCGCCGCAACCCGCGCGGGCCCAGGAGTTCCGTGCCACGATTTCGGGAACTGTAACCGATCCCAGCGGAGCGGTCATTCCCGGCGCGCAGATCACGGCCAGAGAGAACAGCACCGGCACGGTGAACCGGGCGGTGAGCAACGGCGCCGGAGAATATGTGATTCCATTTCTGCCTCCCGGTACCTACACCCTGACCATCACGGCGAAGGGGTTCGAAAAATCGGTGCAGCGCGACGTCATCCTGGAATCGCAGGCGCACCCGATTGTGAGTATCAAACTGCAGCCGGGCTCCGTATCGGAGACCGTGACCGTCACTGCGACGCCGCCGCTGCTGGATCTGGCGAATGCCTCGATCGGCTCCGTGATCTCGACGCGCTCGGTGGCGGACCTGCCGATCAACGGCCGTACCCCGACAACCCTGACCGAGCTGGCGCCCGGCGTGATCAATACCGGATCTGCCGCGCAGCTGATCCATCCGTTCGACAACAACGCAGGCAACGAGTGGTCGATTGGCGGGACTCCGAATCAGGTGAGCGAAGTGCTGCTGGATGGCGCCCCCGATTTGACCCTGTTGGGCGCGCTTGCTTATGCCCCCACCATGGACTCCGTCGCCGAAGTCTCGATCCGGCCCTTTGATACCGACGCATCCTTCGGCCACACGATCGGCGGAGTCATCAATCAGGTGACCAAGAGCGGAACCAACAGTCTGCACGGCACACTGTATGAGTTCAACCAGATTCCCAACCTCGACGGCAATTTGTATTTCAACGGCAGAGAAAATCCCGTACCTAAGCTGCCCGTCACTCACTACAACCAGTACGGCCTCACCGTCGGCGGCCCGGTGTGGTTCCCGCACCTCTACAACGGCCGCAACAAACTGTTTTTCTTCTTTGCGTTCGAGGGGCTCAAGGACTCGCAGCCCAGCGAGCAGACCGTGACAGTGCCCACCTCGGCGGAAGAGAGCGGCGACTTTTCGCAGACGCTGTACGGCGGCTGCAACAACAACCAGGGCGGTCCGTACACCGTGAACCCAACGACCGGCGTCGCGGTCTGCAACGACAATAACCAGCCAGACCCCAACCAGATCTACAACCCCAGCACAGCGGTGGTGAACGGGAAGAACGTATCTCGCACCGCGATTGCGAACAATGACCTGGCCACAGCCGCAACGTCCTTCAACCCGATCGCCGGGAACTATCTGAAGTTATTCCCGGCGCCGAACGCCACCGGGGAGGCCGACGGAAAAGACAACTATGTCAGCGATTCGCCCAGCATCGATACTTACAACAACGAGTTCGGGCGGCTGGACTACAACGTCAGCTCGCGGGATCATGTGTTCTTCGACTATCGCCATAACTACCGGCTGCAGACGAAGAACAATTACTTCAACAACGGGTCGACGGGAACCACGCTGATGCGCGAGAATCTGGGCGCCACGCTGGACAATGTTTTCAATCTGAATCCGACGACGTTCTTCGACACGCGCTTCAACTGGGTAAATTTCAACGAGGTTCACGGAACACCGGCCCAGGCGTTCAACCCGGCGGGACTGGGCTTCCCGCAGTACATGAACACCAACAGCGAACTGCTGCAGCTGCCCTATGTCAACTTCGGTACCGGAGGGAGCTGCGGCAGCCACACCAGCTACCAGTGCCTGGGCGATACCGGCTCGGCCCTCGATCCCACCACCAGCTATCAGGTGTTTGCCGATATGGTGAAGGTGTTCGGCCGGCACACGCTGAAGGTGGGCTTCGACGGGCGGCGGTACCTCATCAGCATTCAGAACTTCAGCGCTTCTTCCGGAACCTTCACTTTCAACTCGAGTTGGGACAATTCCGGCACCTCGACGGGAGTCTCGAACATCTTCGGCGGAGACCTCGCGGCGTTTATGCTGGGGCTGCCGTCCTCGGGCGCTTACGACAACCAGGCGCGCGGCGATTTCCACCAGTATTATGTCGGAACGTTTGCGCAGGACGATTGGCGGGTAAGCAGCCGGCTCACGCTGAATCTGGGCCTGCGCTTCGATATCGATACGCCCTTCGAAGAGAAGCTGGGGCGGACTGTGAACGGCTTCAATCCGGCGGCGCCGATCAATTACGTGAACGCGCCGAGCTTCTCCGGCGCAACCGTTACCTACAACGGACAGAGCTACTCCGTCGCCAGCATCAATACTTTGGGCGGGCTGACATTCCCTGGGGACAGGAATGGCGCTGTATACGCGACGAACAACGGCTTTCTGAGCCCGCGATTCGGCTTCTCGTTTGCGGTGAACCCGAAGACTGTGGCCCGCGGCGGCTTCGGCATCTTCGTGCAGCCGGAAACGCTGACCAACCTGAATTCGCAGGGGACGTATTCGTCGGCCGCATTATCCAACAACGAGGGCTTTAGCGCGTCCACCTCGTTTCTGGCAACGACGAACAACTACGCATCGCCTGCCAGCACGCTCAGCAGCCCGTTCCCCAACGGCTTTGTGCCGGCGGCCGGCTCCTCGCAGGGGGCAAGCACGTTTCTGGGGCAATCCATCAGCTTTCTGGCTCCGGTGGAGCACGATATTTACTCGGAACGCTGGGACCTGGATGTGCAGCGCTCTCTGACCACCAACTCCATGATTGAGGCAATCTACGAGGGCAATCACGCCGTGCACCTGCCCATCGAGTCTCAGAACATCAATGCGCTGGAGATGCCGTACCTCTCCAGAACGCCGTGGCGCAACTCGGACATTGCCGCGGCCTACGGTGAGAGCGTCACGAATCCGTTCAAAGGAACGTTCCCGAGTGTGAATGGTGTGGCCAACAGCACCAGCGCGAACAAATCCTCCACCATTCCGATTCAGGACCTGATGGTGCCCTATCCGCAGTTCTCCAACACCAACGTCATTGAGGAAAACCAAACCCGCGGACAGTCCTGGTTCGAAGATGGAATCATCCACTACGAGCACCGGTCGTCTGACGGACTAACGTTCACCGCGAATTACAGCTTCTCGAAGCTGATCGAAGCTGACACCTTCCTGAACGACCAGGACACGATGCCGGAGGTGCGCATCTCGCCCTTCGACCATCCGCAGCACTTCACGGCCGGAGGCACCTATGAGCTGCCCTTCGGACGCGGCAAGATGGTCAGCTTCGGCGGCAGCCGCGTGTGGAACGAAATTGCAGGGGGCTGGGTGCTGAACGGCATCTATCAGTACCAGACCGGGGCGCCCGTGGAGTTTACCTCGGATATCCCGCTCCAGCCCGGGGTCACGCTCCGGCAGATTTACAATCACACCCGTGACACAACCCCAGGTGTTCCGGCACTCAACACCGCCGCGTTCGTCACCGGGAACAACACGAAATGCAGCGGCACCTGCGACGGCAGTGTCTTCTTCAACGGACAATACGTGGATCACTACCGCACGCTGCCCTCCACGCTTTCCTGGGTACGCGGGGACGGCAACAACAACCTCGACGCTTCCATCCTGAAGAACTTCAACTTCACCCGCGGGCGCTATCTGCAGTTGCGCTTCGAGACATTCAACACCCTGAATCACCCCACCTTCGCTCCGCCCAACGTCTCCAGCGCGACGGCGAGCGATTTCGGCTCGATCACCGGGGTAGAATCCAACAGTTTGTCGCGCCAGGTGCAACTCGGCGCGCGCATCGTCTTTTAGGGCCTCCTCAAACTCTCCCGGGCGCGAAGCGATCCGCTTCGCGCCTTTTTCTTTCGGCGGGGATACGCCGGAGGCGACGGTCTTCGATCTCAGGACCGAGGTTCAGGCTGGCGAAGATCTCCACTGTAACCTGTCTCCGGCAAGTTCCCCTTTTGACTGGCTGGGCACGCAGCGCGATTCCAATCCGATCCGCTGAATCTGACAGTCGACCGCCAGCTCGCGGATAACCTGTCCGGACCAGCTGTAGTCTGAAAAGAAGTGAGGAACCGATGACGAAGGGAATGGATCGGCGGGAGTTCCTGCGCGGCGCGGCAGTGGCGCCGGCCGCGGCTCAGGATTGGTGGTCGCGCCAGGGGCGGGATGCAAAACGGAGGCTGTTGCTGGTTGGAACCCAGACCGTGACCGGTACCAGCAAAGGCATTTATGCGTGGCACTGGAATCCCGAATCCGGCGAACCGAGCCTGGCCGGCCTGGCTGCGGCCAGCGATAACCCCACATTCCTCGCACTGACTCCGGACGCACGGTATTTGTACGCCGTCAATGAGATTTCGGATTTCGAGGGCCGGAAAAGCGGAGCGGTCAGCGCTTTCGAGGTCGATTTGGCTGCCTCCCGGCTGAAGCCGATCAACCAGGTTTCCTCAGGGGGCGCGGGACCGGCGAACGTGTCGGTGGATCACACCGGGACTGCGGCCTTCTGCGCCAACTACGGAGGCGGCAGCGCAAGCTCCTTCTATCTGAGCCCCAATGGCCAGATCAGCGACGCGGTTTCGCATTTCCAGTATCACGGGCATGGGCCCAATCCACAGCGGCAGGAAGCGCCCCACGCCCATCGTGTAACGGTTTCGCCCGACAACCGCTATCTGCTCGTCAACGATCTGGGCCTGGACTGCATTCACATCTACCACCTCGATCCCCTCACCGCGAAGCTGAAGCCCGGCGATCCGCCGCGGTGGCAGGCGAGCCCCGGCTCGGGTCCGCGGGCCCTGCGCTTCCATCCCAACGGCCGTATCGCATACTGCGTTTGCGAAATGGCATCCACCGTGGACGTGCTGGAGTGGAATCCGCAGCACGGAACGCTTCACCAGATTCAGAGCGTCAGCCTGATTCCCGCGGATTACCACGGGCCTACGCGCGGCTGCGACATTGTGCTGGACCGCCATGGCCACTTTGCCTACGCGGCGAACCGCGATTACAACTGCCTGGTGACTTTCTCCGTGGATCGCAAAAGCGGCAAGCTGACGATGCTGGCGCGCGGCTCGTGCGGCGGCAGGATTCCACGGCATCTGACCCTGGACCCGACGGAGAAGTGGCTGCTGGTCGCCAATGAGGAGTCCGATACCATCGCCGTCTTCGGGCGGGATGAGAAAACCGGTCGCCTTGCCGAATCTCCAAAGATCTATCCGCAGTCGCGGCCGCAATGCCTGGTATTCGCGTAGAAGCCTCTTATTGCTCCAGAGGTCTGGGCTTTCCTATGCGAATGTTGAATCCGACCATTCCACCCAGTACGTTGATGCCGTAATCGTAATATTTGGGCTGCGACAGATAGAAGTTCGAGACATGCTGGTAACTCGCACCCGCTTCGACACTGAAGCGTGGGTTGAAGTCGTAACGTATCCCGCCGCCGTTCAGCAGTGTGAAAGTCAGGTCCTGTCCCTGGGCATATTTCACGCCGTCCGGCCCCTTCGCGTTGATGTCGCCCACCCCGCCGCGCATGTCAAGGTAAGGGACCATTCGCCAGTTCGGTCGAATAAAATTGCGGCGTATTCCAAAGATGAAGGCGAAATAGCGCGTCTCCGGACCGCGCGCCACGTCCACGTAGCTTCCGCTGAAGGTATAGTCTGTTGTTCCGCGAAGAATGCTGGGCCAGCCGATGTTATCGATAGTCCAGCGGATTGAGGCAATGTTAGGCTCCAGCGTGTAATGAAGCGGCCAGGTGGTATAAGTGCTGCCTGTCACGAAGTTGTATACGAAGGGGATATTCTTTGGCTCCCACGCCGACTCCAATGAGAACTCCAGCTTATTTCTGTAAAAGACATTGCGGTTGAAGTCGCCTGGGCTGTTAAAAAGGAAGAAATTATGGATGCGGTGGTGGGCGGCTGTCTGGGCTCTGGCGGCGCCAACCAGGGAGGCGAGCAGAATCACCAGCAACAGGTACCTGGAATGCATGCCCCGGCAGCAATGTCCTCCCGCCGGCAGGGATATCAGGACTGAATCACGACCGTACAAGCGCACACCAATGAGAGGGAAAATCGCCGCGCCGGGTTATCCGTTGCCCTGGCGCCTCTGGCGCGGCCGGCCAGGGCACTTCGGGCTTACTTCGATTCAATCACAGCCTGCAGCTCCTCAATCAGCCTGGAGATCGCAGCCGCCATCTGCGAGTTCAGCGGGGTCCCCGGTTTCAGGATTCTTTCCAGTTCCGCGGCCAGTTCGGTGCCCTGGGGCAAACCGAAGACGCCCAGACTGCCGGAGAGCTTGTGCGCGGCCTCGCGCCCCGTACTGCGGGCCTGGAGATCGGCTGGATTGCGGCCGAGCGCCTCAGATGCGCTCCGCAGGGCTTCCACGCGTTCCATCATTAAGGGGCGGCTCCTGAGCCAAAGCTCACCCAGCCGTGCGGCAATGGCTGCGGCCGGATCGCTCATTTGTCATTCCAGCCCAGCACTTCAGCGATGTCCCCGGCCAGCGCGAGCGGGTCGAAGGGCTTGAACATAACGGCAGCAACGCCCAGGTCGGAGAAACGTTTCTGGTCGGCGGCCTGCACTTTGGCGGTGAGCAGAATCACGGGAATGTGCGCGGTTTTCGAATTGGCGCGCAGTTCCCGGAATGTCGTCGGGCCGTCCATCACCGGCATCATCACGTCGAGCAGGATCGCGTCGGGCAGTTGTTCCTGGGCTCGGGCGATGCCGGCCGCTCCGGAGCCGGCCATCATGACCTCCCAGCCGGCGACGGTCTCAAGGCTCATCGCCGCTACTGCACGGATGTCTTCCTCGTCATCGATGATAAGAACGCGGCGCTGCAAGAATCCTCCCCACCAGGTTCGTTATGGGTGGCCAGCCACGGCTTCCTCGGCCCCGCTGGCGGAAATGGAAGCACGCTCGGGCAGGAACAGCCGGAAAATGGAGCCTCGGCCGCGATTCTGCTCGGCCCAGATGCGGCCTCCATGCTGCTGTACGATGCTGCGGCAGATGGCGAGGCCCAGTCCCGTTCCACCTTTTTGACGGGAATCGGAGGCATCCACCTGCTGGAACCGATCGAAGATACTCTCCAGCTTATCTGAGGGAATGCCCCTTCCCTGATCGATCACGCTCAGAAGAGCCCCCCCGGGGGCAGATGCGATCGCCACGCGCACCACCGAATGAGCCGGCGAAAACTTAACGGCATTGCTGAGCAGGTTCGTCATCACCTGCAGCAGCCGGTCGGCGTCGGCTTCGACGATGACGGACTCGAAATCGGAAACCAGATGGATGTTGCCGGAATCGGCCACCGGCTGCATGGCTTCGATCGCCTGGCGCGCCACGTCCTCGAGCGCGATACGGCGAAAAGCCAGCGGCGCGCGGCCCGACTGCATCCGCTCCAGATCGAGGATATCGTTGATGAGCCGCACCAGACGCTCGGAATTGGCCAGTGCGATGCGCAACAGGTTCGCAGCCTTTTCGTTCACCGCGCCCAGCAGCCCGGAGGAGAGCAGGCCCAGCGCGCCGCGGATAGACGTGAGGGGCGTGCGCAGCTCATGGCTCACGGTGGAGATGAACTCGTCCTTCATGTGATCCAGAGCGTAGCGCTGGCTGATGTCGCGGAAGCTGAGCACGCTGCCTACGGGGGCGCCCTCCTCGATCATCGGCATAAGAGAAAACTCGACGGGAAAGCTCCTGCCGTCGCTGTGGTAGTAAACATCCTGGCCGGCCGTGCTTTCTCCGATTTCAATGGCCTGCCGCGTGGGGCAGGTCACATCGCAGTTGTGCCCGAAAGCGACGGAATGCAGCATCTCATGAACGCTGTGCCCGATCAGTTCCGACTCTGTTCGTTCGATCATGCGAGCTGCGGCGGAATTAACGAAATCGATGTGGCCCGCCGAATCCACTCCGATGATACCGTCGGCAACGGAGTTCAGGATGATGGCCTTCTGGCGATCCAGTTCGCGAACGCGGGCCTCCTGCCCGGCGCGCGCCATAAACTGCCCCAGCGACCCGCAAACGGTTTCCACCGTCGCCAGCAGTTCCGGGTCCTCGCGCGTTGGCTGCCGCGAAAAGCATTCCACGATGGCGATGACCTGGTTGCCTACCCGCACCGGTACTGCCCATCCGGAAATAAAGCCGTTCAGGCGGGCCGAGGTGCGACGGATAAAAGCGGGATCCTGGCGCACGTCAGCGATCCAGCAGGGCTTTCCGAGCGACCACACCATGCCGGGCAGTTCTTCGCCGCGGGTGAAGACCTGGGCGCGGGTCTCGCGCAGAAAGTCCTCGCTGGAGCGACCTCGCACGTGCCACGAGACCCGCGGGCGGACTACATGCTGGGCTTCGTCCACTCTCCACAGCACCGCGATATCGCAGCTAAAGGTTCCGCACAAAGCTTCGAGCACGCGCGTCAGTCCCTCATCCATCGAGGTGGTCTCGGCGATGATCTGGCTGACGATCAGCTGAATGCGCAGGCGGCGCTCGCGGCGGTTTTGCTGGGTAACCTCGCGGAATGTGCAGCGCACGGACACGGGGCCGGCTTCTTCCCGGCGGCAACTCAGGCTGGCTTCCACCTCGACGGTTTCGCCGGCGGAGTTTTGCAGGCGCAGCGGATGCCGCTCCACCCGCACCCCATGCAGAGCCTTATGAAACAGCGCCGCCGCCTCAGCTTGCGCTTCCGGCGGGAAGGCCGACTCGAAGCCGATGAGCGACTCGAATTGCGCGGAATCCATGCCAAAAAGCGTCTGCCAGGCCGGGTTCACATACAGATAACGGCCGCGCGGACTCAGGGTGGCAATCATTTCCGCCGAGTTTTCGAAGAGATCCCGGTAGCGCTCTTCGCTCTCCCGCAGGGCGTGCTCGGCGCGCCGCGTGGCGGTGATGTCGACCGCCACGGATACCAGCCCCTCGATGCTGCCCGCCCCGGAACGGACGGCGGACAGATAGACCATGGTCGGAAATGTGCTGCCGTCGCGCCGGCGGTAGCGCATCTCGAAACCGCGCACCCGGCTGGCCGGGAAGCTGGCCACGTACTGGATAAAGGGCAGCAGCGGCTCAGCTGTGTTCCACGGGACATCCGGCGGAATCCTGGTGCCGGTCATGGAGGCAACCAGTTGCTCGCCGACCCGCGCCATTTCGCCTTCGGGGTAGAGATCGCGGGCCGTCAGTTTTCCCAGCACTTCCGAAGCGCGGTAGCCCAGCATTCGTTCGGCCGCCGGATTGAACAGGCTGATGTGCCCGCCCAGGTCGCAGGCAATCATCACCGGCCCCGCGGAGTCGAGGATGCTGCGGTGCAGGCGCGCCACACGCTGCAGTTGCCGCTCCGCCTGTCCCTGGCGCAGAGCATGCCGAAACGTGGACAGCGCCACGACAATCAGCAGCATCTGGGCAAACGTCCAGAACGCGGCGAACCAGAACAGCCATGGATGGGCGTCGACCGGCGAGCTGCCGAAGCGAGCCAGCACAAGAACGCCGGCGAGCGACAGAGCCAGAGCAGTAGAAAATGCCCAAGTGGCGATTCGTGTCTGGGTATATCCCGTCACAGCCCAGGTCCGTCGAGGCTACTTCCTCGTATCCTGCGGTGGAATCGATGTTTCTGGGCAAGTATAGGCGAAGCAAAAGGCCAGCCGATACAAAAATGCGCCGGCCGGCCCTTTCTCCGCAACACCCTCTCTGCGCGATTGCGCTTCAGGCGCTCACCGGCTCCAGGATGCGGCTCCAGCGGCGCCCCTTGCGGGCGGCATGCGCCTGCTTGTGCCAGGCGTAGCCTGCGACAAGCGGCAACACCAGGGTGGCCTCGCCGTAGACCATCTGCTCGAAGGTGGTGTCCACCTTGCCCCATGAGCTGGCTTCCTTCAGCGTGCTGGAGGAGAGCGCTCCATCCCGCACATCGGCCACGGTGATCTGGATCGCGTACTTGTGCATGGGCGCTTCGTTGCCGAGAATGTCCGCAGCCACAACGATGTCCTGCGCAAAATTCTTGGGAACGCCGCCGCCGATCATCAGCAGGCCGGTGGTGGGATTGGCGATCTTCAGTTGCGTCAGCTCGTAGAAGTCCTTTGCCGAGTCAATGGAGACTTTCGGCTTATCCTGGCGCTTGTGTTGGTGTGCGATCAGGCCGAACCCGGCCGAGCAGTCGCTGAACGCCGGGCAGAAGATCGGCACGTCCTTCTGGTACGCGGAAAGCACGATGGAATCGGCGCCTCCCTTTTCCGGCGTCTTCCCGTTCTGCTCCAGCCAGGCGCCCATGGCGCGGATGAACTCGCGCGAGCTGTGGGGGCGGGGGGGCAGCGAGTCGGCGACTTTCTCCGTGGTCTCGTCGCAGAAGCGGAGCTCTTCCTCATCGATGAGGGTGTCGTAGATGCGGTCGATCATCAGCTCGCGCAGAAGGCCGTCCTGCGTGCCGGAGCGCATGATCTCGTCGGCGATGTAGTGCCTGAAGCCGAGGGCTTCGAAGAAATCCTGATCGACGATGTTCGCGCCCGTCGAAACGATGGCATCCACCATGTTGTTGCGGACGAGGTCGACGAACACCTGCTTGAGGCCGGCTGAGATCAGCGAGCCGGCGAGACAGAGAATGACGCCGCAGTCCTGGTCGCGCAGCATGCGCTCGTAGATGGAGGCCGCCCGGGCCAGATCACGGGCGCTGTAGGCCATGGACTGCATCGCGTCGACCAGCGGCACCACGTTGTGCTGCTTGATGTCGATGTGGAGGATGGGGGCGCTGAGAAGCTCTTTTTTCGAGGACATAGCCAAGTCAGGATAACAAAGCGGAGCGAAGGAAAGTTTGGCCGAGGATGAACGAATGTGGCCGTTTCAACCCAACCCTCTCCGCCGCAAATGCCGGTTGCGCAGCCACTTGGCGAATCCCAGCCCGAACAGCATCAGCCCGAAAGGCAGGCACATCATGGCCGCCAGCATGCAGAGCCAGCCGCCATTGTTGTGGGGACCGTGAATGCCGATGGGCCCGAACACCGTCACCGTCAGGAGCGCCGCCAGCAGCCCGGCAGCGAGGATCCCGATGCCTGCGCGCAGCAACGCGCGCGTTCCATCCTCGCCTGTCTGGACCGCGGGTTTGTTTTCCATTTCCGTACTGGCCGTCGACAGTTTTGCCATCCTGACACCCGTTTAACGCAGAGCCGCCACCAGCATCACTCGCACAACCACCCCGGTGATGGAAACGTACAGCCACAGTGGAAACGTGAAGCGAGCCACTTTGCGATGCAGGGGAATGCGTCCCGACAGCGAAAGATAGAACGTGGTCAGCACAACAGGCAATCCCAGCGTGGCCAAAACGATGTGGCTGATCAGGATCGGCAGATAGGCGTCGTAGTAGACCCGGTTGTGGATCGGGTAAAGGGTGTCGCCATGCAGCGCGTGGTTTGCCGTATAGCTGACCAGAAAAAGCGTGCTGAACACCAGCGCCGTGAACATCGCTCTGCGATGCGCGGCGATGCGGTGGGTCCTGACAAAGTAGTAGCCGAAGACCAGCGCGATGGCCGCCAACCCGTTCAGCAGCGCGTTCAGATTGGGAAGAAACGTGTAGTGCAGGTCTCGCTGGTCGGCTGCCGGATGAATGTAAATGAGCCAGAAGAGAAACAGTGTCGCAACAACGCTGACGCCGACGATGGCGGTCACCGGGACTGAGATCGATCGATTCGGGCTGGTCGCTGTCGTCATGGTGTCAGGCGGCGGGCTTGTGGGTACGGCGGTTGACGATGGCCCACGACGCCGCAAAAACCAGCACGCAGAACGCCGCGGTGATGCCGAGATTCACATCGAGGGGGAAGAGGGTGTGCTCCGCCGGAAAGAGCGCGTTGCGGAGGGCGTCGACGCCGTAGCTGAGCGGATTGAGACGCATGAGCCACGCAAGCCAGCCAGAGGCGCGATCCGCCGGGAACAGCGCGCCCGAAAGCATCCACAGCGGCAGCAGCAGCAGGTTCACAATGGCGTGAAAGGCCTGCGGCGAATCCATCGGCCAGGCGATAGCAAAGCCCAGCGCCGTCAGTTCGAAGCTGATGAGCACGATGGCCAGGATGCTGAGAAGAACAGCTCCGGCGCCGGGATGGTCGCCGACCAGGGGCGCAAAGGCGAGGAAGATAACGCCCTGAATGGCGGCCAGCGTCGCGCCTCCCAGCACCTTGCCAAGGACGATGGCCGAGCGGTTGACCGGGGCCGCCAGCACCGAGAGCAGAAAGCCCTCATTGCGGTCGGAAATGAGCGACATCATGCTGAAAATTGCCGTGAACAGCACGATCATGACCACGGAACCGGGGAAGAAGTACGCCAGATACGACCCCGAGCCGGAACTCGAGTGGAAGCTGTAGGCGAACCCCGAACCCAGCACGATCCAGAAGAGCAGGGGCGTGGCGATCACGCCGGCCACACGCGCCTTCTGCCGGTAAAAGCGCACGATCTCGCGCAGCCACAGGGAGTACGCCGGCGTCCAGATTCCGGGCGACGAGGCGGTCTTTGCCTGCGGCGCGGCCGCGGCCACGGTCGCCATCAGTACTCCCCTCTCTTGTTCTTGCCGCCAGCCGGATCCGGCTGCGCGTCTTCCGTCCAGAAGCGATGACCGGTGCAGTCGATGAAAACGTCTTCGAGGCTCGGCCTGGCAACAGACACACTTTCCACTCGCCTCGGAAATGCCTCGACCACTTCCGTCAGAAAGCGATGCCCGCGATCGCGCTCCACGCGGACCGTACTGCCGAGCACGGTTCCCGCGGCGCCAAACCGGTTCCTGATCTCCGCAGCCAGTTGCGCGGCCTGTTCCGGGCCGGCCGCTTCAAACGTGACCACATCGCCGCCGATCTTCGCCTTCAGTTCGGCGGGCGATCCCAGCGCCACCAGCTTGCCTTTGCTCAGGATGGCCACCCGATCGCAGTGTTCCGCCTCTTCCATCAGGTGCGTCGTCACCAGAACGGTCACGCCCTGCTGATCGCGCAGGGTGCGCAGATACTGCCAGAGGTCGCGGCGCGCGCCTGGATCCAGTCCGGTCGACGGCTCGTCCAGCAGCAGCACCGAGGGCGCATGGATGAGCCCTTTGGCGAGTTCCACGCGGCGCTGCTGTCCGCCGGAAAGCGACTCCACCCTGTCGTCGGCACGATCCAGCAGCCCCACCCGCTCCAGCACCTCCGCGATGCGCTGTTGCAGGTGCGCTCCGCGCAGCCCGTAGAGATGCCCCTGGTGCTTCAGATTTTCGGCCGCCGTCAGCTTGACGTCGACGCTGCGAGACTGAAAGACAATCCCGATCCGCTGACGAACCCGGTTGGGCTCGCGTCCGGCGTCGAAGCCCTGAATCCGCGCGGCTCCTCCGGTGGGAATCATCAGCGTGGAAAGGATGCGGAACAGCGTCGTTTTCCCGCTGCCGTTCGGGCCCAGCAGTCCGAAAATCTCTGCCTCGCGCACGCGAAAGCTGAGTTTGTCCAGCGCCAGGCGCGAGCCGTAGTTGTGCGTGATGCCGTCCAGCTCGATCGGAGCCGCTGGAGCCAGACCGATCGCGTCCGCCGGCTTTCCGGATTGCGTCATCGTGGCCATGGCGGCCTCATTTCCCGACCGAGTTCAGCATGAGCGCCGTCAGCAGCAGCGGCAAATAGATCACGCTCACCTTCAGCAGATCGCGGGCGTACATGCGCGACTCCGCGCTGCTGCGGGCGCGCACAATGCGCGTGAAGCGCAGCGTATATCCCAGGTAGAGCAGGCCCAGCGCGAACGCTGCTCCGGCGTAGATCTTCCCGTCCATGTGCAGCCAGAACGGCACCAGGCTCACCGGCACCATCAACACGGCATACGTCAGCGCCTCCAGCGCGGTCGACCAGCCATCCGGCTGCGCTACCGGCAGCATGCGGATGCCGGCCCGCGCGTAGTCCTCGCGATACAGCCACGCGATCGACATGAAGTGCGGGAACTGCCAGACGAACAGGATCGCGAACAGCGCTACCGCGGGCCATTCGATCACACCGCGCGCCGCCGTCCAGCCCAGCAGGGGAGGCATGGCCCCGGGGAAGGCGCCGATAAATGTGGCCAGTGTTGTCACCCGCTTCAGCGGGGTATAGACGCCCACGTAGAGGAACGCAGTGAGCAGCGTCAGGCCGCCCGTCACCAGATTGGTTTCGTGGGTCAGCCACACTGAGCCCGCCACCACGGCCAGCAGTCCAAGGCTGATTCCGTGCGCCAGACCGATGCGGCCTGTCGCCATGGGGCGGTTCGCGGTTCGGAGCATCCGGGCGTCCAGTTTGCGCTCGATGCACTGGTTCAGCGCCGCAGCTCCGGCGGAAACCACCGTGATTCCGATCAGCGTCTCCAAAAGCCCGGGCTGGATGCTGCTGATTCCCGAACGCATCGAGCCCAGATAAAAACCAGCCCAGGCCGTCAGCGTGACCATCAGCGTCACGCGCAGCTTGAACAGTTCGCGGTAGTCCACCAGCAGCGACGCCGTCACACCGGCGCGCGGCGAATGCAGATGCGCCGGCTTCTCCCACCGCATGGGCGCGGGGGTGGACTCCAGGGGTACGGCAGTGGAGCGAGATGCTGCGGGATTCACAGGCATGTAATTCCTGCGGGTAGAGCGTGATGGATGCGAGGCAACAACATGAATGAGGGGTCCGGGGAACTCAGAAGGGATAGCCCACCCATCATGATACCTGCTGGAGCTGCCAGGATGCCTGCCCCGGGACACGCGGACCAGGAATTCCATCGCGCCTTATTGCGTCCCGGCCCCCAGCGTCGGCGGCTCGACCAGGTTGTCGTCGTGTACCGCGTACTCGTTGAGAATGGCGGCGACCAGCACGGCCGTGGGAACGGCGACCATGGCGCCAATCACCCCGGCCAGCCCGGAACCGATCAGCAGCGCAATCAGGATGGTGACCCCCGCCAGGTCGACCCGGGTGCGCATGATGCGCGGGATCAGCCAGGTGTTCTCGATCTGCACGTAGATAAAGTAGAAGATGAGCACGCCGGCCACCCGGCCCCAGGAGTCGAGCGCGGCGATAAGGACGACCACGGTGACGGAGACCAGGGCCCCGGCCACAGGCACGATGTTGAACAGGCCCATGATGACGCCGAGGGCGTAGGCGTAGCGTACGCGCAGCAGCACGAAGACCACGGTGCTGAGGGCGCCGAGGATGAGCATCAGCGTACCCTGCCCCAGCAGCCAGCGGCCCATGCGGGTGCCCGCCTGCACCAGAGTCTGGTTCAGCCTGACGCGGCGCTCCAGAGGAAACAGGCTAAGGAACCACTCGTAGGCCTCGTCGCCTTCCAATATGAAGTAGACGGTGAGGACAATTCCGGCGACCACGCGCGCCAGCGCTCCGGCCCAGTCGCTGGCAAACTTCAGCATGTAGCTCGCAAAGTTGCCGGCGATTCCCTCCACTTTCTCCTGCAGGGCGGCGAGGTCCATATCGCGAATCAGGGGCAGGTGGTGCAGGCGGCTGAAGACTTCCGGCCCGCGTTGCGGCAATTGCCGGATGAAATCCCGCAGGTCGAGAAAGGCGGGGGCCAGCGCGAACAGCATGAAGACGGTCAGGCTGCCGATCGTAAGCACCAGGATCAGCAGGACCGCCATTCCGCGTCCCGGATGCCAGCGTCCGATGTGCAGCTTCATCACCGCGCGCACCAGCGGCATCAGCACAACGGCAAAAAGTGCGCTGACGTAAATGACCACCAGCACCTCGTGCAGCAGCCAGGCAAAGTACAGCCCCAGCGCAACGCCGAAGGCAAACAGCACGATGCCCCGTGGCCCGAGCGGCCTGCTCATGCCGGCACCGGGCGCGCAATTCCGGATCGGCCCACGCTGTCCTTCAGTTCGCCGGCAAAAGCCTCCAGCACGCGGTCGACCACCGCCCCAGCCGCAAGCCGCTCGGTGGCCACCGTCAGGTGCGCCTGCCGGTACCAGGGCAGCCGCTCCCGCCACCGTTCGGCGAGCCGCTCCCGATCCCGCAGCACTGGCCGCACCGGCCCGTCAAAATGCCCGGCGCAGCGGGCCAACAGGATATCGAGAGGCGCCTCCAGAAAAACAATGCGGCAGTTGGGCAGTCCGGCCAGGAATTCGCGAGTGTCGGCACGCTCGAGCCCCCCTCCGCCCAAAGCCAGGACCACACTCTCTCCCGCCGCTGTATCCCGGATCGCCGCTGCTTCCATCTCGCGAAAGGCGGCTTCGCCCCGGCTTTCGAAAATTTGCCCGACGGTCATGCCCGCGCGCTCTTCCACCACGCGATCGCTGTCGGCAAATCGCCAGCCAAGGCGCGCTGCCAGCAGCTCACCGACAGTCGTCTTGCCGGCGCCCATAAATCCGGTGAGAACAAGGCTCGAAATGCTGACGGATGCACTGTGCCCGCTCATGCGTTTTATCGATTATATGGAGAGGTGCCCGCGGAGAAGCCCTTTATTTTCTGCCAACCGGGGCCGAATTCGCGCCCGGCTCATCGCCGTTCCGAATCGCCTGCTGAATATGATCCCAAACCGCGGGGCTGGGATCCTGGATGGGCAGCAGCAGGCGGGCCTGCTGGGCGATGTACTCCAGATCGCGCACCAGGGCGGCGCAGTTCTCGCACGCCTTCAGGTGTTCCTGTGCGCCGAGATCGGCTTGCGTCTCAAAGAGTTCGGGCAGTGTTTCCTGAAATTCCGCACAGGTCATGGTCTTATCCATTGCGCGCAGCACCGTCACGCGATCTGCTCCTTCCGCTGCCCGGTCCGCAGCAGATCGCGCAGTTTCATGCGCGCTTTGTGCAGTTGCGACTTGCTGTTGCCGATCGAGCAGTCGAGCATCTCCGCTATTTCATTATGCTCATATCCCTCTACATCGTGCAGCACAAAGACCAGGCGGTAGCCGGGAGGCAGGTTCTCAATAGCCCGTTCCAGGGTGACCCGGTCGATCGAGCCGGAAAGCGTCAGATCCCGCGCCCCGATGTCCTTGCGCGGACCGTCGTCCTGCGCCGGTTCCAGCGTCTCTTCGAGCGATACCTGAGGCAGTCCCTTGCGGCGCAGGTGCATCAGCACCACGTTCACCGCCAGCCGGTGCAGCCAGGTCGAAAATGCTGAATCGCCCCGGAAAGTTCCGATTTTCCGATAAAGCTGCAGGAAGGCTTCCTGGGTCAGATCCTCGGCCTCCGCCACATTTCCCAGCATGCGAAGGCACAGCGAATACACCCGCCGTTTGTGCATGGCGTACAGGGTTTCGAAAGCGCGGCTATCACCGTTCTGGGCCTTTTGAATCGCTTCCTGCTCGCCGGCGATAGGCGGATTGCGGCGCATATGTTGGTTCGCCGGCCTCGGCTGGGACGGTCCAGCATTCATCAGAACAAACCTTTCCACGGCCATTGTTCCACGAGAGGGAGCTCCGTCGGATCTGCTTTTCCTGGTCTTCGGGGCAGTCGGGATCATAGAGGACGATCTTTGCGGGTTTGGCGCAATGGGTGTTCGACGCATGGAACAGCAGTGTGGGTTGCCTGACCAGGTATCGGCGGCAAAAACGCGCGGACGCGCAGCAGGGCGCCGCGCGTCCGGAGAGAGCTGTCGCGGAAAACAGGTTACCGGCCGAAGAATTCGGCGTTCTTCGCCTGAAAGCTCTGCCACTTCTCCGGCAGGTCGTCCGCGGCGAAAATTGCCGAGACCGGGCACACCGGCACGCAGGCGCCGCAGTCGATGCATTCCACCGGATCGATAAAAAGCTGGTCCGACTCGGCGTGCTTCGCCTCGTCCTTCTTCGGGTGGATGCAATCCACCGGGCAGGCATCGACGCAGGCGGTGTCTTTGGTGCCGATGCAGGGTTCCGCAATTACGTAGGCCATGTAGTTCCTCTTCGAGCTTAAAATTCAGCAATCGCGCCTGCTGAACCGGACACGGCAGGCGCCCGCCCGCGCGGACGATTGCCACTCCCAGCCCTCAGCCCGATTGTCCTTGCAACGGATCATTCTAGCAGGGCTTTCCGTCGCCGCAATAAGGCTTGCGTGCACACGGCAAAACTTCGGGAACGTTGACGCGCGGGGGGGTTGGTACTCAGCGCCGCTGCCGCGCATCGGCGTACTCGCGCGGTGTCGGAATCGGACTCAGATCTCTGCCCGCCAGCATGTCGGCGAACAAGCCCGTCACTTCGCGCTGCAGGCGCCCATTCGTCGCCAGAACCTCGCGGCTGTTCAGGCGGAAGCGCGCGCCCTCGAAGCCCGACATGCTCCCGCCCGCCTCTGTCACCAACAGCGCCCCGGCCGCGGTATCCCAGGGATTCAGATTGAACTCCCAGAATCCATCCAGGCGGCCGCACGCGGTATATGCCAGGTCCAGCGCAGCCGAACCGGCACGACGCACGCCGTGGGAACGCAGCGTGAGCTCCTGGTAGAAATGAATGTTCGGATTAGCGTGACGCTTGCGGCTGGGAAATCCCGTCGCCAGCAGCGCCTCGGAGAGAGTCCCGATGCCCGATACGTGAATCCGGCGTCCGTTCAGCCACGCGCCGCGCCCCGCTTCCGCCGCGAATAACTCGTCGCGCGTAGGATCGTAAATCACGCCGGCCACCAGTTCCCCGTCTTCGCCCTCGGCCAGACCCGGCCTGCGCCGCTCCATGCCCATTGAAATGCAGAAGACCGGAAACCCGTGAGCAAAATTCGTTGTGCCGTCCAGCGGATCCACATACCAGCGAAACTCGCCTTCCATCCGCTGGCGCGCGCCTTCTTCGCCGAACACCCCGTGATCGGGCCACTCCGCGCTCAGCCGTTCCGCAATCAGCTTTTCGGAGGCACGGTCGGCCTCAGTCACAAGATCCACGTCACCCTTGTACTCTGTGGCGACGCCGCGCTCGAAAAACCCGCGGACCAGCGCGCCTGCCTCCTGCGCAATCCTGGCTGCCTGCGAGGCGATCCGCAGCTCCGCCGGCACCCGGGGTTCTGTCACCGCTGAACCTCGCCGGCTGTCTCCGCCCTATCCGTTCGGCCGGCGTTTCGCGGCCCGCCTCTTCCCTGTTCGCTGATCGTTCTGATCCGATTCTTGTAAATGAACAGGTTCGGCTTGCCTTCGCGCGTCAGCCGGATCATGCGATCGTCGAAGTACTCGATCCAGCCGCTCACCACTTCCCCGTCGTGCAGCTTTACATTCACCGGAACCTGGCGCTCGCTGAGCGAACGCAGATACAAAGCTTCCTGTCCGGTTTCGCCGGGGGGCGCCGCCTTCTTTTGCCGGCGAGGGGCGTGATCGAACGACATAACAGTCATTGTAGCGAAGGGGCGGCGATTTCCTGGCAACATGGCTTACGCTATGATCGCAGCACGAGGAGACACGTTGCTTTCCCTTCTCGCTGTTCGCGCACGATTTCAGGTTGCGGCGCTGGCGGTTGGCCTCGCCCTGCTGGCCAGCGCGGCTTCCGCGCACGCAGGGACTGATCCCCCCGCCAACGCTCCCCTGCCTGACGTCCCCACCCTGCTGGCGCAGGTCCGCGCGCACCAGCTGGCGATGGACGCCATCCAGGAGAACTACACGTTTCACGAAACCGATGTGACGCGGATGCTGAACAAGAACGGCAGCGTCAAAAGCACCGACTCCGAAACCTACGAGGTCTTCTTCGTCAATACGCACGAGGTGCGCCAGCTCATCGCAAAGAACGGCAAGCCCCTCAGTCCGGACAAGCAGAAAAAGGAACAGGACCGTGTGATGAAGGACGTCCGGAGGGCGCAGCAGACCCCGCCCGGCCAGACGCCAAAGGGCCAGGTCGTCATCAGTGTCAGCAAGATTCTCGCCGTGGTTCAGGTGTCCGCGCCGCGCCGCGTGCTGCTCGACGGGCGGCAGACCATTGCCTTCGATTTCATCGGCAATCCGCACGCCAGGGCTCACGGCCTGGCGGAAGAAGCCGCGCGCAGGATGTCCGGCACGGTCTGGATCGACGAGAAGGATCGCGAAGTGCGCCGCATGACCGCCCAGCTCGACGAGAATTTTCACGTCGGCTTCGGCATGTTCTCGCTCAGCAAAGGCAGTAATATGGTCTTCGATCAGAAGCTGGTGAACAATGAGCTGTGGCTGCCCACCAGCGCCGACGTCAACATGAGCGCCCACGCGTTCGGCATTATCGGGGCTCGCGTGGTGGTCCACGTCACCGACGACGACTACAAAAAGTTCAATGCCCAGGCGATCCAGCAGCCAGGCGCGACCGTCGTGCCGCCCACCCCGCAACAGAATTGAGGAGCCCACGGCCCTGCGCCGGAATCCAACAAACCGAATCCAATGAATATGGATGAACTTCTCCTCAGAACCTTCCGCCCCGGCGACGAAGACGCCTTTCGCCGGCTCAATGAGGCATGGATTTCCCAGTACTTTTCCCTGGAGCCGGCAGACCGCGAAGTGCTGGACGATCCGCGAACGCGGATCCTCCGCCCCGGCGGTCAAATCTGCATCGCGGAGAAGGGCGGCGAAGCGATCGGCTGTTGCGCCCTGATCGCGATCGCCCCGGGCGAGCTGGAACTGGCCAAGATGACGGTGGCGGAATCGGCCCGAGGCTCCGGTATCGGACGAAAGCTGCTCGGCTTCGCCATCGGCGTCGCGCGGCAGATCGGCGCGCACCGCCTATATCTCGAGTCCAATACTCGCGCTGAAGCTGCCATCCATCTTTACCAGCAGTTGGGATTCCGGCACATCGCCGGCCCAGCACATCCATCGAAGTACGAGCGCGCGAACGTCTTTATGGAACTGCCGCTGGTCAGCGGCAAGGACCTGGTGACGATCTCCGGCAACGGGGCGCATTAGCCGGGTCAGACGCGCAGCAGCAGGCTTTCGACTACGGCGTCCAGGTCGCCGGCTGCGCGGTCCACTTTATCGATGAGCAGCTGGACCACGACGAGGAGCACCATGCCTACCCCAAAGGCATCGCCCGCGTCCTCTCCGGACGCTATGCGGTGGGGGGCGGAAGTACGTCGAGAAAAGCTAATTGGGAGCCGAAACCGGGTGCCCCACCCTTGTCGTCCTGGGTTTGGACGACAGGGCGGGCGGTGCGCGATCAACCCGGCTCTCCCCATCACTCCATCTCCGCCGCAAATTCCCGCGCCGAGACGATCCGTGTCCTGCCGTGTGAACCCAGTGCCAGCAGGCCACTCTTATCCCCGGTCACCAGGCAATCAGCCCGCCCGGCTTCGGCGAACCCCAGGAGATAGTCATCGTTGGGATCGGGTGAGCGCCGCACACGCGGCAACTGCTCAACCATCTTTGCCACGCGCCGCAGTTCGTTCACCAGCCGCCCCGCGCGATGCGGCCGGATGCGTTCCGCGAGCGTCGGCTTTTGCAGGGCTGCTCGGAGTTCTTCGATCTGCTCGTCGCAGGTGACCAGCGTAAAGCGCCCTGCGATCCAGGCCCGATAGCTCGTCGCGGGATGGCCGCTCGCCAGGATCAGGGCCGAAATCAGACTGTTGGTGTCCAGCGCCACCCGCACTGTGCCGCCTCAGCCCTCGGTCCCGCTTCGGCGCTCCGCTCGCACTTCGCGAACCGTCGCATCGATCAGTTCCTGGAGTCCTTCCGGGTCAGTGTCCGCATTGCGCGCCTTGATCTCCTGTACGGTCTGGTCGAAGATGCGCCAGCGCACTGCCTCCTCCACGAACTTCGACAGATCGCCCTTCTTCATCCCTCGCGCCCCCAGAAACGTCCGCAACGATAAGTCTGTTTCCCGCGACACTTTCAGGCTCCAGCGAACGTCCGCGTCCAATTTCATTGACGTACCCTCCGACGCATAAACACCTAACCGTTTAGACGCATATATTACCATGCGGGTACCATCTCCCATCCTCATCTCCGGCGTCACTTGGAGGCTGTCAAGAGGCATCCACCCGCACCAACGTAACGGACCGCTGATTCCAAGACGCTTCCACGCCAAATCCAGCACAGAAACCTGGCAGACTTTCGCACTCAATCTGTTATCCTGAAAGTAGAGGGAAATCCAGAAAAGGCTCGCCATTGGCGAGCCTTTTCCTTTCCTGGAGGCTCCGTACCGCCCCGTCGTCGCGCACTCGTTCTCTGTGCTCTGGTCCCTCACCGGTCCCGCCAGGCGGGGCAGTCTTCCTGTTGTCGATTCCGTCAACAGGACGAACCAGGCATGGAATCAGCAACTTGAGAGTTTCACCAGGGAGAACTTTTCGCAGGACAGCCCTGGCACAGTAACGTTACCCCGCAGTCTGGATGACGGAGAGGAGGTCCTATTGCAGCGGCAGTTCGGAACCGGTCGACGGTGAATCCGCCGGGCGGGAGGAGAATTCGCGTTCCAGGCGCTCGTTGACGCCGGCGCGGGCGAACTCCGCGGCCACGCGGATGCCGTTCATGATGGCCTGGTCGTTCGACGATCCGTGTCCGATGATGCAGACGCCGCGCACGCCGAGCAGCGGCGCTCCTCCGTATTCGGAAGGATCGAGGCGGCGGCGGAAAGCGTTGAACGCGCGGCGGGAGAGCAGCGCGCCGACCTGGGCCGTGACCGTCTGGTTCAGCGACGCTTTCAGCAATTCGCGGACGAGCCGGCTGAGGCCTTCGGAGGTCTTGAGCGCGACGTTGCCGACGAATCCGTCGCAGACGATAACGTCGCAGTTGCCGTTGTAGATGTCGCGGCCCTCGACGTTGCCGATGAAGTTGACGGGCAGCTGGCGGATGAGAGCGGTGGCTTCGCGGGTGAGGTCGTTGCCCTTACCTTCTTCTTCGCCGACGGAGAGGATGCCGACGCGGGGACGGGGGACGCGGAGGACGGAGCGGGCGTAGAGCTCGCCCATGACGGCGAACTGCTCCAGGTTTTGCGGTTTGCAGTCGACGTTGGCTCCGACGTCGAGGAGGACGCAGGGCGATCCGGACATAGTGGGCGCGACGATGGCGAGGGCGGGGCGATCGACGCCGGGAAGCGCTCCGAGGACCATTTTGGCCGTGGCCATGCCGGCTCCGGTATTGCCGGCGGTGAAGAAGCCTGCGGCGCGGCGTTCCTTGACCATTTTGAGGCCGATGCGCATGGAGCTGTTTTTCTTGGCGCGGACGGCGTGAGCTGCTTTTTCGTCCATGCCGATGAACTCGTCGGCATGCACGATTTCAATGGGGAGGCGGGCGAAGCCGAGGGCGGTGCGGAGGCGCGGACGCAGCAAAGGCTCGGGGCCGATGAGATGCACGCGGACCTGCTGAGAGCGGCAGGCGAGAATCGCGCCTCGGATCTCCGGCTCGGGAGCTTTGTCCGAGCCCATGGCGTCGAGGGCGATGTCAGTGAGCATGGTTAGCTAAGAAGCGGTTAGCTGAAAAGCGGTCAGCGAAGAACCGGCTAGCTGAAAGCCGGGTAGCTTCAATCCGGTCAGCGGGAAAAACCGCAGATCGGCGGTGGCTGGCACTAGCTGGCCTCTTTGACTTCGAGAACTTCGCGGTCCTTATAGTGCCCGCATTTGGGGCAGATGTGATGGGGCCGCTTCCGCTCGTGGCAGTTGGGGCACTCGGAAAGGGCGCTGGCAGTGATGGCATCGTGGGAGCGGCGGATGGCGGTGCGCCGTTTGGAATGGCGGCGCTTTGGGTTCGGCATGGCGGGATCCTTTCGCGGCTGCCACGAGGGCAGACGCTCTAATCTTTCCCCGAATGGGGCTCCTGACTGAGCCGGCTGCGCAGATCTGAGAGCGCCGTCCACCGCTCATCGGCAGGGGCCGTCTGGCAGGTGCAGGATTCGGAGTTCAGATTGCGACCGCAGCGCGGGCAAAGCCCTTTGCAGTCGGTGCGGCAGAGCGAACGAGCGGGAAGGGTCAGGAGAACCTGCTCCCGCAAAACGTCTTCCAGCACCAGACCTTCACCCTGATAATAACCGATTTCGGTATCGGGCGCGAAGAGGGAGCGCTCGGTGGGGCCGGCGTCGGCGCCGAGGGGCCGGTAGAGGAGGTCGAACTCGCCGCCGAGGGGGTGAGAGACGGGTTCGAGGCAGCGGGCACAGGGAGCCTCGAAGACGCCGGACCAGGAGGCGCGGATGCGGATGTCGGCGATGACTTCTTTGGGGCCGCGGTGCTCGCGGAGGATCTCGGCGAGGCCGTGAACGCCGAGGGCGGAGATCTGGGTGGCGAGGTCGCCATAGTCGATGGCGCCGGGGTCGAGATCGAGGTCGAAGCGGACTGGCTCGCGTTCGAGTTCGAGCAGGGTGATCAGCATGGCAGGATCCTCGCGAAGTGGGGGCGTCACTTTCAGGTTACGAACCGGGAAGGTACAGGTCAACGTTTGGGGGATGGACCGGGAGGGAGGGCTGGGCGAAAATCAAAGCGCGAACCATGAAAATTCATATGTATGCGGGCGTTCTGCCCTGCTTGCTGTCGGTACACGTAAACGTGGAGTGGCCGCGGTTCATTCTGAGCGTGCTGGTGCTCGGGGGCCTGGTCGGGTACGTGGTCTACGCGTTTGTGAAGCGATAGCGGAGGCGAGCGAGCGCGCGCGATCAGGTTAAGGCGGCCGCGGGCGGGAATCATTGCAGCGTTCATACGGAGATGTCGTCATCCTCGGCAGTGAATCCGACACAGCCTTCGGATTCCGCCTCGTCCGGAGCGATTTTCTTTCGCAACGCTGCCCACGCAAAAGTGAATATCAGATTCTAACGGAGTGTTTACATTCTCCACCGGCACTGGCTCGTAACCTGACGTGATGCGACGCGTTCTGCTGTTCCTGAATCCGCTGCTGATAAACAACGGGAAGCGGCGGGCCACCGTCGGCGAGATAGCGGAGCTGCTGACCGCGCGCGGGTGCGAGGTGTGTCTGCGAGAGACGCTGTCGGCGCACTCGGCGGGAGAGCAGGCGCGGGAGGCGGTGGCGGAGGAGTTCGACACCTTCCTGGTCTGTGGCGGCGACGGGACGGTGTTTCAGGTGATGCAGGGGCTGGCGGGATCGGCGGCAACGCTGGGAGTTCTGCCGTTTGGAACGGGGAATGTGATCGCGCAGAATTTGCGCATGCCTCGCGATCCGCTGCAGGCAGCGCACCTGCTGCTCAAGGCCGAGGCGCGGGCGGTGAGTTTAGGGAACGTCGAGCTGCATCCGGCAGGGCATAAGCGAGCGCGGAGCTGGTATTTCTTTATCGCGGCGGGGATGGGCGTACACGCGGCATTGATGAATCTGGCGCCGACCGGACAGGGCAAACGGCACGGCGGGCGGCTGGCGTACTTCGTGGGGGGAGCGCGGCTGCTGATCGAGCATCCGGTGCAGCCGTTTACGGTGGAGATGACGCGCGCGGACGGAAGCACGCAAATCGAGACGGCGTGCGAGGCGATTGCGACGCATGTGCCGGAGATCAACCGCTGGCGTCCGGGCGGCGATCCGTTTGGGAGCGAGCTGCGGGTGGCATGGCTGCCACCGACGAATCGGCTGGGGCTGGGGCACGCGAGCTTTCATGCGCTGGCAACGCGGCGGCAAAACGGGCACTACGGGTGGGGCGGGCTGCCCTTTGCGCGCTATGAGCTGGTGCGGCGGATGGTGTGCCGTCCATTGAACGGCAACTCGTACGATCCACCGCTGCTGGTGGAGGCGGATGGCGAGGTGCTGGGGGCGTCGTACACGGCGATTGGGATGGCGGAGGAGAAGCTGAATCTGCTCTGGCCGAAAACAGGAGACCGGAGTCAAGAGTCGGGAGTTCTTCGCCGGTGATAACGAAAATCCGGAGCAGGCGCCGCTATGGCGCGGTCGGCACGGGTTGGGACCGGAGGATGTTGACGACGATGGCGCGGAAGGCGTCGTAATCGTCGCGGCCGGTGAAGAGGCGATAGTCGACCCCCTGGCCGGCGTCGCTGTGGCCGTCGATCTGAAACTGGCGGAGGCCGGAAGCGGCCTCGGAGGGGTGCGCCTGAGCCCAGGAAGCTTCGTCGAAGTTGTTGCTCCGGACGTCGATCTCCCAAAGGCGCGAGCCGCCCGTGGATCGACGGATGAGAAAGCGATAGTACGTGCGCAACTCGCCGATCGGCTCGAAGTATTCGATGGCGTCGACGTGGTACGACGCAGCGGGACCGGCCGCGGGGTGGTATTCGACGGGAAACATCTCGAGCAGAAAGCCGTTGGCATCGCGGGCGGCGGGAGCGTTGGGTCCGCCGGAGGAATGCAACTGGCGAAGCTGGGCACGGAGGGCGTCGCGCTGTGGCTTATTTCCTGCGGCGGAGTAGGCGGCGACGAGGGCGGTGTCGACTTTCCAGTCGTCGGGATCGAGCTGGCGGGCCCTTTCCGCATACTGGACGGCGAGCGGGCCGTTGTAAAGCTCGAGGGCGGCGGTGGCTGCGTAGAGAGCGGCGGCAGCATTGGAGGGGTTGGCGGCGAGGCAGCGCTGAAAATCGGCGAGGGCCTGATGGGGGTGGCCGGAGCGGAGAGCCGCGAGGCCAATGGAGACAGTGGGCGGCGCTGTGGTGGGAGCCTGCCCGCGGAGCGCCGACGCCGAAGGCAGTCCGAGGCCGATATAGACGAGCGCGACAGGCAGTGGAAGCAAGGGTGACATGGAAGTTGAGCGCTGACGCTACTGTACTGCCAGGAAGAGCGTGTGCGCTGGACGATGGGACTGGAGCGGCCAGGCAGCTGGGGACATTGCTGATCACAGGGAGGACGGAAGTCAACTGATCTGGCGTTACCTATGTAATTTCATATCGCTCTCTAGTAACCAAGGTAACGTTACCACGGCTGTAGTTTTGGGGTAATATCGGTGTCGTAGCGAAAGCTCTGAGAGGGGGTCCCCACTCCCATGAATTGCTGTAGGCTGCGATTTTTCCAGGCGTTTGTTTTCGGGATTCTGCCGACGCTTCTGGCAACGCCGGCATTCGGCAGGACCACAAGTTCGGGGTCGGCGGGTCTGGGGCTGACGGGAGTCCTCCAGGGTATTTCGGTCGAGGCGGTGAACGCGACTGAACGTCCCCTGGCGCCGGGAGCGGATGCAGGCCGGGTGAGGCTACAGTCCCTGATGGCGGTCCCGGCGCATTTCACGACGATTCGTGTTTCGGCGAAGTTCGTTGCGCAACAGGCAGGCTGGTCGCATCGGGACGACGGCGAGGTGAAGGTGTTCGCTCAGCCTGCGCGCGACAGTTGGCCGGTGAGCCGGATGGACCAGGTCGATGTGCAGAGGCTGGTACACTCCGGCCGCGTGGCGGCGGGCGGCGCGCCCTCGGGGATAGTCAAGATTCTGGTCCAGGCACTATAGGGTCCACGGCCCGATGACGGGGGGTACGCCCCTGGGAGGATGCGGCCGGCCGCCCCTGATCGGCCAGGCGAGCGGTTCTATCCTGCATTTTCGCGGGGCGCCGCGCAGGGATCTCATCGGCCGTTCCGGGGGCAGAGCGGAAAATCGAATCGTGATTTGGATGGCGCGAGTGGCCGGAACGCCAGGGGTGGGAAGACGACAAAATCGGGTATGCTGGGAGGCACGGACTGAAAAGGTCCGGCAAGGAGAGCGGAATGGCGGGAGTGGTAGTAGTGAGTTTCGCGGTGGTGTTTCTGGGCTCGATTCTGTGGGCGACGAGCCGGCAAGCGGGAGATCATGGCGGGCACTGAGTCAGCGCACAGTCATCAGTGATCGGGTCCATCCTGGCGCAGGTGCGAGCACGGCAGGACTCTCCAGTAGTGCGGAGGCCGCTCCGAAGCAGAATCGCCCGAGGGACCTGTGCAGGATGAGGGGAACCGCTTTGGTGCCGTATCGTCCGCAATGCGGACGATACGGTGTGGCCAGGGGAGTTGTGGGATTTGGGGAGATGTAGCTGTAAGTGGCTTTTCCTGCCTTACGATATGATTTTTCATATCTAATACCTTATTTGGAATGGTACCGGGTGGGTCCGGGTCAAACGATTTGCCAACAAGATTGGCGAGCGGCGGAGATCCAGCCTTTTTTCAGGCATATAGTCAATATCGAAAACTGCTGGCACCCGAATTGCAGGGTGGCAGGCGGTTTGCATTCCATACTATAAGGCGATTTTTATCCACGACTGATCGCTGGTAACCCTTCCGATGTCCTGGGACACAATCGCAGTAGCCCTCCGCTCATGGTGAAGTCCTTTCAAACACGGATGACCGCAATTCTGCTGGCGCTGTTTACCGGCGCGGCGATTGTGTGCGCGGGGTTCAACCTGCAGCAGGAGAACAGCTACCAGGCTCCGACCGATGGCGTGTCGTGGATGGAGGGGCACGGCGGGCTGGTGGCGACGCGGGTTCCGGCCGGCAGCCCTGGCGAACAGGGCGGCGTGAAGGCCGGGGACCTGCTGACAAGCGCCGACGGGACGCCGATGCGGCGCGTGGCGGATTTAACCAGCCGGATGTGGCGGACCGGGGCGAATCTGACGATTCATTACACGCTGGTGCGGGACGGGATCCGGATCCCGGATGTGCCGGTGGTGCTGGCGGCTCAGGATCACGGACTGAATCAAGGATTCCGGCTGATCGCGCTGGTGTACCTGTTTATCGGGCTGTACGTGCTGCTGCGACGGTGGACGGCGCCGCATTCGACGCACTTTTATATTTTCTGCCTCGCGTCGTTCGTTCTGTATTCGTTCTGGTACACGGGAAAATTCAACGAGTTCGACTGGATCGTTTACTGGAGCAAGATCGGGGCGAATGCGCTGCAGCCGGCGCTGTTCCTGCATTTTGCGCTGGCATTTTCGAGCGGGCGGCGGAGACGGCATCGGTGGCTGGGGGTGCTGACGTATGTGCCGGCCGCGGCGATTGTCGGGCTGCAGGTAATGGCCATCGAGGTGTGGTCGGCGACGGAGCTGCTGAATCACCGGCTAAACCAGGTGGCAACGGGGTATCAGGCGCTGTTCTATGTACTCGCGGCTGGGGTGTTCTACCTGCACTTCCGGGAGACGGAAGCGCCGCTGGAGAGGCAACAACTGAAGTGGCTGACGTGGGGGACAGTGCTGGCGGTGGCGCCGTTCACGCTGTTGTCGGCGATTCCTTACCTGATGAATGCGGAGATGCCGGATGCGGTGACGAAGCTGGCCGGGATCTGCATGGTTATTCTGCCGCTGACGTTCAGCTGGGCGATCGTGCGGTACCGCATGATGGACGTGGACCTGATCTTCAAGCGGGGCGTGACCTACACGCTGGCGACCGCGGCGCTGGTGGGCGTGTACTTCGCGCTGGTGGCGGTATCGGCGGAGCTGGTACACGCGAAGCTGCCGGGCTTTGGGGTGTGGGGGCTGATGGCGGCGATTGTGGTGACGGCGCTGCTGTTCGATCCGCTGAAGAAGTCGATACAGCAGCGGGTGGACCGGGTCTTCGACCGGCAGAGCTACGACTACCGGTCGACGCTGATCGATTTCGGGCGCGGGCTGAGTTCGTTTACGAATCTTGAGGCGCTGCTGCACGCGATTGTGGACCGGCTGCCGCGGACGCTGCTGGTGGAACGGGTGTGTGTGTTTCTGTCGGATGCGCCTGGCGAGTATCGGCTGGCGGCGCAACACGGGCTGCCGGGGAGCATCCACCAGGAGGGGCTGGATCTGGGGTTCCTGCAGTTCGACACGCCGGACGCGCGAACGCACATGTTTTTGGAGAATCCGCAACTGGCGCTGCATCTGACACCGCGGCAGCAGACGACGGTGGCGGTGCTGGATATGAATTATTTTCTGCCGTGCCGCGTGGGCGTACCGGGCGCGAGGGACTGGCAGATGCAGGACCGCACGATTGCGGTGATCGGGCTGGGGCGGCGCGCAGGCGGGGAGTTTCTGTCGAGCGAAGACATGGAGCTGCTGGAGTCGCTGGCCGGGTATATCGGCATCGCGCTGCAGAATGCGCGGCTGTATGCGAGCCTGGAAGAGAAGATCACCGAGTACGAGCGATTGAAGGAATTCAACGAGAACATCGTTGAGTCGATTAACGTGGGGATCCTGGCGGTTGATCCGGAAGAGCGGATCGAGAGCTGGAATTCGCAGATGGAAGTGATGTTTGCGCTGCCGCGGAAAGAGGCGCTGCATCAGCCGCTGGCGGCGGTGTTTCCGGAGGAGCTGGTGCGGGAATTCCAGCGGGTGAAGGATCAGCCGGGAGTACACAACCTGTACAAGTTCCGTCTGGAGACGCGGGTGGAGGAGAGCCGGATCGCGAACATCGCGATTGCGCCGCTGGTGGCGCGCGATTTGCGGACGGTGGGACGGATCATCCTGATCGACGACATCACGGACCAGACGCAGATGGAAGGGCAACTGGCGCAGGCGGAGAAGATGTCGTCGATCGGATTGCTGGCGGCGGGCGTGGCGCACGAGGTGAACACGCCGCTGGCGGTGATTTCGTCTTACGCGCAGATGCTGAGCCGTCAGGTGAAGGGCGATGACCGGCTGGCGCCGCTGCTGGAAAAGATCACGCAGCAGACGTTCAGAGCGTCGGAAATCGTAAACGGGCTGCTGAACTTCTCGCGCACGAGCGGGGCGGAGTATCGCGAGACGGATGTGAACGCGATTATCCGGGAGACGCTGGTGCTGCTGGAGCATCAGTTCAGGACATCGCAGATACGGGTGGAGACGAGCCTGTTGCAGGAGCTGCCACCGATCCTGGGGAATCCCGGGAAGCTGCAGCAGGTATTTCTGAACCTGTTCCTGAACGCGAAGGACGCGATGACGGGTGTGGAGGAAGGGCGCACGCTGCGGGTGGCGACGGAAGTGAACGGGCACGTAAGCATCTCGATCTCGGACAGCGGGTCGGGGATTGCGCCGGAGCATCTGCGGCGGATTTACGATCCATTCTTTACGACGAAGACATCGCGCCGGGACGGACAGCCGCGCGGCACAGGACTGGGGCTGGCAGTGACATACGGGATTATTCAGGAACATTCGGGGAAGATTCACGTGGAAAGCCAGGTGGGAGAGGGAACGACATTTTACCTGGAGTTTCCGATGCTGAGGAAGCCGGCCCATGTCTGAGGAAACACTGACGGCACCGATCAGCAACGGGACAGAGGCGGGGTCGCCGAGCGCGCCGCGGATTCTGATTATCGACGACGAGGCGGCGATACGCGAGTCGCTGGAGACGCTGCTGACGCTGGAAGGTTACGCGGTGGAGGCAGCGGAGAATGGCGAGCTGGGACTGGAACGCATCGCGGAACAGCCATTCGACCTGGTGCTGCTGGACCTGGCACTGCCGGGACGGAACGGGATGGAAATCCTGGGGAAAATCCGGGAGCGGCAGGAGCAGCTGCCGGTGATCATGATCACGGCGTTCGGCACGGTGGGCAACGTGGTGGACGCGATCCGGGGCGGCGCGCAGAACTTTGTGCAGAAGCCGTGGGATAACGAGAAGCTGCTGGCGGATATTCGCGCGGTGATCGGGCGGTATCGTGCGGAGGAAGAGAACGTCCAGCTGAAGCGGGCGCTGCGGCAGCGGTACAGCTTCCCGAACATCGTGGGAAAGAGCGAGGCGATGCTGCGGATCTTCGATCTGGTGGCGCAGGTGGCGCCAACACGGTCGACGGTGCTGATCCAGGGCGAGAGCGGGACGGGCAAGGAGCTGATCGCGAAGGCGCTGCACGCGAACTCGCCGCGCAAGGACAAGGCGTTTGTGCCGGTGAACACGGGAGCGATGCCGACGGACCTGCTGGAGTCGACGCTGTTCGGGCACGTAAAGGGCGCGTTTACGTCGGCGATTGCGGCGAAGAAGGGACTGTTCGAGGTCGCGAACGGCGGGACACTTTTCCTGGATGAGATCGGCACGATGGGGATGGACACGCAGGCGAAGATCCTGCGGGTGCTGCAGGACCGGCGGTTCATGCATCTGGGCGGGGTGCAGGAAATCCAGGTGGATGTGCGGATCATCACCGCGACGAACGTGGATCTGCGGCAGCTGGTGCGGGAAGGAAAGTTCCGGGAGGATTTGTTCTATCGGCTGAACGTGATCGCGATCGAACTGCCGCCGCTGCGCGGGCGGCGCGAGGATATTCCTCTGTTGGCGACTCACTTCCTGAAGCGGTTTTCGGAGGAGAACGGGCTGCCGACGCGGACCTTTACTTCGGACGCGATGCGGGCGCTGGTGGATTACGAGTGGCCGGGCAATGTGAGGGAGCTGGAGAACGTGGTGGAGCGCGGGGTGGTGCTGTCGTCGGGAACGACGATCGGGGCAGATTTGCTGCCGGGACACCTGACGGGCGCGAGTTATTCGAGCAGCCTGCTGGAGCACAATCCGGATGCGTCGTTGTTCGACATTATTGAGGACATCGAGCGGCGGATCATCATGGACAAGCTGGAGCGGTGCAACTGGAACCAGACGGAGGCAGCGGAGGCGTTCCGGATTCCGCTGTCGACGCTGAACCAGAAGATCAAGCGCCTGAATATCGAGATCAGGAAAAAGGCGCGGGAGTAGGCGGCCCGATCAGGCGGATCGGAAGGGGCCGGGGGCGAGTATTTTTGCGTCTTCCCTCCGAAACTGCCGGTTTTGCGGGGCACGATTCCGTGATGGGATCATCAGCGTTGGGCCTGCCGGGCGTTCGGATTGCGCATCGCGGAACTCATGTTTTTCTCCATCCGCCAGAGTCCGGCAGATGGGGGGGCGACATCGAGTCATGCCTGATCCAGCGCAATCAGCTCATGCCATTGGGTGCGCGGCGGAGCAGGCGAAGAGCAGGGCTGTGCTACGCTCAAACTTCGGAGCGGAGGGAGCGGGTACCGCATCCAATCCGCGGTAGCCCTTATGGCCCTGGAAACGATCGATACAGCGGCAAAGCGCGGCGTACTGGCGGTGCAGGAGTACGTTGTGCTGACCGGCCGGGCGCTGAGCAACATCTTTCGCCGGCCATTTTACGCGGGGGACCTGTTTCAGCAGGCAGACATCATCGGAGTCGGTTCGCTGCCGATTGTGATCCTGACCGGGTTTTTTCTGGGCGGGGCGCTGGCGATGCAGTCCTCAGCCACGCTGATGCAGTTTGGAGCTGCTGCATTTACAGGACAGCTGGTCAGCTTCTCGATGATCAAGGAGATCGGGCCTGTGGTGACGGCACTGATGGTTTCCGGGCGCAACGCCTCGGGAATGGCCAGCGAGCTGGGATCGATGGTTGTGACCGAGCAGATCGATGCGATGCGGGCGCTGGGGACGGATCCGCTGAAGAAGCTGGTGATGCCGCGGATTGTGTCGACGGTGGTGATGCTGTTCTTTCTCACCATTCTGGCAGATATGGTCGGGATCCTGGGCGGCGGTCTGGTGGCGGTAGTTATGCTGGGCCAGAGCGGGTCGCAGTATCTGCACAATGCCTATCAGAGCCTGGAGTATCCAGATTTGCTGCAGGGCCTGATCAAGCCGATCTTCTTTGGGTTCATTCTGGCGACTATCGGATGCTTTTACGGGATGAGGACGAAGGGGGGAACGCAGGGCGTGGGCCGCTCGACGACGCAGGCGGTGGTGGTTTCTTCGATTCTGATCATCGCGACGGATTTCGTCATTATCCGTTTCATGCTCGGCGTGTTTGGGCGGTGAGCGGGTGAGTGCGAACGGGAGTGCAGGGCGGAATCCCAGCTCGACCGCCGAGCCGGTGGTTCTCTTCGAGGATGTGAGCATCGGGTTCGGGGCGGATCCGGTGCTGGAGGGGATTTCGTTCCGTGTGGAGCGCGGAGAGACGCGGATTCTGCTGGGGCCGGCGGGTGTAGGCAAGAGTGTGCTGCTGAAGCTGGTGAACGGTCTGCTGCGGCCGGAATCGGGACGGATCTTCGTTTTCGGAAAAGAGATCAGCGCGATGCGCGAGGAAGATCTGTTCGAACCGCGGGGCGCAATCGGGACAGTGTTCCAGGAAGGCGCGCTGTTCGACTCGCTCAACGTGCGCGATAACGTGGGCTACCGGCTGATCGAAGAGCATCTGCCGGAGGACGAAGTGACGCGGCGCGCCACCGAGGCTCTGCGGTTTGTGGAGATGGAGCACACGCTTTATAAGTTTCCCTCGGAGTTGTCGGGGGGGATGCGGCGGCGGGTGGCAATCGCGCGGGCGATTGTCAGCGATCCGAAGCTGATTTTGTACGATTCGCCGACGGGTGGGCTGGATCCAATCACGTCGACGACGATCATCGAGCTGGTGATGAAACAGCGCGACGTTTCGCATACCAGCTCGCTCGTGGTGACGCATCGCCTGCAGGACGCATTCATGCTGGCGACGCACCGGTTCAATCGCGAGAAGAACAGGATGGAAGCGCTGCCGCCGCACACTGCGGATCCAAATACGAGTTTTCTGATGCTGCACAACCGGCGGCTGGTCTTCGATGGATCGACGGCGGAGCTGGTGCGGTCGGAGGATCCGCTGATCAGGGAGTATCTGGCGTAGCGCCTGTATTACTGCGACCTGATGAAGTTTTCCGGGCAGAAGGCCGAATATTTCAGAGTCGCCGGTTGCCCGGGCTGAAGGCCGGGCTTCAACCACCGTCCCGCTGCGCGGAACCGCTTCGCGCAAGAACACATCATCCGGCCAGGGCCGGTCAGCGGGTGATGAGGACTTCGTAGAGGTTGTCGCGGGCGAGGAAGAACTTGTTGCCGGCGAAGCCGTCGAAGAGACCTTCGATTTTGCGGTTGGTGTAGACGCGCAGGATGGGGAAGGGCTCGGACTGCTGCATCTCCACTTCGCCAGTCTCGGTAAGGTGATATCGGCAGTAGGCGGTGTAAGGGCCTTCCGACTTGCTGTGGAAGACGGCCAGCACCTTGCCGCCGGGGTGCGCAGCGGCGTGCAGGCGCCCTACCAGCGGGGCGACCAACGGCTCGGGGATGTAGTCGAGCGTCGCCCACAGCAGGACCACATCGAACTCGCGGCCAGGGAAGTTGAGGTTTTCCTGGAAGAAGCCTTCCACGTTGAAGCCGGGTTTGGTTTCGCCTTCGGCGGGAGGAAGCTGCCAGTTGCCGCGCAGCGCCTCGTGGACGATGTCGGCCATATAGACGCTGTGGCCCATGCCGGTGATGAGGTTGATGTTCTGCGGCGACGTGGGGCCGATGTCGAGGACGCGCAGACCCTCCTGTTCGCGCATATGCTTCTGCAGCGACTCCCAGCCGCTGGAGCGGCGGGGAACCCGTGGGCCGGTGAGGCGGGTGGGGCGGTCCGGCCCTTCGTCGTCGCGATTTTTGCGGAAGAGGTTGCCGATCACGCTGCGCCTTCCGGGTGTTCTGGCTTCGATTGTAACGGGGAGACCGGTGACAAGCGTGCCGGGCGATTTTGCAACGACTACTTTCCCTCGTAGGAGTAGAAGCCGCGGCCGGATTTGCGGCCGAGCCAGCCGGCGTCGACCATGCGGATGAGCAGCGGGCAGGGGCGGTATTTGGGATCGCCGAGGCCATCGTGCAGGACGCGCATAATATCGAGGCAGACATCGAGGCCGATGAAATCCGCAAGCGTGAGCGGGCCCATGGGGTGAGCCATCCCCAGTTTGAAGACCTGATCGACGGCTTCGGGAGTGGCGACGCCTTCCATGACGCTGTACATCGCCTCATTGAGCAGGGGCATGAGGACGCGATTGGAGACGAAGCCGGGCGCGTCGTTGACCTCAACCGGAGTTTTGCCGAGGTTTTGGGCGAGCGCGTGGACCGTCGAGAAGGTCTCCTGCGAGGTGGCGAGGCCGCGGATGACCTCGACGAGCTGCATGACCGGCACAGGATTGAAGAAGTGCATGCCTATGACGCGATCGGGGCGGCTGGTCTGCGCGGCAAGCTTCGTGATGGAGATAGAGGAAGTGTTGGTGGCGAGGATGACGCCGGGATGGGCGATGCGGTCGATGTCGCGGAAGAGATCGCGCTTGACGTCGAAACGCTCGGTGGCGGCTTCGACGAGGAAATCGCAGTCGGAGAGCGAGGCGCGGTCGAGGGTGCCGTGGATGCGGGCGAATGCGGCATCGGATTCGGCGGCGGTGAGTTTGGATTTCTCGGCTTCGCGGCTGAGATTCCTGCGGATGGTGGCGAGGCCGCGGTCGAGGAAGCGCTGCTCGACTTCGCAGAGGCGGACGGTGTAGCCCGAGCGGGCGAAAACGTGAGCGATGCCGTTGCCCATGGTTCCGGCGCCGAGTACGCCGATGGTAAGGATGTCAGTCATGGAGTTGCTCCCGAACTATGGTACCCGCACGAGCAGGCAGGTGATGTTGTCGCGGCCGCCGGCTGCGTTGGCGGATTCGACGAGCCGGAAGGCGGCAGGCTCGATATTGGGGGCATGGGCCGCGATTTCCAATGTGCGGGCGATCTCATCGTCGGGAACCTCGCGGGTGAGTCCGTCGGTACAGAGCAGGAAAAGGTCGCCGGACTGGAGGGGGAGTTCCTGGATTTCTTCGGAGACGGAGGGTTGGGTTCCGATGGCGCGGGTGATGACGCTGCGGAAGGGCGAGCGGGCGGCTTCTTCGGCAGTGATGGCGCCGAGGCGGATCTGCTCGTCGACGAGGGAGTGATCGAGGGTCTGGCGGAGGAGGGCTCCGGCGCGGAAGAGGTAGCATCGGCTGTCTCCGGCGTGGGCGATCAGCGCGGCGGATCGATTTTCGGAGGCGCTCTGGAGCAGGAGCACGACGAGCGTGGTGCCCATACCGCTGAGGGCGGCTTCGCTGCCGGCGCGGTCGTGGACGGCGCGGTTGGCGGCAACGATGGCCTGGTGGAGTGCTTCACGGGGAGAGAGTTCAGAGGACCGGGTGAGGAGCCGCTCGATGACGGTTTCGACGGCGAGATGGCTGGCGATTTCTCCGCCGGCCGCACCCCCCATGCCATCGCAGACGACGAAGATGCCGCGATCGGCGCGGAAGCCGAAGGCATCTTCGTTGTGGTCACGGCGGCGGCCGTTGCTGGTGTGGGCGGCTGCCTGGAGTAGCGTCGCGTGGTCCGGGCTCATTGAGGGTAAATTCGGCTCGGAAACACGATACACGAGAAAGGCAGCGATCAGCATCCAGGGGGATTCGACCGGCATGGTTGGGAGGCATGTGGCGGCGATCACGTTGCCGGGAGAAACAGTCCTCTACAATCTATTGGGGAAAGCATTCATTAGCAGCCTACGGGAGAGGACGCATTTATTCATGCCGAGAAAACCACTGATCGCCGCCAACTGGAAGATGTACAAGACACCGGCACAGGCGCAGGAGTTCACGAAGAATTTTCTGCCGCTGGTGGCCAACCACGAGAGGGATGAGATTGTGCTGTGCCCGTCGTGCACGTCGCTGTCGGTGGTGATCGCGGCGGTAACGGGGTCCGGGGTGGCGGTGGGCGCGCAAAATATGTATTCGGCCGACGAGGGCGCGTTCACGGGCGAGACTTCTCCGGTGATGCTGAAGGCGATTGGGGCGACGCATGTGATTCTGGGGCACAGCGAGCGGCGGCAGTATTTTGCGGAGACCGACGAGACGATCAACAGGAAGCTGAAGGCGGCGCTGGCACACGGGCTGGTGCCGATTGTGTGCGTGGGCGAGGTGCTGGCGGAGCGCGAGGGCGGCAAAACCGAACAGGTGCTGCTGCGGCAGACGCGCGGAGTCCTGGCCGGGATTACGGCCGCGGAGGCGGCGCCGATTGCGATTGCGTACGAGCCGGTGTGGGCGATCGGCACGGGCAAGACGGCGACGCCACAGATGGCATCCGAAGCGCATGGGGTGATCCGCGGCGAAGTGGCGAAACTGCTGGGCGGCGCAGTGGCGGAGTCGATGCGAATTCTTTACGGCGGCAGCGTGAAGCCGGAGAACGCGTCAACGCTGATGGCGGAGAGCGAGATCGACGGAGCACTGGTGGGGGGCGCAAGCCTTGATGCGCAATCGTTTGGGAAGATTGCGAACTACTGAGGCGCACCCGCCTGGCACCAGAGTTCCGAGGCCAGACTGAAATTGCAGAGGTTAGCCGGTGCGGCGGGGCAGGAGTGGCACGCAAGTCCACATTCGTCGTCCCCTGATGCTCCGGAGCCGGCCGCTTTCCTGTACGAATCCAGACGGAGTGCAGCACAAAGGACGAGTTCACAGGCTTCCGGGACGCGGGTTTGCGACGGAAATCAGGGCTTTGGCGGGTCAGCGGGATGGGGCGGCATCGGCACCGGATCCGACCTCAACCCGCAGCGGATGAGATTCGGCGCATTTTCTCCCGGAGCCGGCAGATACGCATAGGCGAAAACCGCCTGATAGACGGTTTCGCCCCGGTACCCGCACATCGCGCACCCAGGCTCGTAGGCGATTGAGGGATGATTGCGCATGGATTCGGTCCACTGCCGCGTCCCATGGGCGGGAACCGTCAGATAGTGGGGATCGGGCGAGGGCGTCGCAGGCCGGTAGGCAAACATCAGGCCTCGGGGACTCTCCGCGTTGACCAGCGAGCCGCCCCAGCCCGCCGAAGCCCGCCACAGCCAGCGATCCCCTGCCTGGGCGTACCAATGGGTGCTCGACGGCACGGGATTTTCGAGCCGGATTGCGCGCGGGGTGCGATTCTCAATCCTGAACAGGAAGCCAGGCCCCTGGCCGGATACATCGCCCAGATAGCTGGCGCTGAGAGCGACACCCGAGCAGGGCATGACGTACGGTCCCGGCCGCCTGCGTGCGCCAGCGGCTGAAACAGGAGCAGGCCACCCGGCGCTGGCCAGCAAAAGAGTCACAATGACAGTTCGCGGCAGAGGCATGGATGTTCCGGAAATGAAGCTGGTCAGCTCTGTCCCAACTTATTCAAGTCGATGGATTCGTAGGCGTGGTGTTCGATGCCGGCGCGGATCTTCGCGACGGTCCAGCCCCGCTTCGTCATTTTGTACGCGTAGGCTTCCTCGGCGGCACAAGTCCCGCAGATTGCCCCGTGCGTACCCTCAAAGCAGCTATGCAAGCTCGTATGCCCCAGGGACCGCTCACAGCCGCACAGGCAGGGGAGCTGAAAAAGAACATCCGGGATCTGCGCCGCCTGCTTGTACACCGCCACCTGCCATGCCTTACGGAAAAACGGCCCGGTGAGCTGGCCGCCATGCATGATGGATGGAAGCTTCTGACCAGGAGGCGGCGGGGCGCTATGGTACGGCGGGACGTCGCTGCTCGAATTCGACCACTGGGCGTGAACGGCGGGCAAACGCAAGGTGCTCGCGGGAACTGAGTAGGCAGCGACAATCAACAAGGCCAAGCCAAGGCTGAACGCGGCTCGTATCACTGGGGATCCTCCGCACTCCCATGGTACCAACCCCGGTGCAGCCACCTGACTTCTGAGCGAGAAACGGACCCAAAAAGGCAAAAAAAAACGGCACGAACGGTTTTTTGTTCGTGCCGGGAGGCCAGTGACGCAACTTAATAAACTCTTCCGAACCGGGTGTTTATCTCATTTTTCTCCGGCTCTTGTCAATCCCCTTCACTCTCTCTGATGCTCAGATCAAACCAAAGGTGCGATTCAATTTTCAGAATATCCGTCTTCCCGTCTCTACAAAATAGCGTATATCGAAAACGGTTTTCGCGCAAGTGCGTCCGTTGTACACTCGAAGCACTGAACGACCTGAAGTACTGTACCCAATGCCTGACCCTGCCGGTTCTCCGAGCAATTCGTCTTTCCCCCGCCGCGGGCTGCGCTTCCTGAGCGCGGGGCTTCTGATCGCGGGCTCGGCTCTGTTTGGCGGTGTCGCCGTGGCGCTCTGGGATCGCAAATCCCTGGCGAAGCTTCGCCAGCCTGCCCATCGAAGGCCTCAGGCTCCCTTGCCCTCTGAAGACGACAGCTCCGGCTGATAGCGGCGGTGCTTCTCCGGGAATTTGGGCCGTCAATCACTGCAATGTCGGCTGAGATGCCTGACGATTGCGCCCGTCGCATGGACGCGGACCAAACGGACAGAAAACCATGGCGCCGGCCGGACGAGCGGTCAACGCCACGCTAGTGGTTCCCTGCCCTTGAAGGCTGTACACGATCATCGACCAGAATCGAGCAATCCAGTTTTTTCGATCCGCGACTTGTCCCGCATCGAGATGCCGCACGGTATTGCTCGCTCCAATGTGCCGGTTGAGCTGGATCTCGCGCCGTACTGGTCGCGAATCACCCGAGGCCGGCAACTCTTCGGGGAGGTGGGAATCAGCCAATCAGCTGCATGGTCTCGCTCTGGTAATCGTGGACTGCCCCGGAGGGGTGCACCGGAGTCCAGTTGGGATGGGAGGGCAGGAAGACGGAGAAAACCGTTCCCGTGAAGGGAGGATGCGCGCGGCTCATTACGCGTATGGTGCCCCGATGCCTGCGCACGATTTCAGAGCTGACCCACAGCCCCAGGCCAGTCCCGGTATCTCCCTTGGTGCTGACAAAGGGCTCGAAGAGCGAGTTTCTGATCTCGGGGCAAATGCCGGATCCGGTATCCCCGATGGTGATGCGGGCGCCAAGCCGCGATCCATTGCTGTGCTCGCGCGCACCGGCAATGCGGATTTTCATCGTACCGCCGCGCCCGATGGCATCCAGGGCATTGGCGATCAGGTTCAGGATCAAGTGACGCAGTTCTCCGGCCACGCCGAAGATGAGCGGGCATTCCCGAAAATCTCTTTCAATTAAAATTTCGGCAGCGGCCAGCCTCGCCTTATAGAGATCGAGGGCAGCGTTCACGATCTGGGAAACCTGCACGGCGACCGGCTTGCTCGACTCCTTGTGAAACCTAAGATTCTGGGTGACGATTTCCGATAGCCGCGCCAACTCCTGTGCGGCGACCCTGGCGTAGTTCTGCGTTTCCCGCAGCGAAGAGGAGACACCGATGAGGTAGAGCAGGTTTGTGACGGAGGCGAGCGGATTATTGATCTCATGAGAGAAACTGGAAGCGAGACGCGCGGCCACCGCAAGTTTTTCGGCTTTGCGCAGTGCTTGTTCGGCCACATGCCGCTCGGCCATCAGGCCTCTCACCAGGTATTGGCGGCGCCGGCTGCGCAGCGCTCCCTGCACGGCGCTGACCAGGGTTTCAGGACGAATCGGGCGTTCCAGCAGTACCAGGTTTCCGAGTGGTTGCCGAGCAAGAGCTTTTCTCAGGTTCCCAGCGCTGACTGCCCCAGCCAAAGTGAGCACAAGGAGAGGGAGATCGGCCCAGGTGGGTTGTTCGGAAACATGCGCTGCCAATATGGCGATTTCGGATATGCCCAGAGCCTCTTCAGCCAGAATAACGGCTCCTACCCCCGCGTTCAGTTCCGTTCGAGCAATATCCGAAATCGTGGAAGGGATGCAGGCAATGCCATTGCCTGTAAGCAGGTTGCAGATCATGGCGCCGTCTCGCCCAGAGGGCGCGATCACGAGGACCAGGAGCTCGTTTTCGCGGGTGATCATGGCGCTGCCTGAGGGGCTGTGCGCGGGGTGAAACGCTGGAGGCTATCCATGGGGCCGCGAAAGATCGGCGAACCCGTAAGTACGCCGTCGAACTCCGTGAGCACCTCTCCGACGGCGATGACGCCGTTCCTCATTACCAGCTCACGGATGGTGCGCTCATGTTCTCCGCTGCGCTTCTTAATGACGGAAAGAGCCTGCCGCACTTCACCGGCGGCTTCGAAATAGCGAAACAGCAGGACGGTGTCGGCGAGGTAGCTCACATCCACGGGCGTATCGATATTGGTTCCCACGAAACCGACCTGAGAAACGGTCATGACCGTCGTGACTCCCTTTTGGCTGAGGTACGCCAGCAGTTCGTGCAGCTGCATGGCAAGAAAATGTTCGCCGGGCATGGCATTGAGAAACCCGTTCAGGCTGTCGACGATCAGGAGCTTCAGGTCGTGCTTTTCGACCAATTGCCGGATTTCGTATACAAACTGGCCGGGCGAGAGCTCGGCCGCATCGACCTGGCGAAGCAACAGTTTTCCGGAATCGACATGTTTTTTGATATCCATGCCCAGGCCTTTAGCTCGGATGACCAGAGTGGCTAAGGTCTCATCGAAGGTGAACAGCGCGGCGCTGTCTCCGCGCTCGACTGCGGAGACCGCGTAACGAATGGCGATGGTGGATTTTCCGCAGCCGGCGGGGCCCAGCAGGAGCGTGCTGGTGCCGCTGTCTATACCGCCGCCCAGCAGCGTGTCCAGCGGCGGGATACCGCTCTCCAGCTGGAGCGGCTGGAACGTGACAAGGTGCTCGGCCGCGACAAGGCGCGGATACACTTCCACGCCGCCGCGCTTGATGACGTAGTCGTGCAAGCCTTCGCGGAATTTTGAGCCGCGCAGCTTCTTCACTTCCAGACGGCGCCGCTTGATCCCGTATTCCCGCTCCGCGCTTTCCATCAGAATGACGCCGTGGGCGATGCTCTGAAGTTGCTGATCGTGGCCTGCGGCGGTGCGATCGTCCAGCAACAGCACGGTACATTTGCGCCCGGAAAAATACTGTTTCAAGCCCAGAATCTGGCGGCGATAACGGAGGGAGTCGCGCGCCAGCAGACGCAGCTCGGAAAGAGAATCGAACACCACGCGGGCAGGCTGTAATCTCTCCACTTCCTCCATGACCGCGTTAGTGGTCTCGGACATTTCGATTTCGGAGGGGTGGAAGACGGTGTACTGGGCTTCGGGCTTGAGCTGCGCCTCATCGGGAACCAACTCGAATATTTCGACCCCGTCGAGGGACCAGCCGTGCGAATCGGCGATTTCCAGCAGCTCCGCCTTCGATTCGGAGAGAGTGACGTAGAGGCCTTTCTGGCCGCGACGAACGCCCTCCATGAGAAACTGCATTGCGATCGTGGTCTTTCCGGTTCCCGGCTCGCCTTCAATCAGATACAGGTGATTGCGGGGGAGGCCGCCTCCCAGGATGTCGTCCAGGCCGGCAACCCCGACGGTGTATCGCTCCACGGGGGCGGATTTCCCATTGTTCTGAATACTGAATCCATTTCCGGATTGTGAGGCGGAAATTCCCGGCTTGAAGATCGAATCCACAGTAAACCCCTTTCGCACTTTGCGCATGATGGCCCTGACCGGTTCCACCGTCTTCAGCATCGGTTCGAGTGCGGCTTCCAGGGGCTTCGAATTCAAATTCTCTGGATCCCCGACTCAATATCTCTGGTCACTGCTGCGTTCGCGGTTTCCGCGCAGCTGGAGTTCCTGAGAAGGGACCGGTCCATGAAGTCTGGCGCTCCGCCAACCGGGATTCTGGTCAGTTTTGTACACTCCTGGACGATTTCCGGGGGATTTGAACACTCCAGGCACCCCGGGTAGGTCGAATATTGACTTCCGGGGTGACCGCGCCGTGGTCCGGTCAGATGGTTGCCGTGGAAACCAGCCGCGGGTGGAAGCGAGATCAGGGGGGCGGAGCAACGAAGATCGGCGGGTTGGCGGCGTTGCGATCCGGCAACTGATCGAGCAGGACGACATTCAGCAACGATTTGTGAACGTGGATGCCGCCGTTGTACTGGATTAAGCCGAGCTTGCGAAAGCGGTTCATGAAGAAGCTGACGCGGGACCGGGTGGTGCCGATCATTTCGGCCAGGGTTTCCTGAGAGATCTTCGGGATCGTCGTGTCGGAGTGGCCAGGCTTGCCGACCTGGGCCATCAGCAGGAGAATGCGGGCCAAACGCTTTTCGCTGGAGTTGAAGAGCTGATCCACCAGATCGGACTGAATCCGCATGCTGCGAACCAGCAGAAACGATAGGAAGAGATCGGAGAAGGTGTGTTCTTCATGCATGACCCGTATCATTTCCTGCCGCTCAATCCTGAGCGCGGTGCACACGGTAATGGCAGTCGCGGTCGCCAGGCGGAGCCCGGCCACCGCGACGAGCGACTCCTCGCCTACGAAGTCGCCAGCGGAGAGAAGCGTGATCGTTGCCTCCTTTCCGGTGGTCGAAACGACGGTGAGTTTGGCGCGGCCCTTCTGCAGGTAGAAGATGGAATCGGCGGAATTTCCCTGGGCAAAGAAAGTCTGCTTTGGCTTAAGCCGGACAATTTTTCGTCCAAGCCCCCCACTGGCCAGAAAGGCCTCGGCGTCAAAAGGCACGTTCTGAGAGTCAACCATTCCGAAAGACCTTTCCAGAGTCCCGCTACGGGACGCTGCGCGAGGGGATGGGATCACATCCACCCCTCAAGTGAACCGGGAGGAGCTTCAGGTCATTATAAGATTCGCCCCCGGTGCGCGGGGTCGGGCCGGCTGCGCCGTTGCGTCTCGTGGTCAATTGCCCCGCTCCCATTCAGACCTGGCGGCCAGCAGATATTTCTGTTACTGCTCGCGGACGACTGCCGAGGAAACGGGAAGGGCGTGCCCGATTTGCCTCGGGCGGGGCTGCCTCGTGCAACCCCTTGGCAAAGGCTTCCAGCGCAAAGCGGCTCCTGATGACCACCGCCGAGCCATCCACATCGATCAGCCGGCGCTCTCGGAGGCCGGCCATCGCGCGACTCACAGTCTCACGCGTCGCACCAATGCACTCGCCCATCTCTCCGTGGGTGAGTGGGACTGTGACGCTGGTCTCGTCCGTGGCGGACCGCGCGCGGGGTGACCAGTCCAGGAGGAGCCATGCAAGTCTCGCCGATGCCGACAACGAGAGGCCTATGATCCGCATTTGAGTGCATGCGCGACTCATCTCCATACTCAACTAGCGCACGATGCCGTCGTACGCAGCGGGATGGCGTATCAGGAAATCGAGAAACTCCTGGCGGCGAATCGATGCAATCGTGCATGGGTGCAGAGTCTCCGCAGTCACCTCATGACAGCAGCCGCGGAGCACAGCTGCGAGTCCGAGGAGCTCCGCCGGCCTTGCAATCCACAGGATCAGCCGTCTCCCCTCACTCGAGTTCACCGAGATCTTCACGCAGCCCTCCACCAGAATGAGGATGCCGCTGGCCTCCTGCTGCTCCTCGAACAGCATCGCGTGCTGCGGGTAACTCACCAGCGAGGAGAAGGACCGAAAATCCCTCAAGATCCTGGACGGCAATGAATCGAAGAACCGGCCCGGTCTGGGATCATCGGACGAGCTACATTGAGCTGCAGGCGTTGATTGCATGTCCGTTCATCGCTCCAGTCGGCAACAGTTCCCACGGGAACTTTGCGAGTCTCCGGTCACGTCATAAATCCCGGCAGCTTACGGCGAAAGACAACGAGTTGTTACCCGGGGTCACAGATCGGGGCCCGGGGAACTGGGGGAGGGCCCGGAATCCAAGTATTCCACCGCCTTGTTTTTCAGGCTGAGCAATATTGCTCACATCCGTGCCGATGAGGAGCAAAAGTGCGCAAATGGCGCTCGCCGGCAGAGCCTGCGTGAGGGCCGAAGCGAAAATCCGGGGTCAGCGTCCAGCGTGAAAGTGAGTGATGTAATGCATAAGCCCAAATACATCCAGGAGCCAGACGACCACAAGAATCGTGACTAAGCCGTTGAGAATACTTTTAATGCTGGACTGCATGGGAATGAAACGGTTCACCAGCCATAGCAGGACTCCGACGATGATCAGCGTGATGAGGATCTGGATGAGCGGCATACTATGTTCTCCTTTCCGCCTCAGGCGGCCGGTGAGATCGCAAGCCATCTCACCGGCGGCCGGAGTGGAGTTCTCTTACTCCTGTCCGGGGTTCTCCTGGGCGATCGTCCCGGAGCGACCCATGTCGCCAACGGCCCGCATAAACTTCGCGGTGGACCTTGGCGCCCGAATTCTGCCGGAAAGAATGCCCTTGAAGGAGGCATCGCGTCCGTAGATGGCACGGGTCGAATCGGCGTCCTGCTCAACAACGGCTCCATTGAGGGTGAGCCCGGCAAAGATTCCGTGGGAGCGCGAATATGTCAGGACTTCCGTGTTCATGGTCCAGTCAGTCCCCGCCGAGGCGTGCCGGCCCACGGGGCCAGCGGACGCCGATGCGGCTCCGCTGAGCTCGAATTTGCTGGAGAGGAGGTGCTGCAGCCCACGGTCGTTCATCACCACCATGATCAGGTCGACGCCTTCCACGCCAATCTGCAAACCCCAGCTTCCGCCGCCGACGGATACAAAGGCGGGCGCGCTCCAGCCCCGGGCGGTGCGACAGGAAGCGATGCCACGGCCATGTTCGCCGCCGACGATGAAGCCGCCCTTCACAAGATCGGGGATCACGACAATGCATTTTGCGCTGCTCATCACTTCTTCGGGGATGCCCCGATCCGGGGCGCTCATGATGGAGTGGAGCACATCGGTGGACATCTGCAGACGCTGGAGGGCATCCTGGCGGCCGGAGGCAGCCCAGAGGTTTCCGCCGGTCAGCGCAATGGCGCCGGCCAGGAGCACAGGCATGATTCTCATGGTTTTTCCTTATCCTTCATTTGGATGGGGAGAGGCTAAGAGAAACACATTTCAGATGGGCTGACTTAGCTCAGACCACGAGTGAGGAGATATAGAGAGACTCTGCTCCAAGATGATTGGAACAGAACGGCAAAGCAATATCTGAGCCGAATTGCTCACATTCTCACAATTCTTATCGCTGACGCTGACGGCAAGGCTAACTTTGACCGGATATTTCGCCAGCATGGATAAGTTTCCGGCGTATAGTGACGGTAGTAGTCAAGATTCCCCTCCTCGCCTTCAGCCCTCCGCGCTTCGCTCCAGACGAGCACCTTTCAGGTACGCAACGACCGACTGGAGTTTTTATGAGCCTCCTGAACAAATCGGATGTAAAGAACCATCTGTCTACGAAATCAGGGACGTCCGTTTATCCATTTGGGCTGAAACGGTCCGATAGTGCGCCGGCCGCGGAAGGCGCCGATCCCGGCGCAAAGGTCGACGCCGACATGAGCATCAGTCCGAGCCATCCGATTTCCGCTGAAGCCGTACCGAACACCCAGGTGGGGGGCTCTGTCGGAGTTCCGACCAACGCTGGGAAATCCGGCAAAGGCTCGTGGTAAGGCCGCCGGCGATTTTTCTGCGCGTGGGCTGCGTGCTGCCGAATGGGCTTCGCTTGAAACAGAAGGCGTTCGGCAAAGAGTGGACGTCGGTTGAAAACGCGTCGCCGGCGCAACTTGACCTCGCGGTGCGCGAGGCGGGTTGGCACTTCATGTGGATCGAGTCGGCCTGCTCGCGGCTGGGCTGGGGCCGAACGGACGAAGAGGCGGCCAACCGGGCAATCGCTCGCGCTCTGGTGCAGACAGAAACGAGATTCAATGCCGCGGAGCTGGGTGGGTTGCGTGTATCGCGATACTTCGGTTTTCGGATCTGCAAAGCGACGCTGCACACGCGGCATATACAACAACGCGCTTCGCTGGGCCTGATCGACGAACTGAGCATCCGGCAACTCGCGCCGGAATAGGCCCCATTTCACGCGCATTCATGCTCAAGGCGGTGTGGACGCCGGGCCTGGCCGCAAGTCGAGCCCCGCATCCGGGTGGCCCTGATGCCAATTTTGAAGGGAGGAATCGATGACTCTTTCGGAGATGCTTCACAGTGAAGCAGCAGGCGGACTCCCATTCGTCGCGACGTCCGCGGGCGGGGCTACGCTGCCTCTGCCCACGCGCATTGCCGTAATCGGCAACTATCTGCCCCGGCAGTGCGGGATCGCGACGTTTACAACCGACCTTTGCACGGCGATTGCCTCGGAATATGGCAGCGCCAGTCTTTTCGCGATCCCTGTCAACGATCCGGAATCGAGCTATGACTATCCGGATCGGGTGCGGATGGAAATCGAACAGGAGGATTGCGCGTCCTACGAGCGCGCCGCCGAGTTTCTGAACTTCAATGGGAACGACCTGGTTTGTCTCCAGCATGAATACGGCATATTTGGAGGACCAGCAGGGAGCCATATCCTGTCGCTGCTGCGGCGGCTGAAGATGCCGCTGGTGACGACGCTGCACACGGTTCTGCGTGAGCCGGATCTGCATCAGCGCAATGTCCTCGAAGAGATCGCGCATCTTTCCGATCGCCTGATCGTGATGAGCGAACTCGCTTCGACGCTGTTGCAAAGTGTGTACGGCATTCCCTCGGAAAAGATCGATCTGATTCCTCACGGGGTGCCTGATTTCCCATTCACCGATCCGAATTACTTTAAGGATCTGTTCAGCACCCAGGGCAAGTCGGTACTCCTGACGTTTGGGCTCTTGTCGCCAAACAAAGGGATCGAGAATGTCATTCGCGCGCTGCCTGCCATTCTGTTCAAGCATGAGAAGGTTACCTACATCGTTTCGGGAGCAACGCACCCTCATATCCGGCGGCGCGAAGGGGAGCGGTACCGGGAGGAACTACAGAAGCTGGCCGTCGAGTTAGGTGTGTCCTCTCAGGTCATCTTTAACAATCGCTTTGTGAGCGCGGAAGAGCTGGTAGAGCATGTCGGCGCCGCCGACATTTACATCACTCCGTACCGGCAGGAAGCGCAGATTGTCTCCGGGACGCTGGCGATTGCTCTGGGCGCGGGGAAAGCGATTATCTCTACGCCCTACTGGCATGCGCAGGAACTGCTCGCCGATGGGCGCGGCATCCTGGTTCCATTTGACGATCCGGCTTCCATTGCAGAGGCGACCATCCGGTTGCTGGATAACGACGCCGAGCGGCATACGATGCGCAAGCGTGCCTATCTCCACTCGCGGGGCACCACATGGCAGCGGACTGCCCAGGCGTATATGGCGAGCTTTCAACGTGCGCGCAGCGAACGCATCCTGCGGCCGCGGCCGTCGCTGCAGGACATCCTTGCGGCCAGATCGACCGATGAGTTGCCGGCACTGGACCTAACTCATCTGAGGCGCATGACAGACGACACAGGCATTTTGCAGCACGCCGTCTTTTCCGTGCCCAACTGCAAGGAAGGCTATACGACCGACGACAATGCCCGCGCCCTGATTGTAACTGTCTTACTGCAGGAGTCCTCCGCATTCGGCAATGAGCTTCCCGCAATTCTCTCTCGCCGTTACCTTGCCTTTCTGGAGTTTGCCTTCCACGACAAGATGGGCCGGTTCAGAAACTTTCTTGGCTACGATCGTGAATGGCAGGAAGCTACCGGGTCGGAAGACAGCCATGGGCGGGCATTGTGGGGGCTGGGAACCGTGCTCGGCCATTCTGCGGATGCTGGATTACGAGGGGCAAGCGGCCAGTTGTTCGAGGCCGCGGTTCCGGCCACTCTCACCTTCACCAGTCCGCGCGCCTGGGCGTTTTCGATTCTGGGCATGCAGGGATATCTTGAGGGGTTCCCAGGAGACAGGATCATTCAGGGAACGCGCAATCTGCTGGCAAATAAGCTGCTGGACCTCTATGAGCGCACCCACACCGGAGCGTGGCGCTGGTTCGAGAGGAGCCTTGCGTATTCCAACGCACGCCTGTCACAGGCTCTCATTCTGGCTGGCTGGAACAGCAGGAACCAAAGAATGATCGATGTGGGATGTGAGTCCCTGAAGTGGCTTGTCACCGAGCAACATCGAGACGACAGCCACGTATTTGTTCCGATCGGCTCCAGAGGATTCTTTGCGGAGGGAGAAGGCAAGGCTCGTTTCGACCAGCAGCCGGTTGAGGCTTGCGCAACAATTGCGGCCTGCGTTCAGGCATACCACGCAACCGGAGACAGCCCGTGGCTGGAGGAAGCATGGTCGGCATTCCGCTGGTTCCTTGGAGAGAACGACCTGCAGGTTCCGCTGTACGAAGCCGCGACGGGAGGGTGCAGAGACGGATTGCATCCGGACCGCGTAAACGAAAATCAGGGGGCTGAATCCACCCTCTCGTTTCTTATGGCGCTGCTGGATATGCAAGCCATGGAAGCGTCAACTGGCCGGCACCTGAACCAGGAAATGAGCGTTTGCCATTGACTCCTATTCTTCTTCCATCGACGCAACCCGGACGCAACTCCGAAAGCCAGGATTCTCAGGACGGCAATTCTCAGCCTTCTCTGTTCACTCGCCACCTCGGGAATCCGATTCTGAGCCGGGATCGCTGGCCCTACGCAGTCAACAGCGTCTTCAATGCGGGCGCTGTGCGCCTGGCGGACGGCGACACGCTGCTGCTGTGCCGGGTGGAAGACCGGCGCGGGCTCTCGCACCTGACGGTAGCCCGATCCGCTAACGGAGTGGATGAATGGCGCATCGACGCTACGCCCACATTTCCGGCAGAACCGCGAGAGTATCCCGAAGAGATCTGGGGAATCGAGGATCCTCGTATCACCTGGGTGCCGGAGCTGGAGCAATATGCGATTGCCTATACGTCCTTTGCCCGGGGCGGCCCGGGAGTGTCGCTCGCACTCACCAGGGACTTCAGAAGGTTCGAGCGAATCGGCGTGATCATGCCGCCGGAAGATAAGGACGCGGCTCTGTTGCCGCGGAAGATCGGCGGGTACTGGGCTCTCATCCATCGGCCGATGACAACGCTGGGGGCACATATGTGGATCTCTTACTCGCCCGATCTGCGGCATTGGGGGCGGCACAAGATCATGCTCGAAGCTCGACGCGGCGGATGGTGGGATGCGAATAAGATCGGCCTCTGTTCGCCGCCGATTGAAACGGCGAAGGGTTGGCTGACCCTGTACCACGGTGTCCGGCAGACGGCCTCCGGCAGCATCTATCGGATCGGCCTTGCTCTGTTCGATCGGGAGAATCCTGAAATCTGCCTGCAGCGCGGCGATTCGTGGATGTTCGGCCCCGAAGCGGCGTATGAACGCGGCGGAGACGTGAAAGATGTCGTCTTCCCGTGCGGACAGACGATTGGGGCGGACGGCGACACGATTCATCTTTATTACGGCGCAGGAGACTCGTGCGTAGCTCTCGCCACCGGCAGCGTCCGCGAACTTCTTTTGTGGCTGAATGTCAATTCAAGCCCGGGCGATGCAGCGGCTTCCTAGAGCCTGTTATTAACTTTTCCGCTGGCGGCGCTGGGATCCACTTTTTCTCAGTTCGAGGAGCGACGAATATCGGGAATCTTCGAGTGACGAGTGACGAAGAAATGAGGAAAATTGGCCCCAGCCCTTCGGGTTGCGGCGCAACGCTGCCCACGCGAATGTGAATAACAGGCTCCAGCGCACAGAGAAAGATCGATCAATATGAACAGTGCAAGGCTGAACTGGCCACCTATAATTCCGCGGTTACTCTGGATGCGGCGCGAATGTCCTTTATGCAGTTCCATCGAGTTCAAGTCAGCCGAGCCGGAATGGCTCGACGGTCTGTTCGCTCTTTTGGGACTGCGCGCGGTCCGCTGCGTCAATTGCTGGCGGCGCTATTACTTGTTTGCAAAGGCGGCGTCGTATGAATGAAGAAGCTTTCACGCAGGAGAGTCCACAGTTCTCATCCGAGCATACTTCCAACGACTTGTTATTCCGGCTGGATCCCGACGGCAACCGGAAGTCGCTGAATTATGACATCGTCGCCCAAAGCTCGGACGACGTGCAGGACGTTCGCAATGCTCCCCCCTTCAGCATCGGACCTTATCTGATTGAGTCAGGGCAAACCGAACTGCTGACCACGATCAGTATCTACAGCGAGCGGGGGGCGAACCGCGACCAGGCTCGACTGCTCTACATGAACGCTGCTGCCGTTCGGATCTGGAAGGCTATGGGCAGGAATCCGACGATGATCGGGGCGCAACATCGTCCCCCTCGGACTGCTCTGCTGATGTATGGCGTTCCGTTCAGCGATCGAGCCGACTGAAATCCTGGATGGCCAATGTCGACGGCGAAGCCCCGCTGAGGCAGCGAACCTCGTTATCCCAGAGTCGGCCGGCCCGGGGCATCAAGGACTCGCTGAACAAGCGTCTTCAAGCTTGTTCCGAGCGGCTCAACCGCAGGTTTCATCCAATTCGATCGCTCGCGGGAAAAGAACGTTGTTTTCCAGATGCACATGGCAGTGCAGATCCCGTGCGAAGTCGGCGAGCGCAGCATAGAAGCCGCGATAGGTGGGGCAGGCACTCTCGGGAGGAGTGAAGTCCTGGCTCAGTTCGCGGATTTGCGCAAGCGCCTGACCCGCGGCATCGTGTTCGGCCATCATCATCCGGATGGGATTGCGAACCGATCCGAAGCAGCCCAGGGCACGCGGCCCGCAGCTCGCCAGGTTGCGTTCCAGATTCGTGATGTACGGGAAGAGTATCATCTCCTCCTTGCTCAGGTGCTGCAGCAGATCTTCACCAGCTGATTCCACGAGATGCTGAATCTGTCCCAGCTCGGGATGGCTCTCGCCGTGCCGCGACACCGCTTTCTGCGCGAGTTGGCGCAGGCGAGGCAGCTCCGAGCGGATGTAGGCATGATGCGTCTCGACGATGTGCCCGCAGAGGGCCTCCAGGGGCGCAGCGGCGCAATCGCGGGAAGCGGGCTGATGGACTTCTTCCGCATCGGCGATCGCTGCCAGGACTGCCTCGACGTTCAGCGAGCGCTCTTCGCAGGCCTGGGTCAGCGGCTTGCGTCCGCCGCAGCAATAGTCGATGCCAAACTTCTCAAAAATGCGAATCGCCGCCGGCTGTTCCAGAGCGATATCGCGAACCGTGGTCTGAGGGGTGCTCATAAGAGATCTCCTCCAACCGAATCTACGGACAGGGGGCGAACAGCGCTGCGACCAAAGTCACAGGGGGCGCATTTCGTTACAATCTCCCCCATGCCCGAACCTGGATACGTCGCCCACGCCCTCGGAGCGGTTTCGCTCTTCTCGAATCTTTCCCCGGACGAGCTTCGCCTGCTGGCGGCTCTTGCTGTTCGACGGCGCTTTGCGCAGGGGGAGCTGCTGTTCCAGGAAGGCGAAGTCTGCAAAGGTCTTCACATCATTGCCACTGGGAAACTGCGTATCTTCAAGAGCTCGGCGAGCGGCCGCGAACAGGTTCTGGCCGTGGAGGGGCCGGGCGGATCGGTGGCGGAGCTGCCTGTCTTCGATGGCGGAACGTATCCGGCGTCGGTGAGTGCCGTCGAAGACTCGCAGATTCTGTTCATCTCGCGCGATGACTTCCGCCGCTTCTGTCTGGAGCACCCGGAGGTTGCGATGAAGATGCTGGCGGTGGTTGGCGGGCGGCTGCGGCGCCTGGTGGGCATTATCGAAGAACTCTCTTTCGCGACGGTGCGCCAGCGGCTGGTGTCGGCGCTGGTTCGCCTCGCCCAGACGGACGGGGCGCCTTCGGAACGCGGCATTGAATTCCAGCTTCCCGGCACACATCAGGACCTGGCCCATCAGCTGGGCACGGTTCGTGAGCTTGTTTCGCGCAACCTGATGCGCCTGCAGGCTGAAGGCCTGATCCAGGTGGAGGCCCGCAGCCTCACGGTTGTCGATCTGCCCGGGCTGACCGCCATCCTTGACAGCGCAGTGTAAGACTCCGCGCCTGCGCGACTAAAGTCACTGCCCTGCGTATCTCCGCCGGAGGATGCTGTGGGCAGGAGAACGATATGCCCGCCCTGCTCATCGAAAACGATCCGGCCCAGGCGACCGCGGTTCGAGAGGATCGGCGCTCCCTGGTGGCGCTGGAGAGGCGCAAGAGCCGCATTTTCCGCCTGTGGATTGCCACCGGAATCTTCTTCATGGTGCTGCCGGGAACCATTCTTGGCTTCACCAACTTGCT
>DAHUYD010000128.1 GCA_027315385.1 Acidobacterium sp.
ATGCTGGTACACCTTGTACCCCGGCCACCCCAATACCCGCGTCCAGTCGTTCTCTCCCATCATGGACAAAATAGCCGATACCAGCCCTGGGGCAAAACCCGCCAAAGTCACACCAGACTACACATTCCTGCGCAGAGCCAATCTTTCAAGCCCCTCGGAACCGAACACGCTCAATCCTGCTCAAACGGAATACAGTGCGGACTACTACCTGAGCGGCGGCTCGCCAACATATTCGAACGCACAATCCGAAATTCAATTGCCTTCGGCGGACTCGGTCACGCAATTCCAATATGACATGGACGTTTACATAGACAATCCGAACGCGCCTCAGGCTATCGTCTTCGCAATGGGACAGGCGATCAACAATACATATTATCCGTTCCTGTTCCAATGCGACTTCAAAGGAAGCAAGCACTGGAGATTGTGGCAGCCCAGCTCAAGTTGGTATGACACAGGCTATGCTTGCCTCACCTCGCAGTTCCCCGCAAACACATGGGTCCACCTGTCCTTCAGAATGAACACCGACAACGACGAGCTTAACTATACGTCCATCACGGTTGGATCCACCACTTATTCACTTTCAGCCCCGGGGTTCAGTCCGGCGACTCAGAGCCAAGACAGCATTAATGCGATGTTGGTGTTGGACGGCGATTCCGCGCAGGACCCATACAACGTTTACGTCGATAACATGATCATCTATAATGCGGCTCCTCCAGCGGGTAGCCCGGTAATGTCTCCCGGCACGCTGGATCTGGGCACCGTCTTCGATGGCAACAGCGCCGCCGCCCGTAGTTTCACGTTGACGAACTCCGGCACTGGCCCGTATAACATCTCGAGCATAACTTCCAACAACTCGCAGATGTTCCCAGTTTCCAATGACTGCGGGAGCAGCCTCCAGCCCGGGGCATACTGTAATATTTCAGTTAGCTTTACCCCGAATGGGACCTATGGGTTGCAATCCGCCGTCATCACTGTCTCGGGAGATTCGACGGTGACAGCGAATGTAACGGCCAGCGATCTGCAGTCCTCTGCAACACTGTATTCAAATTTGCAGAACGACACATGGTCTGTATGCAATACCAGCTCGTGTGCCGGTGGAAACGGCAGTGCGACCAGCACATATTCCTCGAACCAGGCAAGTCCGACCATGAATGGTCAGTACAGCGGTCTTGCAAGCTACAGCGCTGCCTCCGGGTCCACCTATTCAAACAGCCGATTCCAGGATGTGAAAGGCGCGCAGGACAGCTATAACATTCTGCAGATGGATGAGGACGTCTACATCTCCGATGTCACTAAGTCACAAAACCTACAGTTTGGGGTTGCGCAAACCATCGGCGGTAATTACTATGCTTTCCTCTTGATGTGCGATTTTAAGGGGGGAGGTGTCTGGAGGGTATGGAATGTGGCCGCTGGTTCGTGGGTCGCCACGTCAATTCCATGCAAGACATCAACGTTCAATTCCGGGGATTGGACGCACGTGAGCTTTTCAGTGGAGCGGACATCGGGAAATCAGATGCAATATCTTACCTTGTCCGTGGGCAACACCACATACTCGATAAATAGCGCACTCTACAACCCGGCAACCAAGGCGACGGATGATACAGAGGCCCTCTTCCTGGAGGCGGGCGACAAGACCGATGACAGCTATCAGGTGTATTTGTCGAATGTAACAATGAGTCATCAGTAAGTCGAAGGCATGCGCCGGTTTCCGCAACCACGGCACCGGCGCCCGGTTTTAGCGCGGGTGATGCGCTCGTTGCTACCGCTGCGTCATCAGCGTTGGAGCAAGATCACAGGCCTGCACAGAAATCGGCGATCCAGATACAGGAGTCAGCGCATACTGGCCGATCTGATGGACCTGTAGCGTGGATTGAAAGGGGGAGCGCCGCATCTGGCTGCATCCAAGCAGAAACGTGCCGTTCGCCGTGAAAGTGATCCCGACGGTGTCCCAGTCGGGATCAAATGGAAGCGGCGGCGCGAGGGATTGGGTTAGGAATCCGGTGCTTGCATTCATCCGATACGACGTCAGCATGCGATTTCCATTGACGATGGCGACCGTATCAGGTAGATGGGGTACCCGTCGATAATGCCGAATCTGCAGCACTGACGCCACAGCGCGAATGTCGGGGCATAGTCTAGGACGAGAAAACGGCTTCTAATTGCTGCTTCAGCAGTAGTGGAGGGACACAATCAACAGTTCGGCACAGAAATCGGCGATCCAGAGAGATGAATCAGCGAATTATTACTTATCCGATAGACCTCTAGTACATACTGCGGCGGAGGAGCTGTGGCCGGATCGGCACATCCGACCAGAAAATTGCCGTCCGCTGTGAAGCCGAGTGATTGGGGATTCAATGCGAGTTGCTGCTCCAGAATTTCACTTAGGTATCCGGTGCTTGCCTCCACCTGATACAACGTCACGACGCCGGTTTCTCCATTGATAGCGGCGACCTTGTCGCCTGCGGTATCCGGAACGGCGGCTACCATCCCATCTGGAGATCCGATATCAGTTTCGCTCGTGACCTGAATTCCCGACTGGGTAACCCGAAGGGTATCGAGCAGGCCGTTCGATTCATTCATGGCGACGAGGTAGGACCCTTGCAGGGCTTCGACTGCGTCGTAGTACGTTCCGTGTGGATCACTGACAACGTTCGAGAGAAGCGCGCCCGAGGATGGATCTCGTTGTTCGCAAGAAATCGGACCGCCTGCTGTTCCGGGACCTTCGAATGGGGTAAAGCATGTCCAAGCGCCGTTCTGAGTGACAACTATGTTCCCATACGCACTGGTCGAATATGGGAAGGGGGAGCCTGGCAACTCCGAGAACGTCCCGTCTTGCGGATTGATCTTGTATCCATACAATTGGGATATTTCATAAGTGTTCGAGGGAAGATAAGTATACAGATACCCTGCCGCGGCATCGATAATCTCAATGTCACCACTCAGCGGTATCGCACGCGAGTTCGTCAGTGCTCCTGAAGCAGGATCGATCTTCCAGGCGGTCACACTATCCCCTTGCTGTGAAGAGGAGGTATAGACAAATCCAGACGACCTGAAAAATGAGTACGAGGCATTGGAGGTCGAACCCAGCGAATAAGGGCTCCCCGGAACCAGCGACACTCCATTGGGGTCGATGGCAATTCCGCTCAGTTGCGACGAATTCGAACCAAGGACGTAGTAAAACTGAGGGCTGCCTGAGCCTGAACCGCCAGAACCGCCGCTGCCACCCGATCCAGAGCCGCCAGAGCCGGAACCACCAGAGCCACCAGACCCACCCGAACCAGATCCGCCGCTCCCGGAACCCCCTGAACCAGACCCACCGGAACCGCCGCTGCCGGAGCCACCCGAGCCAGAGCCGCCGGAGCCGGAACCACCGCTGCCGCCAGAGCCGGAACTACCGCTGGCCGGTCCACCATTGCCCGTAGACGAATGGTTCACAGTCGTCGCGCCGCACCCCACAACCCAGGCCACCAGCGCCACGCAGCAAATGAGAGCTAAACCTCTGACAACCGGATGATAATGGCATCGAGCGGATGAATCGGTTTCCATCGCCCCCTCCGATTCAATCTGATTCACAGGTACAAAAGATGGGCTGCCTGTAATCTGTTTATCCACTCACTTGGTAAGGGTATGATTAACTGCCCCCGCCGAAGCTTGCCCCATCGCAATTCTGAGAGGCCTCAGCGGCATGGGGTGTTTCCTTGATGCGGTCCGTGACCGACTACAGAGTTCTGGGGGAAAGCCGAGGGTGCTGGTGATGAGGCAATAGTGGGAGATCTCATCGATCTCCGCAAGGGCACAAAACGGGCCTAGAAAGGGCACAAAATCAGGAATCCTGCACTGCTTACAAGGACTTCTGCGGCGGCTAAGGTCTTGTAAGTGTTTGTATTGCTTAACGTTCGCCGATTGACACGGTAGAGGTCAGGAGTTCGAGTCTCCTCGTGCCTACCATAAAGCCCCTGGACAATTTGCGTCCCTTTCGCCATGTCTTACATGGTATGAGCTGGCGTAGCTGCCCTGGATTGCGTGGCAGAACGGTAGTCGTACCCAGCAGCAAGCCTTCGATGCGCACCTTGCAAATCCGCAGGACCTCAACATGTATTCCTATGTGCTGAACAACCCATTGAGCAAGACCGATCCAACGGGCATGAATGCCTGCGGCACGAGCAATAAAGATTCGAGATGCACGGTGACGGTCACGCTGCAAGATCGAAATAAAGTCAACGGGCACTATAGCGACCAATTTTCTAATCTGAAGGGAAACCTCCTTGACGTTGCTCCAGCGCAGGTAACGAATCTTGTTGCATTTTCGCCTACGATTCGGGTGCGGAAGGTAGGGGACAAGCTGGTCGTAGAAGCCGAGAATGGCACATGGAGCGTGGCCGACCCAGATGAGCATCCCAGTGTCCGCATCCTCTCCACTTGGACGGATGCACAGGTGCCCGCACCCTGTCGGTAGTCGTCGCAGGCGACGGCGGGCCTGTGGCGCGTCAGCCCGGCTGAATCTGGTGTCGTGGCAGCCCTGAAATCCTGCGCGGAGCCAGCATCCGAAAGACAACGCCGCTAAAGCGGCGGCAGTAGGCTGACACGTCATGTATGAAAGCGCCGCTCCATGTCAAGTGTGTTTTTAACCAGATTGCCGCCGCAGGCGGCAAGGGATATCCTGGGCACGCCGAGGCGAGGGTGTGTCGGGGAGGCCAGAGAGGCGTCGGAGCAATTTTTCTTTTTGTGACTGCCGCGGTACGCGTGCAAGCGCACGGCGCATGTGGCGGCTTCGATGAAGCCCCAGCGCAGGTAGCGGTTGACGTGGGGGTTGGTGTGGCCGAGAACCGTGTGTCCGCCGCTGGAGTAAACCGTGAGCGCTATCTGGACCCCATCTTGATCGGCGGAGCACGAAGCTCCACTCTTGAGGGATGAGACGACGCAAGTCGGAAGCGTGGACGAAGTGGCGTGGGTTGGTTGCTGAGCAGGGTCTGAGCAGTCAGAGCGTAGCGGCCTTTTGCCGTGAACGGGGCTTGAAGAGCGGGCAGTTTTTCGCCTGGAAGAAAGGGAAGCAGACGAGATGCGATGCCCCACAGCGAATTTTGCTCAGAGACTTAGCTGGTCCTATAGCGCCGGGTTAGGTCGAGAAACAGCCGGCGCCGTCGCAGTTCGGGTTCAGATGCCATACTTCTCGTCCAGGAATATGCGGACCGGCTTCGGCAGCGTGACGCCGATCTCCTGCCAGGTGAGGATTCCCAGCCGGGTTCGCAGCGAACTGTCAGTCACCGCGCGCATGACTTCGAACCAGCGGTCAATCAGATCCGGTCGGCGCCCGTCGCAGAAGACACAGAACGAACCGCCTGTTGAACGGGCAGCCAGTACTCCGCGAATTAGCTGCCACGAGTGGACGACGCAGTTGCGGATGGGCAGCAGATCCGTGTCGAATATGTCGTTAAGGTCGCGATAGCGGGAGAGCAGCCGCAGCGGCGCGCGCTGGAAATCGGCTTCCGTCAGCTTGGCTTCAACCAGCAGCGAGCCGAGCCTCATGTCGATCTCCGTTCGATCGGCACGGTTGTTCGACAGCGGGATCGCGGGACGGAAGCCGAACTCCGGCGACAGGCCTGGTTCGATGCCCAGCAAAGTACACACCGGCTTGCGGCTCAGTACCCGTGGATAGCAGAAGATGTTCATCAGCAGGGCGTCGGAACTGGTGGCGCAATCCAGCTCAAAGCGCCGTCTATCCTGCGCGCGCGGGACATATCGGCTGGCGGTATAGCTCTTGGTGAGGCGCTTTTGCCATGCAGGATTTCCATTGATCCTTGACCACGATGCCGGCAGGAAGTTCCCGTGGACCCCGTCCGTGTGAGAGAAAATGACGCTTGCCGCCGGCCCCCACGAGGTTTCGTGGCTATAGTGCCGGCCGCGCACAAGATTGCGGGCGCTGATTTCCCGTCGCAACTGGGTTGCGCTCAAATGTTCGCTCCGCTGCATCGCTCGCGTCATCGTGGATCTGCTTCGTGCCCATCTGATGGCTCAAGGGCTATCAGCCCCTGATGAGCCCAGGCAATCGAAGTCGTGACACCTTGTACTACGAGGCCAAAAGGCGCGATGGCGCGCATCGTCGTCGCCGGGCTATCTCGCACCTTTCAGCCTGCGATACTGCTCCTCGGTCAGATCGAGCCAGATTCCACCCCGGCCCATGTCGATGGCGCGCTGCAACGCCTGGCGGCCTTCGAGATTCAGCTTGTAGCCGCCGCGCTCCGCGATTTCAAACAGCTTCTTCTGAGCTATAAGATTCAGGCGGACAGGAATCGGCGTCTTCAAGTCCTCCTCGAGAAACTGGCAATGCCAGCCGCTCTGGGTTTGAAACGACATGTAGACGCGACGCGGAGGTTTCCTCTGCCCGGCACAGCGGGCGCAGAGCTGTTCACCCGGCTGGTGCGGCGGCGGCAGAGATACCCGGCACAAGGCACATACCTTGCCGGCGAGACGCATGCGTAATGAGGAGGCCCGTTCTCCACCCATGCGGGTAGTCTACCGCCGACTTCGCTTTTTGTTCTCCACAGCCGCAAAGGCTCAAGAGCCTTAGCTTTCTGCAGAGTGGGCCGTCGCCCCGTGAGCCGTTGCCGCCGAGAGGCAGGCGTGGAGGGAGACCGGGAAAGAAAGTGAGAAGGAATCTCGCCAGCCTGAACTGGCCGCGATGGGGCGAGTTTTACGGACGTGCTACTTTCCGTTCTTTTCCTTCTTCAGTTTGGCCCAGCGGGCCTTCTGGGCGGCGGCGATGCGAGCCCGGCCAGCGGCGCTGAGCTTCCGGCGCTTCCTGGGAGCCGGGGTTTCGCCCGCGCCGAAGGGGAAAGTTGTGGCTGGAGCGGTCGCGGCGCGGGGCCCGCGAGGCGCTCGGCCAGTGCGGTGATCGGCAAGAAGGTTACGGACCTGCTGAAGGCGGCTGATTTCTTCGTTGATAGCTGTCAGTATCTCTGAGGTTTGCACGTTCTATTCTCCTTGCTGTCATTCTATCGGATGCTGAGCCTCAGAAGATGGACCTGCCGGCAGATCAAACTGCCGGCGGATCGAATTGGGTGCTTCTTTAGAATTTCACTTCGGCCCCGACATAAACGGTTCGGTTGCCGGGCTCCTGACCGAAGTAGCCGCCCGGTTCGACGAAGCCGGTGATGACGCCGAAGTTATTCCCGCCACATAGACCGCCGCTGGTGGGAACGGGACCGGGAGCGGCTCCGCTACCGGCGCAGGAGACATTTGGATTGCCAAAGTGGGGAGTATTGGTGAGCCCCATGGCGTCGCCCCGCACTTCGAGGGTGGCCCACTCCCTGAGATGGAAATCGCGCACCAAACTCAGATCCATGTCGAAATAGCCCGGACCGCGGAACTCGTCGCGATTGGTGTTTCCGAAGTGCGCGGTAGCTGCGCTGGTAATCAGCGGCTGGGCGAAGGAATTGGGAGAGAAATACGAGCATTTTGGATCGCCGACAGCGCAGGCAACGCCGACGCGCGGCGGTTTTCCATGGTCCCGCTTGAAGGGGGCAATGAGGTCGGCGGTTTGAGACGAGCCATTCGCGTTCAGAGAACTGCCGTTGCCCGTCACAGTGAAGGGCAGGCCACTCATGGCGCTAACAACGGGGTCGATGAGCCAGCCACCCAGAATGTGGCCGCCGATTCCCGTTCTCAACCACGGCTCTCCTTTCCCGAACGGCGATGCCACCACGGCCGAAACTTCGAAATTGTTGGTGCGGTCGAAGAGGGATGGGCCATAATTCTTAAAGTAATCGGGCGCGTAGCTGATAAAGAACCCTCCAGGATTAAGCTCCTGATCGTCCGCATAGCTCATCGTTTTAGACCACGTATAGACCACGTTGAGATTTGAGCCGCCGGCAAACCCGTACTTCAACGAGGTCTGCAGCGCATCATAGCGGCTGTCCTTAAAGGGAAGCAGTTCGCCGATGCCTCCCGTGTAGTTGGCGCCGTACTTCTGGCTGAGAACGCCGCCAGCGGTGCCCGTACCCGGCGCCGAAGGATTGGCGTTGATGCTGACTACCGGCCGGACGTCATAGGCGCCCACATAACCGATGTTGAAGGCGGCATTCCTGCCGATTTCCTCCTGGACGGTGAAGTTATAGGAGTTGATATAGCCGCGGTCATACGGGTTGGGGACGGTGGTGGTGCTGGCGCTCGTCGGCAGCGCGATATGACCGGAACTTAAATCCGGCTGCTGGATCAGCACAATGCCGGTGGGAACGGAATACGTTCCGCTGCCGAGGCCAGTCCCGTTGAGGCCGGTGAGGCTGGCTGCGGGGACGTAATCGGCGGTATTCGGCGGCAGGTTGGTATCCAGGAGCAAGGACGGATAAGCGTTGAGCATGACGTGATATGGGTCGTACGGATCCGCGGTCAATCCATAGCCGGCGCGAATGACGGTATTCTGCCTGACGTTATAGGCAAACCCCACGCGTGGCAGGAACTGCCCGCTTCCCACACTGACCGCGTCGTTGCGCGGAACGCCGCCGTAGCCACCGATCGCGACGAGGCCCGTCTGCAGATTCAGCCAGCGAAGACCCTTACCGTTATCGGCATATCCGAAGGGGTAATATTCCCAGCGAAGGCCGTAGGTCAGCGTCATTTTTGGAGTCATCTGCCACTGATCCTGGAGGTACCACGCCCAACTCCCCCATCGCTCCGCATTGGGGTTGAATAGCTGCCTTGCCTTACCGGTTTCGCTGGGCAATCCCATCAGGAAGTCGGCCCATTCGTTGAACCAGGTGGGAGTAGTTCCCTGCTCAGACGTGGCGTCGCCATTGAACTGGAACTGCCCTCGCGCATTCTGGAAGGTGCCTCCCTGCGCCTGGAAGTGATTGATGAGGGTGTGAGTCCACTCGAAGCCGCCTTTGAAGTTATGCCTTCCTCTGGTCCAGCCCAGATTGGCGTCGGTGACAAGCATATCGTCCAGGAACTGGAAGGGGTTGGCGACTTGCGCATTCCCGACGTTCAGGTCTCCAGGGGAAGTAAAGGTGAAGCCCGGCCAGCCGTAATAGTAGGACGGATTACCCGGAGCTCCCGCGTTGTTGGTTCCGGGAATATGCAGCTGGTCGATCCCTCGTGGCGAAGTAAGGTCGAAAGTCGATCCCAGGTTTTGCCGGGTGTAGCCGAAATTCCAGTCGAACAACAAGCTGGGCGTGAAGGTGTGCGTAACTCCCATACCGACGAGCTGAACCAGCCCCGGAGCATTGCCGAGCTGTCCTCCGTTGGTGGCGTCGCCGATCGCAGCCCCCAGCAGAGGCGGATCGTACACCAGCGTCTTAGAGAAGCTGTAGCGCCCCCATACCGCGGTGTTCTGACTCGGAACCCAGGTGACTTTGCTGTCGCTGTTGTTGCGGTTGAACAGGGCTGTGCCGCTTCCCGTCCAGTTGAGGAGGCCGTTGCTCGTCGCCTTTTCCTGCGCAAACAGCGGCTGCATCAACGCAATCATGGATGCCGCGGCGGGATCGATGCGATCAGAGCAGATTATGTTGGCGACGCCATTACAGGACACCTGTGTCTTGCCGGCTCCGGCGTTGGTGCCTGTGGCGGGGTCGTAGATAACCGGATTCCCGGGCAGGTTGGTGAAGTCTCCTTTGGCCATGGCGGCTGTGGGAAGAGTCCGCGTGTCCGGACCCGCTAACTGCCGCGTGGTGGTGCGGTCAAAGTCGAAAAAGAAGAAGAGCTTGTTCCTAAGAACGGGGCCGCCGACGGCGCCGCCGAATTCGTTCTGGTTGAAGCGGTTGATATGGGGAAAGATAGTTGGGTCGGTGTCAAAGTAGTTTCGGGCCTCGAAGTTATTGTCAGTATGGAATTCGTGGCCATCACCGTGGAAAGAGTTGGTGCCGGACTTGATCTCCACATTCACTTCGGCGCCGCCCGCCATGCCCTGCTCGGCAGTGAAGGAGTTTGTCACAACGTTCACGGTCCTGATCGCGTCTTCCGGCGGCACGTAGGCCACGTTGGCCGGGAGGTACGGATAGGCGTCCAGCACACCGTCGATTCGAGTGTCGATTGACTGATACGACTGACCATTGAAGTTGGTATTGATTGCCCTCTGCGGGTTGCCGGCGGTGGAGTTGGTCTCCGAGGTCAGCCCCGAGCCAGGGATCTCCCGCAGCAACGACTGGAAGTTGGCTCCCTCGGTTCCAAAGATAGGCAGATTCTCGATCTGCTGGGCGGTTATATTCGTCTGCACGACGGCAGTTTGCGTCTGCAGCAAAGGAGCGGCCGTGGTGACGGTAACGGTTTGCGATGTCTGTCCTACTTTGAGTGTGGCGTTCACCTGGGCGATTCCGTTCACCTGAACGGCCACATCAGGAGTTGCCTGGGTCTGGAACCCCTTCGCGGAGACCGTCACCATGTATGTGCCCGGTAAGAGCGCCGTAAAACGGTAGATGCCCTCGGAATTCGTCGTTACAGTCTGCCTGATGCCGGTCTGGGGCTCCCGTGCGATGACCTGGGCGCCGGCGATCGCAGCGCCGCTGGGATCGGTGACCGTGCCCGTGAGGGAACCATAAAGCAGCGCCTGCGCCCCCGCCGGCCCGCTGCCTGCAAGCATCAATACAGCGACGATGACAATTCCGAGCAGCCAGCCGCAGGCTGCTGCCGGGGTTGAATACTTCATGACTGGCCTCTCCGTCATCGACTTCCTCCCAAAAGAAATCTGCGTCTGCCCGCAGCTCATGGCGGCGGGGCCAACACTCGTTTCCACAACTGAGAAACGGGATTCAGCGAGGCGTGTAGCGCAGGACGCACCCCGATTTAGTAGGCGGCCCGAACTATAGGAGCATAATGACTGGCTTGTCAAGCGCGCGAAGGGTTCACGGGGCCGAAGCCGCATGGATAAGACATTCAGGAAAGCGCGCTGGCCCGATTTGCCGAGGCGGCCACATTCAACCAGGACCGCCGGGAGCAGCGTGTTTTTTGTTGAAAGCAAGGGAAAGACGATGCGGGGCTGCATGTGTGCGGATGCGGTGTCTGCCGCGGGTCCACCCATCCGCACTGTCAACCGTCGACCGACTCTCCCGGGAAATTCCCGGCATGGCGTAGACAATCAGCACCGAGCCGCAGGCTCCAGCCATGCTCTGCATGAACAACATGCAAAACATTCTGGTTTCCTATTGACACACGGAATTCCCCGGGGATATTGTTTGTGACGCAAACTATACAGGCGTTCGGTCGTCAGTCCCCGATCGGGTACGCACAACGCACAGACTTTCGATTCCGGTTCTCGCTCCAGCTTGCCGTCAACGTTCCGAGAGCTTTTGCGGAATCCGACTTGCAGCGACTTAACCCCTCTGCACTCCTGCTTCCGGCGACGGTATGCCAGTAACCTGCGAAACGTTAACACAAGGCTCCGGACCTGTTCCGGCGTCCAACTCCAGAGCAGTAATCGCACTTGACTAAGACTTGCATCTCCCCCGCACTGAACTAGCCCTCAGTGCAGAGCCTGCCAGCTTCCCCGCTGACGGGCCAACAAGTGAGGTCACCATGAAATCGAGCTGTTCCCGTGGATCGTGCCAGCTTTTCGGCCGTTCGCCAGCCGTTCCCTTCAGCGCCCAGGGCGCAACAACAATTCCAGTCCTCGGAATCCAAATCAATACCGACGACAAGGAGGAGCAGCATGCGTAAATCTCTAAAGAAGTTGCACCTCGCACGAACATCCTTTGGGCTGGCCGCGACGTTGTTGCTGTGCGCAGCTACGACACCAGCGCAGGATCGTCTGCCAGGTTCGCCGGATGGGCAACCCCCGCTGGTCTACCCCCAGGAGAATACGGGTCTGGGCCAATACCCGGCTCCGGTCTTTCCGTCCTTCGCGCAACTCCCCATCGTTCGGCAACTGCCGGACCCGTTTGCGTTCCCCGATGGGGTACGCGACACCGGGTGGTCAGCACAGGAGCACCACCGCCAGGATTACATGGCTGCCCTTGCTCAATACGGGCAGGGTCCAAAGCCCGCATGTACGGGAACCTCGGCAGATAACGTTCTCGGCACTTCCTATCGATGCTCCGAGACGGCGTCCTTTGCCTTTAATCCGGGCAGCACGACGAGTGGCACCTTGACGATCAACGTGACGGTGGTCGGGCCAAACGGGCCGAACAAGCTAACGACGACGGTGCCAATTGTGCTTCCAACCCCGTCCGCAACGTGTGTGAAACCAGCTGCTGGGTGGCCATACGTGATCGGTATGACAGGACCGACCGGAAGCTGGCCGGAATCGGCGTTCGACGCATCGGCAACATTACCGAGTGGCGTTACCGTACCGGCAGCCGGCTGTGCCGCGCAGGTCAGTTTCGGAACGTTTTTCGGCTTTGCCGGCGCGCTCGATGCCTTCGCATCCTATACGTTCGGTCAATTGGCCGCTCATAACAACGATGGGTTCTTTAAGCTCTATCCCACGCTGTGCGCGGGAATAACCACTGGCGCAGCCGGCTCAGGCGCGTGCGACGCTGCCAATGGCTTTCCCAACGGGAGTAACTCGACAGAATATGCCGCATGGTCCTATGGAATCAGCCGTGTTATTGACGGCATAGAAATGGTTGCAGCGCAGGCCAACACTCCGCTCCCGCTCGATACCACACACTCGGCGACAACCGGATGCTCCTACGCCGGGAAGATGGCACTGATGGGCGGCGCACTTGACGAGCGCGTAGCTCTTGTTATTTCCCAGGAGAATGGCGGTGGCGGCGCACCATCGTGGCGCATTTCGCATGAGATCGAGACGCAGGGCAGCGTCGAAGACATCAACGACACTGATTACGATTGGTGGAATTCATCGCTGCAACAGTTTTCCGGCGACAACGTATACAAACTGCCGTTCGATAATTTCGAGTTGATGGCCCTGGTTGCGCCGCGAGCTTTGCTGCAAACAGGCGACAGCGATTATTACTGGCTGGGAGACCGGTCCGCCACCTTCGATTCCCTGGCGACCGAGGAAATCTACAAGAACTATGGCATAGGCGACCGGTTTGCCTACTATATCGACACCAATCACTTCCACTGCGTAGTGCCGCCGTACCAGCAGAACGCGACGCAGCCCATGATCAACAGATTCCTGTTTGGTGCGGATGTCTCTACCCGGGGAATCGATACCTCGTGGCAGGAGGCCGACGCTCTCTCACGCGGCGCTCAGCCGACCATCGATCGCCACATGTGGACCCGGTGGTGGGAGACGCGCGACCCGGAATTTCCGGGGTGGGACGCGCACCAGCCAGCAATGCGGGGGCGAGAGGCGCGCCAGCCGGCATTTCCGGCCGGCGATGTCTGGAACGAAGGCGGAGACGTAATGCTGCCATTGAACCAGACGTCCGGGCCATGGAACCGGTCGCTAACCATCAAGACCGGAGATACCATTACCTCGCAGTATCAATTGTCAATACCCGGCGCGCACGTGGCTGCGACAGTGACGGTGCCAACCTCGTATACGGAGATCGACGTCGCGTGCAGAGACGGGAGCTCCTATACTTTCGCGGTTCCGCCGCCTGTTCCTTCTAAAGGCGCCGCGGCCAACACCCAGACGTTTACGATCGCGGCCAACAACGGCTCTCTGTTCCCGTCGGCGGTGGCATCGACGACCAACCCTGGCTGCGATGACGGCAAGCCGGGCAGGGTGACAGGAAGCTACTTCTTCGCCCTCGGGCTGCCAAGCCCCGGCGCCGGCAACCCAGGACTAACGGGTTTCTCGACGACCGATGGCGTGCAGGAAGCTGCCACCACAGACCCGCTCAACGTATCGTTCAACATCGGCGACAGCAACACGGCCCAGGCCGACTGGTCGCCGATGACCACCATCAACCGTCAGAACCCGTACTCCTGCACTCCGCCCGGGTGCCCGCTGACGCCAATCATCACCTGGGGGGCGCCTCCACCCATAACCGCGGGTACCCCGCTGACCTCCGACCAGCTGAATGCAACGGCGTCGGCCAGGGAGATTTCAGGCCTGGCGGCGGTGGCTCCAGGAAGCACGGGTTTGTTGACGAATGTGCCGGTTCCAGGCACATGGGTATACTGGCCGCCAGCAGGTACGGTGCTGCCCCCCGGCAGTTACATCCTGCGGGCGACTTTCACGCCAACGGATATCTACACAGCACAGACATCCGCCACAGGCGCCTACCAGACATACACAGCCGCGACCGCCGCGGTGCCGCTCATCGTTAGATCGCGGCACCACGACGGCCCACCGCCACCGGGAGACGATCACTAACGACGGTTGATTCTGACACGGGACGAACAAGCGTGGGCGAAGGTCTAATTGTGGAGGGCACGACCTTCGCCTTTCGCCATCGCCTTCTCCCGCTGAGGAACGGGGCGAGCTTCGGCTTACCCCGTTTCCCAGGCAGCATCATGGTGGTTCGCGGTGAGATATGGCGGGGGAATGGGATATTTACATGAGAAGTTACATGAGACTTTCCGCCGCTCTGCTCTCGCTCGTAGTTGTAGCCGGTGGTTTCTGCGTTTACACAAGAGGCCGCGCGGAGGCGGCAGTCCGGCCGCAGGAGCCGCGGAAATATACCGCGGCGTCTCAGCAGCCGGCGGGCAACAGCGGCGCCTCGGCAGCGTGGGCGGATGCCTTTTATGGTCCCAACTTCGATTCACTGGCCTGGGGTCTCTTTCTGGAAGCGATGCGGCCTGCCACCGGTCACTTAACCGTTGAGGCGTGGCCGGAGGAGTGTCAGCTCAATCCCCATGCGATTGGATGCCCCAGCGCGGCGATCATGGGGGCGACCGCGAGAGCCGGAGGCTACGGCGAGGGGCGGCGCGTGCTGCACGCAAGCCCCGTGGCCGGGAAAATGGCAGGCAGCGACTGCAGCGCAATGAGAAGAACACCGGTGGGCGGATACCGGCCACCTTCCAATTTGACGCGGAGCGCCATGTTCTGCGAAGAGGTTCATGTTAGCCCGCCGGAAGCGGCCTTTCTGAAGAGGAGCGGCCTGACCACGCTCACCGGGCAGCAGGCTTACGGTCATGCGCACGGCATGGCAATCAACTTTCCTGGGACGGGCATGAACGATCTTCGCAGCGATCTCGACTCCGTGGAAGTGAAGCTGGACTGGGTGCCGGCGAGTTCCTTCAGCAGCCCAAGCTTTGCATGTCCGGATCCGACCAACCACCTGTATACCGAGACGATTAACGGCACGTGTTATGCGCTGGCAGGCATCCACATTACTTCCAAGTCGATGGTCCGTTGGCTGTGGGCGACGTTTGAGCCTAACAGCAGCATCACGAATCCCAATCGCTGCGACCCCAGGCTCTATGGCGCATGTCTCGATCCATGGGGCACAACATCGAGCCAACCCTACGGCAAGGGGCAGGCGGCACAGCAGAGCGAGGCGTTGCACCAGGCAGTAGCCGCGGCACACCTGAATCCGGCGTTTAACAATTACTTCCTCACCGGGGTGCAGACCGAATTCGTATCCGGAGGGAAGCCGACATTGCTCGGTAATTCCTTTGTAGAGTTCAATCAGGGAGTACCGCCGGGCCAATCATCGTGTATCACCTGCCACCAGTACGCCGCTTACGACGGCAAGCAACCTGCGCCAGGGTCAGCCGAAGACAACTTCGGAAGGCCGCCGCGCGGTTGGCCTTACATTGGGTACGCATGCAACCAAAACCAGAACGACAATTGCACTCCGGTGGTGCCGAATTCCTCGACGCAGGACTTTTCCTGGATGCTGGGCCTGATGCCGTATAGCGGTGCAGGCGCCGACTCGCGCGCGGATAGATTGCAGTCGATGCAGAAGAATGCGTTGCTGCCTGTGATTCACTCATTGAAGCCCTGAAGTGCCGCCCCGCCGATTGCAAAGCAACCGATGATGAATCCACGGCCAAAGGCGATGCATCCCCAGCCAGCGCCTTCGCGCCTGCGCCGGCAAGGATTTCCTGAGCGGCCGGTTCTCGGACCTGCGCTTTTAATTCTCGCGCTTTTGGCCGTCCCTGCAATCCTGAGCGGAAAGAACGTTTCCGCGCAGACATCTGCGCCGCAGGCCACAAAGCCGATGCAGCATTACGGGGCCGCAGCCAAGCCCGCCCAACCGCGCCGCCGCGCCGCGATGCAGGCTCCCGGTGCTTCGACGCAGCGCAGGCTCGCTCGGAAAGCGACAGCCGCAGGACTGTCTGCCCCGCCGGCTCCGATCTGGCCCGCCAACCAGCCTCCTCATGAGGCAAGGGTCAGCTGGAACGGCCGCGGCCTCGAAATTGAAGCGTACAATTCCAGCCTCATCCAAATTCTCCACCGGGTCGTCGCCGACACGGGCGTCAAGCTGCAGGAACCCTCACAGGATCAGCGCATCTTCGGCAGCTACGGACCGGGTCCGGTGCGCGACGTGCTCTCGAAGCTGCTCGACGGCTCCGGTTACAACGTGCTGATGATTGGTGGCCGTGACTCTGAAGTCCCGCTGGAGATCGTTTTGAGCATCCCGCCCAACCCGCAGACAACTGCGAACCCTTGCAATCGTTGTAACTCGGAGGACGACGAAGCCGATGCGCCTCCTGAGCCATCGCGCCCTCCGCCGATGGAAACTCCCTTTGGTAATGGCGACTCAGGGACGCCGGAGACTCCGCAGCAGATCATGCAGGACGTTCTCGGTCGTCAGCAGAAAATCGATCAGCAGCAGGAGAACCAGCAGACCAATCAGCAGCGGTGAAGGGCTGGAGTGGATTCTCGGAATCCGGCAACAATGAGTCTCTCAGTCAGTATGGAGTGTTCCTCTCCGCCTGTGGACCCGATCTGTCCTGACTTCAGGCCCCACAGACATGGCAAAGAAAGCGGCTGCCTATGATGAAAGCCGGCCACTCAGAAACAGGTCAATCGCGACGTCCTTGTCCGCTTTCCAGAACATAAAACTTGGATCCTTGAGTCCCCACTGGATGTACGGCACGGTAAAACGAGCTTTGACGGTTGCGGTTGTGCCATCAAGATGGACAAGCATGGGGATGGTGATCTGGTGAGGCGTGCCGAGGAGGGTGAAGACACCACTTACCTGGATAGTGGAGTCGCCTGAAGGAGCGATGGCGCCGGTATAGGTCTTCGGCTCAAAGGAAACGGTGGCGTGCTGGCCGGCCTCGAGGATGTCCTTCTTCATTTTCCTGTCGCGACTGCCATTGCCGGTCTTGCCGCTGCCGGCGAGGACGACAACCGACCCCGACATCTCAGGAGCACCGCGGTCAAACTCAATCGATCCGGACTGGATGCGAAAAGTGCCGTGAACGACCTCGTGGGTCGTGTTGAGTGTCATCCTGACCTCGCTGGCATTGGGGTTGACAGAGAAGGTCTGATGCTGGGCAAGTGCGGCGGGAACGATCATGAGCGCGAAAGCCAGAACTGCGAAGGATTTCATTGCATCTCCATGGAGGTTTGGACTAGCGGGAGTTGTACAGGCGCGGTTCGACTCTAGTTGGCAAACGCCGGTGGAGCAACAGCCGGGGGCTGGGTGACACGCGTGAGTTTGGCTGTTACGCGCATCGCGCCCGGCCAGACCCCGAGGCAGAAGGGCAGGACAGCGCGCGCGAGAGCGTTGTTCAAGCCATTGGCAGCCAGCTGGGCAAGGCGCATCTGGGGCAGCATGGCGGAACGAAGTTTCGGTTGAAAGACCGGCGCCGGTTCCCCGGCAAGACAGGCAGCGGCAGCACGCCGGGCAGTATGCAGCGCGATCGATATTCCATCGCCTGTGAACGAGGGGATTACGGCTGCCTGATCGCCGATACAGTAGAGTCCATCCTCAGTCGAGCGACGGAGGTACCCGTACGGGATATGAGTGATGGTGATCGGCTTGTCGAGCAGCGGCTCCGCATCGGCCAGCCTCATCGCGAGGTGGGGACAATCCTGCCGCATCTTCGCGAGGAGGCCCTCCCAGCGAAGGCCCGCATCTGCAAAATAGCGCCGTTGCACTACACAGCAGAAATTCGTAATGCCGTCTTCCACCGGTTGGATACCGCCGTAGCCTCCGGAATAGAGTGTCAACTCGGAGGCATCCGCCAGGTCAGCGGTCTGGGCGGCAGACAGCCGGTAATACATCTTGAAGCCGACCCACTGGTGAGGGTCCTTCGGACGGCCGTGGCCGCGCAGATCGTGTTTGCCCGTGGCGAGGAAGGCGGTTGGAGCCTGGTATGTGGCGCCGTCGTCGAGCGTAGCCTGCCAGAGATTCGAGGCCGCGCGGCTGAGCGACTGCACACTGCGACCACGCTCCACACGGACTCCCGCGGCGATGGCTGTCGCGATGAGCGCCGTATCGAGCGCCTTGCGTGTAAGCGACTTCGCGGGAAAGGGCAAGGGGGCGGTCGCGGCGCGCCTTGCAGCAGCCAGTCGAACATAGTGGATCGGCACGGCGCCCAGCGAGGTTGTGTCGAGGCCAAGCGCGTGCAGATCTTCAAGGGCCTCGCCGCTCAGGAACTCTCCGCAAACCTTATGGCGCGGTGTGGGCTCGCGTTCGATGAGCGTGACACTTCTTCCCTTTCTGGCGAGCGCGATCGAAGCCGCACAGCCTGCCACTCCACCACCGAGGATCAGTACTTCGTCCTGCAAAACATTCCCTCCCAATTCACTGGATATCCAATTGCTTTTGCCGTGGACTCCAACTCTCCAGTAGACGTCCAAAAGAACAGTTCAGCGCGCATTCTGTACAAATCGTCACACTGACGCAGGGAAGGAGCGGGGGCGGATGCACATGCCCTGAACCCTCAGAGCCTGCCAGCCGACGATCCCTCGCGGCGGGTGGTGAGCTCGCGCCAGTTGAGACCGATCTCCACGATCAGCAGCGACGCAAGCGTGAAGGCAATTACGCCGACGGCGGCGAAGGAATCGCCAAGATGGCTCCAGTAGCGAGGCCAGAGATTGAGCACGCGGCTGGAGACGAAGGTAAAGGTGACGGCATAGGAACGGGCCATCCACTGGCGATGTACGGCGATCTGGCGGTTGCGGGCAGCTATGAAAGCGGCGGTGGTGCAGACCATCCAGGCAGCGGCCTGCATGGAGGTTCCGGGGAGACCCGGGCGGCCGGCTGCAAGAGCAATCCCCGTAAAGGAGCCCACAAACACAGATATCACATAGATAAGGCCGAGAGTCCGATGGAGTTGGAGATAGCGTTGACGGATCCGCGTGGAGAAATTGACAGGGCCGATCAGGAGAGCGAAGGTTCCGGCGAGCGCATGCGGGATCAGGAGATGGCGATCGGCGATGACCTGCAAGCGGTAGGCGTGGTACATCGGATAGTCGGCGATGAGAAGGACTTCTGAAGTAATGAAGACGAAGAGCGTGGTGAGACCGAGCGAAGCCCACAGAACAATCCTGAATCTGGAGCCGGGGGCTTTGAGCGCCGGCATCGTTGAAGTCGACATGAATCACTCTCGGACGGTTAGACATAATGTGTTGAATAACATGCTCTAAGCCCCTTTCACTGTCGCGGAACTCGTGGCGCATCCGCCCGCGCCAGCCGAGCATGAGCCGGATCGGCTCCGGCCGGCCCAGACCTCACTTCCACCGCCCCACACACAATCGTCCCGGCCAGCGATGGTCGACCGTAACAGCCTGGCGCGGAACCACAGCCATCTTCAGCAACCGGAGCCAGTCGTCCCTGCGGAAGGCGCGGCGGAAGGATACCGGCCCATCGTGCCGCACAAACCGGTGCCATCCCGCCAGCTTCGCCACCATCCCAAACATTCTGCAACTCCACCTGGACCGCTCCAGGTCATTGATAAACCAACCTGCCTGCGCAGTGGATTCCAACCACCGCAGCAAGGCGACGATCTCGTCATCCTCCAGATGATGCGTCATCAGCGAGCTCACGACGATATCCACCGGCTGGCTGGGGCGATACTCCAGAGCGTCGCCGGTCACCCATGCGATCCCGAGATCCTTCGGCGTGAACTCCGCTGCCGCACGCGCCGCATAAGGATTCAGATCGATTCCGGTTAACTGCACGGCGATGCCGCGCTTTCGCGCCCAGGCAGCAATCCTGCGCAGCAGATCACCGCCGCCACTGCCCACGTCGACGATGCGCAGGGGATCACGCAACCCGCGTGGCAACCGCTCCAGCCAGGCCAGCGTGGGCCGATAGCCCAGCAGCCAGCGGTTGACCTGCTCCAGATCGCCCAGGCAGCCACGGAAATCCTCATAGCTGCAATCGCCATCCATCAGCTCCGGCAGATCGGCCGGTGCAACTCGCCGTCTGAAGTCGATCTCCGCACTAGACCACATGGAAGCGCATCGTCTCCGCTGTCAGCCCAGGGCCAAAGGACATCGCGCATCCGCGCTGGCCGGGGTGCGCCTGCTGCATCATCCTCTGCAGCACAAACATCACGGTCGCCGACGACATGTTTCCGAAGCGCGACAGCACCTCTCGCGACTCCGCCAGTGCGCCGGCTGGCAGTTCCAGTCCATTCTCCACCGCATCCAGAATCGACCGTCCGCCGGGATGCACCGCCCACAGATCGATGCCGTCGCGCTCGGCCATGAGTTCGCCCTGGTGAAGCGCTCTGCCCAACTCCGCCGGCACCTGCCCGGACAGCAGCATGTCAAAGCCCAGGCCGCGGATTTTCCAGGTAATCAATCCCCTCGTCCCGGGCACCGTCACGGCTTTGAAACTGTCGAGCGCGAATCCGTGCTCGCGCGCAGTAATCAGGCTGGCCGCGGCTCCATCGGCAAACACGAGAAACGAGAGCACCTGCTCCAGTTCCTGCGTCTCCTGGAAGTGCAGCGTGCACAGCTCGAGGTTCAGCATGAGCACGGCCGCCTCGGGTTCAGAGCGCACAATGTGCCGCGCCATCCTGAGCGCATTGATCGCGGCACTGCATCCCATAAATCCAACCATCGTGCGCTCCACACCCGGCGAAAGCCCGAGGTGATCGACAATCTCAAAGTCCAGCCCCGGCGCATAGAGCCCGGTGCAGCATGTCACCAGCACATGCGTAATACCGGAGCGTTCCTTCTCATTGAGGTCCAGCCGGTCAACGGCCTTCCTCATCAGCAGCGGCGCGCACTGCTCGAAGAGCTCCATACGCCGCGCCGTGGCGGGAAAGTTGCCGGGCCGATAAAACTCATGCGCGGTATGCGAAGAAAACCGGCCGGCACTTTTCTCCGGATCGAGGAATGAATAGCGATGCGCGATGTCAGCGCGGCTTACCATGCGGCGGAAAACCGTGCGCAGCCGCGGGCCGGCGAGCATCTGGTCCGCGAATACGACGAAGGCATCGTGCACATCGTGTTCTGGTACGGCAGTGGCGACGCGGTTCAGGTAAGCCGTAGTTGTGTGCAATGGGCCCTTACCTGATTATATGGACGATACGCTGCGCCTGTGCGTGTGTTGGGAAAGCCGGCGGACGAAGAACCCATCTTCCCGCGACGGCTGGCTATCAGCAGCGGGGACAATCTCACGATGCGCGGGTCAATGCTTCTTTGTTCCAATCGGTCATGGACTCCATTGCGGTTGCGAACGAATCAGCCCGGATGGACCCTTCCTGTCGATGCAGCCAGGCAGATTCAGATCCTTTATCTACTCTCTCAGACGAGACGCCATTCCTCCTGGTAGCACCGTAAAAGTGGGGCAAAGATGAAGACTTGTTCATCGAGCCCTCATCCGCCACGAAGAAATGGCAGCGATGGCCTCACCGGTTTGTGCTGCACCGATGGTGGTCCGATGTTTGCGTCTGCTGAAACCATCGTGCTACCCTGGCATTTCGATGCGCGTGCGCGAAGCCATCCAGACCATGATGACGAGGGCCTGCTCCTCGGCGCGGCACATCGTCTCATTCCTGCTGCTGACTCTGGTGACATTTGTGGTGGTCAACCCGATTTGGGAATGCCACGATCATCTCGATAATCTGCGTCACCTCGGTCCCCACGGCGTGCTGATGATCCTGCTGACGTTAGCTGTCGCCGCTGTTCTTCTTCTCAAGGCCGCGTGCCGGCTGCTGGTCCGTTTCCATGAGGCAGTCTCGATGCGCATAGAATCCGTCGCGGTCATTCGGCCAATTTCCAGCGTATTCGCCTGGCTGCCGCTCCTGGACTCTGGCCCACCCCTGCGCATCTAGTCTCCTTCCTCCCTTGCCTGATCTTCGCCGCTGGCGCGCCCTTTGGCGTTCGCGGCTTACGGCAATGCAACTTGTCACAGTTGCAGGTGGTGGAAGGATGACGATCCCTGTTCCGAACGGCACACTTTTCTCTTCTGCGCCCGGAAACGGCCCGCGGGGGAATGCTCAGTGGTTAGTTGCCAGGTTTTGCCTGATGGTGTTGGCTCTGCTGTCAGCTCTTCCGGCGAAGGCACAGGCTTCCGGTCAGGATTTTCTCGCTGTTCAGGCACGAGAGATGCGTCCCCGGCTGGTCGCGTATGGCCAGGTTGAACCGATCGCAATCGTACCGGTGGCTCCAGCTGAAGCCGGGGTTGTAACGAATCTGAGGGTCAGACCCGGCACGCGGGTGCGCGCCGGTGAAGAACTCGCGCGCTTAAGCGGCCCCGCGATTTCATCGCTGCTGCTGCAGAGTGAGGCCGATGTTCGCAGCGCGAGGGCTCAACTGGCCGCGGCGCAGAAATCGCTCGAGATCGAGCGGCAGCAGCTTCCCGTTCATCTGACCACGCGCCAGGCGGTTCAGCAGGCGGAGAGTGCGGAAACCGAGGGACGCAGCGCTCTGGACAATGCGCAGTCGAAACTGACCGCGGTGCGCGAGATGATGACGCTTACCGCGCCGGCGGATGCGGTGGTGCTCTCTCTCGACAGTGCGGAGGGCGCCCTGGTCCAGGCGGGGCAGACCATCCTGACTCTGCAGCCTTCCGGTGGTCTTTGGCTGCGGGCGATGTATTACGGGCCGGACCTCGAGGGAATTCGCGTGGGAATGACCGGCAGCTTTGTTCCCTCCGACCATGGTCAGGCAATACCAGTAAGGGTGGTTGCTATTCCGGGGACCATGGTTGCCGGCGGCGGAGAATCGATCGCGCTCGCGCCAGTCAATTCGCATTTCCGATGGCTGAGCGGCGAGGCTGGAAAAGTCACGCTGCAGGTACCGGCGCGAACCATGGTTGAGGTTCCCACACGTGCCCTCATCGTGAACCGCGGCACATGGTGGGTGCTCGTCCATACAGCCCATGGCAATCATCCGCGGAAAGTCATCCCCGGTCCGGCGGAAGGCTGGAACACCTTCATCGAGAGCGGATTGGCGCCGGGAACCGAGATTGTGGTGAACAACGCCTACCTGCTTTTCCACTCAGGCGTTGCGGAACAGTTCCAGATTCCGGATTAGCAGGGATGGCAGAAACAAGCACAGTTCGCCGCATGCTGATGCAGCCTTTGCTGTGGACTCTGATTTATGGCTCGCTGGTTCTGTACGGGCTCTATGCCTTCTGGAAGATTCCTGTGGAAGTTCTGCCACGGTTCAATTTCCCGGAGATCAGTGTCATCACGCACGAACCCGGCGCCACCGCCGCTGAACTTGAATCGCAGATTGCATGGCCCGTGGAAGGCGAAATCATGGCGCTGCCGAATCTGGTCGATGTGCGCTCCAGCATGGGCAATGGTCTGGTGGAGACCGACATTCGCTTCCGCGAAGGCACCGCTGCCGAGCAGGACTTAATGGCCGTGAACGGCGCCATCGACCGCGTGCGCGCGCAGATGCCCGCCAGTGTGCAGCCGTTTACCGGGATCATGGGAACGGGCATTAACGAAGTCGCCGACTACAGCCTCGCGATACCCGCGCGGGATTCGCCCGCCGAGGTCGAGCGAGCCGTGATGGCCGGCGTGGTGCCGGCGCTGCGGGCGCTGCCGGGGGTTTACCGGGTGGAGGTCTACGGCGCGGGCCAGGAGGCCCTGTGGGTCCAGCCCGATCTCGAAGCGATGTACCGCTACGGCGTGCCCATCTCTTCCCTGCTGGACGCCCTGCAGCAGCAGGTGGTGCTCGATCGCGGCGGTTACGTGAGGCAGGGCCACCAGGATTTGTTCATCGAACTGCGCAGCCTGCCGACGAAGATACGTGCTCTGGAGGACGTCCCGGTTTCCGGCGGGAAGGGTCCGATTCCCCTGAGGCAACTGGCGCGTATTGTGCGGGCTCCCGTCCCGACGCTGAACGCTGCGCTTCTGGACGGACAGCCGAGCGTTGCGATGGTGGTGTTCAAGCAACCCGGAGCCTCCACGATTCCTGTGAATGAAAGCGTCCGGCGCACTCTCGCTCAAACGGCCCGGCAACTGCCCTCCGGGGTGAAATGGGTGAGCATCTACGATCAGGGCCACCTGGTCCACATGGTGGGCGCGGACCTGAGCAGAAACCTGGTGATTGGAGGAGTGCTGGCGATCGCAGTGCTGCTCTGGGTGCTGGGCGCCGGACGGGGCATCTGGATTCTGGCGCTCAGCATTCCCCTCTCGCTGCTCCTCGGAATCGCATGCCTCTATGCGGCGGGACAGAGCCTGAACCTGATGACGCTCGGCGCTCTGACGATTGCGGTGGGTTTGCTGAGCGACGATGGCATCATCGTCCTCGAGAGCATCTACCGCCGCTGGGAACAAGGCGATGAGCACTGGCAGGGCGTAACGCAGGGGCTCAGGGATATCGTGGGGCCCGACGTCACCGGTACGCTGACCACCGTTTCTGTCTTCATTCCGCTGCTCTTTGTCGGAGGCCTCGCGGGGCTTTTCTTCATCCCGTTCGCGCAGGCCATGGCATTCTCCCTGCTCGCGTCTCTGCTGATTTCGATCAGCTTCATTCCGCTCAGTCTTGGCTTTCTCAGCGCCAAAGCGCGCACCACTCCCACTATCGCCGGGCGAGCGCTGGACTGGCTCCGTGTGCGTAACACGCGACTCTTCGATTTAGTGGCCCGATACCCGAAGCTGAGTGCCGCCATCTGCGTTCTGCTTCTCGCCGGCAGTCTCGCCGGGCTCGCGCTGGTGCCGGTCAACTTCCTTCCGCTGCCGAACGAGGGGGTTCTGCTGGAGAGTTTCACCCTGCCGCCGGGCAGTTCCCTGCTGGATACCGAGCGCGTGGTCCTGAGCATGACCCGCAGGCTGGAGGCGGACTCTGCCGTGGATCACGTGTTCGCGAGGATCGGTTCGGCTTCGACCGAAATCTATACGGAACCCGCCTACGCCGGCGAGATTCAGATCACGCTGAAGCCCAGCGTGAACATGAACAGCCTCGACAGCATCAGCGACCGGATGCTCAGCGAAACAAAGACCGGCGGCGTCCAGCTTTCGATGGATACGCCCACCATCGAACGGGTCGGCGAGAGCCTTTCCGGACTGCCGCAACCATTCGTCATCGACGTGTTCGGAAGCAGCATCGGCGAACTCCGAAAGTTAAGCGAACAAATGGTTCAGCGATTGGGTCCGATCCCGGCCCTGAGTGGAATTTTCGATAACGACGGGTATCAGATCACCGAATTGCAGGTGACTCCCCGAGTCGATGCGCTGGCCGTACGGCATCTCACGCCGGCCCAGCTCTACGCCCAGGTGCGCCCACTCCTCAACGGCGAAGTGGTTGCAGAAATACCGGAAGGCAATGTGCCGCTGGCACTTTACGTTCGCATGGCGGATGCGCCGGATCAGTCTCTTGAGGACCTGGAGCGATTGCCCATCCGCACCGACGGATGGACTCCGCTGGGCCAACTGGCCGACATTCAAATGGTCCCCACGCCGAACGAGATCCGGCACATTGAGGGAGCCCGCGCTCTCGAAATCCTTGCCACCCCGAGGGGGCCGCTGGGCAGCACCATCGCGGCTGCGCGCAAGGCGCTCGCCGGAGTGCCTCTGCCACCGGGATATCGATACGCTTTCGGCGGACTCTATCCGCAGCTCGAAAGCGCCGCTCTGGGCTTAGGAGCCGCCGCCATCGCGGCCTTCCTGCTGATGGTGGCCATCATGATCCTGCAGTTCGACGGCCTGCTCGTTTCCGGGCTGCTTCTTCTCCAGATTCCTCTGGCACTTACCGGAGGTGCGCTGGCTCTGCTGGTGAGCGGGGTTGGACTGAATGCGATCGGTATGGTCGCATTCCTCACGCTGGTCGGAATCGGTTTGAATCACGGAATCGTGCTGCTGTACCGCGCTCGGAAAAATGAGGGGGCGGGGATGGCTCCGGAAGCCGCGGTTCAGGAAGCTGTACATGTCCGTTTTCGGCCCATTGCCCTGACCACGCTCACTGCCGTTCTCGGCATGTTGCCGACAGCGCTCGGCTGGGGCCAGGGCGCGGCGCCCGAGCAGGGACTGGCCGCGGTCATTCTTGGCGGGATTCTCTGGAGCGCTCTGCTCAGCACGAATCTTCTGCCGGCGCTTTATCTGCACATGCGCCGTCGTCAGATCGCAAAGGAGGCTCAGGCATGAGACATCTGGCCCGCGAATGTGCCGGAGCACTGGCATCCCTGATCCTGCTGACGATTGCGGGCTGCGCGGCGTATCATCCTTCTCCTCTGCCGGCCGCACCCGACCTTGCGCGCGTGCCCACCCTTACCTTGCCGGCCGCTCAGATCCATGTTCCGGGGCTTGCGCCCCACGCCATTCCAGCCGGCGGTCTCGATGAGGTTACGGTGATGACTCTCGCCGTTCTCAACAATCCCGATCTGAAAGCCGCACGCCTGCAGGCCGGCGTGGCCAGCGCGCAAGTCCTGCGGGCGGGGCTGTTGCCGGATCCCCACTTCGATGCGGGTTTCGCCAGCTCGGCGCTGAACTACGGCGGCATGCTCAGCCTGAGCCAGGACATTCAGAGCATCTTGATGCGAGGGGCGGCGCAGGCGGCAGCCAGGGCATCGGCGAAGCAGGTCGATCTGAACATCCTGTGGCACGAAATTCAGGTTGCCGAGCGGGCGCGCGAACTGTTCATCCAGGAAACAGCGGACTGGCAACTCCGGCAGGTTCTGGGGTCGAATCAGACGCTTCTTCAGGAAAATTATCGCCGCGATGAAACAGCCATGGAGCGCGGAGACACCACCGCCGGGGTTGCCGCGGCGGACCTGACCCTGGCCGCCGATGCGGATACGGCGGTCCGGCAGTTAGAGACAGAGCTGAATCAAACGCGCCACGAGCTCAATGCGCTGCTGGGGATTCAGCCGGACGTGCAGCTTCACCTCATCGGAACAGCGCAGCTGAAGCCGCTCTCGAAGGCGGAATTCAATCAGGCAGTGTCGGCCCTTCCTCACCGCCGCGCCGATCTTCTGGCGCTTCAGGCTGGCTACCAGAGCCAGGAGGAGACGCTGCGGCGGGCCATTCTCGGTCAGTTCCCCGGGTTGAGTGCGGGCGTTAACCTTGAGCGCGATCCAGTGGAGGGCGTGAATGCGTTCGGTCCCGAGGTGACGTTGACCCTGCCGGTGTTCAATCGGAATCGAGGCCAGATCGCGGTGGAGCGAGCCACGCGCGCAGTGCTGCGCCAGCAATATCAGGCGCGGCTCGACTCGTCCGTCAGCCAGGTCGATGAAGTCTGGCGCGCCAGCCAGATCATGGCCGGCCAGCTGAGGGATCTCGATCGGCAATTGCCTGTTCTGGAACAAACCGCAGCTACCGCGGAGCAGAGTTTCCGCGAAGACAATCTCAACGCCGCTCTCTATGTGACGACCCGCTCCGCGTTCCTGGCAAAAGAAACGGAAGCGATTCGACTCCGGGCCTCGCTCGAAAATGCGAGGTCGGCCCTCTCAACGCTGCTGGGTTTGCCCTTTGGCGCCTCGTAGGCTGAGGGCTTCCGCCCTCGCCAAGGACCGGCATCCGGAAATAGAGCGTTGGAGCATCCACAAGCGTGTGCATCAACAACCTGGCGACCACAAAGCCCGATTGGGTGAAGGGCAGTAACTCACGGCCAGACAGGCGGAAAGGATTCCGTCGCGGCTATGAATCCTCCCTCATCGTGTTGAGTTACGGACGCGGATACGGCCGAGGCCTCCTATCCTCAGTAACTCGGGCCATTGCGTCGCACCCGAGTCGACTCAATACGCATTCACGGCGGCGACGATTCCCTGCTCCGACATGTTCCCCACGCCGCTCCAGTAGACCGGCCATGTGTGGTCGATGATGGTGTTGCCGGAATTGTTGCCGGAGAAGTAGTACTTCCGAAAGAGGGCCTGCATGGCCGGATCCGAAGCCAGCTTTGGAAACAGCGTTTCGAGAGACTCCGGGGAATAGTTCGGGGCCTGATAGGCGTCGGTGAAGGTGTAGTAATTCTGGAACTGGCTGGGCGGCGCCTGGGCTTCGAGGCTGTATTTCATCGCGAGATAGTCGCCGGGCGCGAAGGTGCGGAGGTCGAGAGTAAACAGCTTGTAGGCAGGATCGTTGGCAAAGACCGGGCTGATTCCCGGAGCCACATCGAGAGGACATCCCCGCAGCATGATCCGATATTCGTCCATGTGGGTGTGGCCGGCAATTGCCATGACGACCACGCCCGGATAGCTGCCGATTGTTGCAAGGAAGGAAGTTTGATAGTCGGCGTCCCACATCATCGCCGCGCCCGCAATATGGCCATTGCTGTCTACATTGGCCGCTGTGGCTCCAAGAAATCCACCCACCGGCACGTGCATCAGGATCCAGACCTTCTGGCCGGCGGCCTGCGCCGCTCTGAGCTTCGCGTCCAGCCACGTAAGCTGTGCGGCGACGGCGGCCGAATTATCGCCGGGCACATAGGGCGAGCAGAGAATGGTATTCAGACCGATCGCCATCATCGCTCCGCCAAAGAGCTCGACCGCATAGTTGCCGACCGTCGTGAAGGTGCTCATGAAATCCGTCCGGTCTGCGGCTCCGTTCAGCATCTGCATATAGAAACTGTGCGCGTTGTTGGCCAGAAAGCTGCTGTCCGGACCATAGCCGGTATACGAGTCGCAGTTGCCAACGGCGAAGAGGACAGGAATGCTCCCTGCCGCATTCCTGATCTGCTGCATGACAAACGACGCGGTCTTATCGGCAAAGGATACGAACCGCGCCTGATCGCCGCTGCCCGAGGCCTGCTGGTATAAGCCGGCCATGTTATGTCCAAGTAGGTCGCCGGTATAGATCGCAACCCGGCTCGCTCCCAGGTTTTGCTGTACGCTGGCCAGGGCCAGCTTCAGGAGCGGGTAATTAGTATCGGCTCCCCAGAGCGAGGGGGCCGTGACTCCGGCCGATTCGAAGATACCTTGCCACTGGCTTGCATCCGCTGCATCGAGGGCCTGAAACACCTTCGGATCGTCGGCATAGAACGGGTTGAAATGTATATCGGAGAAGGCCAGTAACGGAGAACTGCCGTGCGCGAAGGCATTTCCTGCTCCGCCGCACCCGGAGATCAGGGCGGCGCTGGCCAGTTCAAGAAACGTTCGGCGAGAAACGTGGGGCATATTGAATCTCCGTTTACGGCTTCTTCGGGCCGCGCCTCGGGGCGAGGGCCGGAATTGAGGGGCAGCTTTCCGCAGCAGGGTTGGCGTTGCGATTCCCAGGGACAATCCGTTGCGGTAAGCGGGCCATCAGCAGCGATCTCATCAGGAACAACCGAGGCGGCAGCGCGTGGGTCATCTTGTGTTCAACCGGCATAGAAGGCGATCAATTCTTCTATCGGCCCCATCCGGCGAAGGGTCGACCTCCGGGGCGCTGTTTGGATGCAGTGAGACGGCGGTTAAGTCCCAATCTGGGAAACGGTTCCACTTACTATATCCGTCAATTCATCGCGAGGGAGCGGCAGCGTTCACTCCTCTTCCGCCGGGCCGGGGCCGGCTGCGATCAGCTGGATACCCCAGTCGCCGCCGGTGGGCACCTGCGGCAACTGGATCACGCCTGTCACTCCCGAGCGCAGCATGCCCGCGTCTTTCCAGCTTCCATCCCGCGGATTGAACCAACGGGCGCGATATGCGGTGTTCAGTTTGGCGCCCCGAATTTGCGCCTGGGGCGCGCCTTTCTCGAAGTAGGCCAGGAAGATATCCTTATCCGGCGTGCGCGCGCAGTATGCCCAGCCGTCGTAGGATTTCAGATCGTAGTTCCTGTCGGGAGAAACCAGATCCGCATTCGGCACCAGGTCCTGGTAGCGTCTGCCGATCGAGAAAGCGAACTGCCGCAGGTATTTCACCTGCGCGCCTGAAATCCAGCGAAAGGCGTCCCACATCTTCGTTGGGGCGGCAGGTTCGATATCCGCTCCCCAGATGCCCTCGGCGCCGTAAACGTACCCGCCGAGGCCGCCGGAGAGAAAGCTGCCGTACATCGACGAACGCATCAAGCGCGCATCGCGCGGTGTCCCGCCTGCTGCGCCGTATTGATAACCGTTTCCCCCGAGACCGCGCACATCCTTGTAGCCGGAATAGTAGGGCTCGCCGTTGATGGCGGGCTGCGGCGGCGAAACGGCGTGGAAGATCTCGGTGAGATACCAATAGCTGTTGTGCTCGCGCTGATTGCCGATTTGCTGCAGCGTAACCCAGCTCGGCGTCCCCCAGTTTTCCAGTGTCGAAGGATTGGCGTTCGCAGAAAGCAGGGTGCCAAAGGGCGGCGGCCCGTACTTGTGCATCACTTCATCGATCGCCTGATCGAAATCATTCGGCCCGACACTCTCGCTGATGATGTCCAGGTGAATCGGGCTGAGGACGACATTGTTGGCCTGCCATCGCGACCACACGTACTCGATAAAACGCGCGTAGGAGTCCGGCCAGGAATAGTACTTCTTCCAGCAGAGGCTTGCGTCGCGCCGAGATACTTCGATAAAGACGACAAAACCGTGCTGGTTGAGATAGTCGATTTTCCGGTCGATGGCGTCGAAGTAGGCGGGATTGATGCGGTTTACGTCGGGAAACACATTCTCATACCCCGGCACTCTGCCCGGAAAAAGGAAGGGCCGGCCGCCTTCGTTATCCATGTTTTTGGCGCTGCCGGTACCGAATTCGAGCCATGCCGAGCGCACCGTTGTGCCGTCCTTCATCACCAGGTGCCAGGATTGCCCATCGGTTTCCCAGTTGGGAAACGCGGCGATCATGTTGATCCAGTTGTAGCCCTGTGCCTGCCGGAAGCGGACATAATCTTTGAATCCGGCGCCAGGTCCGATGGGGCGATGCCGGTTGTCGTGATACCAGCGGAAGCGATTGGTTCCTGCCGCCCACCAGGTATCACCCTGCACCAGAAAAGGAGTGCCGTCGGCTAACTCGAGAGCGTGGCCGTTTTTCGAGGGGCGCAGGAAGCCACGCCGCAACGGATTCGCCTGCTTCCCGGCATCGCTCCATTCAATGGCGTGGAACGATCCGTGTCTGCCATCGAGGCCCGGATCGCGGGGCGCCGAGCCGCTTGTCCAGTGCCAGTCGCCGGGTTCGGTTGCCACCAGGCGCACGCGGAATGTGCGGCCTCCATCCCAGAAACCATACACGCGCTTTTTGAAATGCGGTCCGGTCAGATCCACCCAGACCACCATGCCGGTGTACGGATTGGCATAGGAGCGGGCGGAATTCAGCGTGATCTGCTGCTTCTGCCACACGTGCACCTGGGCGGCGGCGGGCCTGGTCCAGCAGCCGCAAACCGCAATGCAGACAAGCGCAGCCCACGCCTTTCGGCCGATTGCAGCAGCCCTCATGAAAAGAACCTCCCGCGGCGGATTTGCTGGTTATGCTGAGTTTCAGCGGTCGCGTCAATGGCGCGCCGGAGGAGATCCGATGACCAGACTCGTGCTTGTCGCCATGCTCGTTGCATCATTTGCCCTTCCCGCTCAGGAAACTCGCCGGGAGGTTTATCATCGCTCGGCGAATTCCGCCGACGATGCGCGGCCTGACAATCCGGCGGTGCCCGATGTCCTTGCCGTCAGCGCACACCTGCAACGCATCGTGATCCTGCGCTTCAAGTACAACACGGATCTGCTCGCCGGGCTGCAGCGCGAGATCCGCGAGCAGAAGATCCGCAATGCCGTGATTCTGGGCGCCGTGGGATCGGTGCGCGGCTACCAGGTGCATCAGGTTGGCAACCGCACGCTGCCGCCCAAGGACGTATTCGTGAGGGACCCCACGGCGCACGCTGACATTATCGGCATGAGCGGCATTGTGATGGACGGCCGTGTACACCCGCACATTACGCTGGCCAATGCCGATAGGGCTTTCGGCGGCCACCTGGAGACCGGCACCACCGTCTTCACATTTGCCGTGGTCACGCTGGGCGTGCTCGACGACAGCCTCAGCCTGAAAAAGTTCGACGACTGGAACTACCGTTGATCGTTCCGATCTCGCGCGTGTTTCCTCGCGAAGCCCGGGCGGCGGCGTGCCGTTTCAGCGCCTCAGGAGCGTGCGGCGCAGCGCGATCGCGGAGCCGCCATCACGCGGACTGCGCTGCCGGTGGACTCATCAGGCGCGGGGCGGCCGCATCGCCGAGCGGGCCTCAGAACCCCGGCGGGCGCTGGTCCGCTACGCCAAAGGCTCGCTCCAGCGCCATCCCCGCCGTACCCAGGCGGCCTTCCTCGAAGGGAGGCGCGATCAGCGTGACGCCGTAGGGAACGCGCCGCGGAGGCGAGAAGCGCGGCAGAGGATGGGCTGGATCGGGCGCCCAGTCGCTGCGCGCCTCCGACACCTCGACAAACCCAGCGCGGAGTGTCAGCGACGGATGCCCGGTGAAATTCGTGATCGTCAGCATCTCATCGCGCAGCGAAGGCACCAGCAGCAGGTCTGCCTGCGAGAAGATCCGCTCCATCTGGTCCGCCACCTGACGCCGCATCCGGTCCGACTGAACAAAATCGACGGCGGAGAGGAAGCGCGATTGGCGGAAGGTGTTCGGCCACGCATCCGGAACCTGTGCGCGCAGCTCATCGTCCCGATGGCTCAGCGTCAGATCCTCAAACGATGCCGCGGATTCGGCGAAGAGGATCACGTCCAGGCAGTCGTAGGGCCAGTCCGGCAGCGAGACTTCCATGGGCCGCATGCCCAGTTGCTCCGCCGTACGCAGCGCCGCGCGATCCACAGCGGTTGCCTCCTGCATCCACTTTGGAAAATATCCCAGCCGCAGCCCTCGCGCCGGGGCGGACGCCTCGAAGTCGAGATGGCTGGGCACGCTGTAGCGATCGCCGGGATCGGGTCCGGTGATGGCGTTCAGCACCAGCAGTGTGTCTTCCACGCCGCGCGCCATGGGGCCCAGCTTGTCGAGCGACCAGCACAGTGTCATGGCTCCTGTGCGCGCTACACGGCCAAACGTGGGGCGCAAGCCGGTGACGCCGCAGCGCATGCTGGGACCGATGATGCTGCCGTCCGTCTCGCTGCCAATGGCGAAGGCGACCAGGGCGGCGGCCGTGGCTGCGCCGGGTCCGGCGCTCGATCCGGAGGAACCTTCCTCGGTGAGCCACGGGTTCATGGTCTGCCCGCCGAACCAGATGTCATTCAGGGCCAGCGCGCCCATGCTCAGCTTCGCAACCAGAACGGCGCCGGCCTCGTCCAGCCGATCGACGACGACGGCGTTCTTGTCCGGCACACGATTGCGGAAGGGCTCCGCGCCGTAGGTGGTGGGTATGCCCGCGGTGTCGAGCAGATCCTTCGCGCCCCATGGAATCCCGTGCAGGGGACCACGATAGCGGCCTTCCGCGATTTCGCCGTCGGCGCGCCGCGCCTGCTCCAGCGCGTGGTCAGCGGTGAGCGTGATCACGCAGCGCAGCGTCGGACCGTAACGCTGTAGCCGATCGATATAAATCCGGGTAAGGCGCTCGGAGGAGATCTTCCGTCCCTCGATCCATCGCGACAGCTGCCACACCGGCGCGTACGCAATCAGCTCATCGGTCGCGGGCAACGGGCCGGGATCGTCCTGCGCGCGCACAAAGCGGCTTTGCTTCGGACCCGTTTCGCCGGGCAACGCGGCTTTCACCGTGGACCAGGGAGACATGGTGTCGCCCAGGGGAACTTTGCGTGGACCGGTGCGGCGCTCGTACAGCGGCGCCATCGCTTCCTGCCAGTTCTGCGCGGCCTCGGCGCGATGCGCCGCGCTCATCTCCACGCGCACCAGCTTTTCCGCTTCGGCGAAGGTCGCGGCGGAGACCCGCGGCCCGGCCGGAGGCGCGGTACCGAAAGCCGGCGGCTCGCCGGCCGGCGGGGTGGCTTGTTGCGCTTCGAGGCCGGGAGCTAATGCGCTTCCCAGCAGGCCCATCGAAGATGCCAGAACAAACTGGCGGCGGGAGCGGTCCATGGATCGTGCGGCCCTCCTGGATGAAAGATAGTCAGCCGCCAATATAGCGGCCGCTCCACAGAGGATTCAATCCTGCTCCTTCGATTGCCTGGCCTTCCACACTATCCGGCGAAGAAGGCCCAGCCACTCGTGCAAATCGGGCGCGGTGAGATCCAGCCGCCGCACTAACCGGCGAACCTTCTCCTCCAGGGTAGCGTCCGGACCGTGATGCGTATAGCCGCTCACGGTGAGGGCTTCGATCCATACCTCTGTCATGCGCTCGCGCCCTTCGGCGGTCGCCGGCGTTGCATTCACTGCGCTGGGGCCGCCAGGATCGGTTTGCCGCACCAGTTCGTAGAGCACCACAGCGACCGCCTGGCCCAGGTTCATGGATGGATGGTCGTAAAGGGTAGGAATGCGCAACAGCAACTGGCAGTGGCTCAGATCCTGGTTCGAGAGTCCCACTTTTTCCGATCCGAAGAGGATCGCGACGCGTGAACCGGCGCGTAGCTGAGTGCGAATTGCCTGCGCTGCGTCTTCGAGCCGCTGCAGAGGCTCCCGCGGAGTTCTCTGCGCGCCTCCCGCCGTTCCGGCCACCAGCGAACAATCAGAAACCGCCGCGCCCACGTCTTCGAATTCCTCGGCCGACCGCAGCACCTGTGCCGCATCCACCGCTGAGCGCGCTTCGCGAAAGCCGGCCTCGTACGGGCGGACCACCCGCAAGCGCTCGAATCCAAAATTGGACATGGCCCGGGCAGCCGCGCCGATATTCAGCGGATTGCGGCTGCGCACCAGCACCACACGAAGGCGGCCTGCCTCTTCCGTGCTCAGCAACCCGGCCCCTACTGCACCTGAACGGTCGCGTTGAGAGGGAGATCAGCTGAGGAGTCGCCGACCATCACCTGAATCGGCTCCGGCAGTACGCGAAAAGCATGCGTGCCCACATCCCAGAAGGCGATCTGCGAGGCATTCAGCGGGATGGTGACTGTCTTCGTCTCGCCCGGATTGAGAGCGATCCGCTGGAATCCTTCCAGTTCCTCGCGGGGACGCACGACCTGCGGCTTCGGCCAGCTGACGTAGAGCTGTACCACCTCGTCGCCGGCGCGATCTCCGGTGTTGGTCACGTCCACACTCACGTTCAGGCTCCCGTCAGCCGCGAGGGTGGGCGTGCTGGTCCGCAGGTTAGCGAATTTGAACGTGGTGTAGCTCAACCCGAATCCGAAGGGGTACAGCGGCTCTCCCCGGAAGTACATATAGGTGTAACCGTCACGGATGTTGTAATCCATGCGCGGAGGAAGCTGGCGCATGGATTTCGGCCAGGTGCGGACCAGGTGACCGCCGGGATTGTAATCGCCGAAGAGGACCTTCGCCAGCGCGGTGCCTTCGTCCTGCGACGACTGGGCCATGGTGAGGATGGCCGGGACGTGCTGCTGCGACCAGTTGATGGTGAACGGGAAACTGGCGATGAGCATCACCACGGTTTTCGGCTGCACGTCGTAAACCTGCTTAATGAGCTGCTCCTGATAGAGGGTCATGGTCTGGCGGTCGCGGCCTTCGCGGCCATCGCTGGGAACCGTGCAGGGCAGCGTATTGCCGCCATCGGGCGCGTTCACCCACTCATGTGCCTGGTCCGGGCCGCAGGTGGGGTTGTTGCCGACGACGACCACGGCGACATCCGATTCCTTCGCAGCCTTCAGCGCCGCTGCTTCACCGTCCATCGTGTCATCCGGCGCGTAATTCACCTTCACGCCGGAACCAACTTCGTCCTGGATTCCCTTTAAGGGCGTGACTGTGTAGGGGGGCGTACCGCCATACCAGTCCCAGTGCACCACGTTCGCCAGCGGACCAATGACAGCGATGGACTTGATCTTCGTCTTATCGAGCGGCAGGAACTTGTCCTGGTTTTTGAGCAGGACGACAGATTCGAGCGCCATCTTCTGCGAGACGGAGCGGTCGCGATCGGTGTTCCATGGCGGAGGCTCGTTGCCGGTTTGCCGGATCCTGGTGTAGGGGACCATGTCCGGGGGATCGAGCAGGCCCAGCTTGATCTCGACGCGGAATTTGCCGCGCAGCGCGCTGTCGATTTCCGCTTCGGTGACTTTGCCGTCCTTCACAGCCTGGATCATCTGGTCGCGATAGAAATCGAGGAACTGATTGATGCCGGCGTGGAAAGCGGCAACGACCGCGTCTTCCTGGTCCGGAAAGAGGCGCCGGGGATCGACCAGGAGGTGGATAGCGCCGCCATCGCTGGAGACAATGTCAACATGCCATTTGTCGATCACGATGCTGCGCAGCACAGGATTGATCGCCATGGGGATGCCATTCCAGGCGTTGTAGGAGGCCATGACGCCTCGCGCGCCGCCCTCCTGGAAAGCCATGCGGAACGGAACGGAGTAGTACTCCCAAAAGAGGCGCTCGTCGAAGTTGGACGTGGAACTGGTGCGGAAATTCTCGTTCTCGTTGGCCAGGAAATGCTTGAGCAGCGAGGCCGACTGCCAGTATTTGGGATTGTTTCCCTGCAGACCGTGGACGAAAGCAGCGGCCATGGAGCCGTTGAAGAATGGATCTTCCCCGTAGACTTCCTCGCTGCGGCCCCAGCGCGGATCGCGGTCAAGATCGGACTGGGGTCCCCACAGCATCAGAATCTGCCGGTTGTAACCGGGCGTCTGGGTGATGTAGCGCGCTTCGTAGCCCTCCACGCCGGCCGCCTCGCGAACGAGGTTCGGGTCCCAGCTATCGCCCATGCCGGGCGGCTGCGGGAACTGGGTGGTGGCGATGGCGGGCCGGCCGGGGCGAGGCTGCCGCTGCACCACGCCGTGAATGCCTTCCGATGAGCCGATGTTCGGCACGCCCAGGCGCGGCACACCCGTATCCGTGCCCAGGCAGTCGATCTTTTCGTCGAGCGTCATCAGCGAGAGAAGGTTGTCGATGCGCTGCTCCGCGGGCAGGTTCGGATTGTCGAAGGGATAATGCTTCAGGTGCCATTGATCGACGTTAGGGCGAGGCACGTAGCGCGGACTTTGGGCAAGTGCGGGAACGAGGGCGGCTGACAGAAACGAACACAGGAGGGCGACCACGCTCTTCTTCATTGAACAGCTTCTCCCTGGACCGGCATGTGAACGGAGCCGGAAAGGTGCAGACTACCACCAATCGGAAGATGGTGCGGAGACGGCCCAGGCGGCGTAAAAAAACGGTTGACCACCGGATCGGGAGGCCGGAGCGCGCAAAGGCAGAATCGCGGGCGCAGAGTTCCCGCGAGGGCACAAGCCGTGTCCCGCGGCGCCCTGCCCGCGGACGCCGGGGACGCAGCCTACATCAGGTTAGAAATGGCGTCCATTACATACACGCCAATGATCGCGACGGTTAAAACCCAGGTGGCTCCTGTGACCACCCGGATGAAGGGTTGGATCCTGTTCACCTTTACCAGAATTTCTTCCTGCTGCTTTTTCTGGTGGTCGCCGGCGTCGTCGAGGAAGATCTGGTCTTCTTCGTAACGGGTGATGTTGGAGCGGTAGAGGAGGAGGATCAACAGGCAAACGCCGATACAGGCCCACACAATCCAGACAACGGGCATATAGCTCATCAGGGAGCTCATAGTGCGCCTCGGGACGTCGAAGTCCCGCTTGCCGGAAGGGGCAAATCGAGGAAGCGCCGATCGAAGCCGGTGAGCGGCTGCAATCACGCGGTTACCGGAATCGTCCCAGCCGTCGAAGCGGTTGGGCCGGCACTGCGCCGGGCGGGTCCGGAGAGAGCCGCTGAAAGTCCGGGCTCGGAGGGCTTACAGAGCCGTCCGCTGAAGGATATTAGCTCCAACACGGCGGTGTTGAACAGAGAATTCTCGATAATTCCAGTTACTCTGTGGCAACTCCCGCCGGATCAGACGATTCCATGCAAGAGCCGGGAGGGCCAAAAGGGCTGCGATGCGACCGAACTGGGGTGAATTGCTGATCCGGATAGCGGCTACGCTGGGCTTATGCATGGCCTTGTTATGGATGGGTTCATGCTCGCGGCATGAATCGGACCAGAGATTGCAGGAACAGGCGCAACAGGCGACGGTTCAGGCAAAGATTGAAGCTCGCAAGGCTGCGGCCGAGGCGCGGGTGGCGGCAAAGCAGGCCGCGCGAGACACCAAAGACATCGCCGCCGGAGTGCGCGCGGGGATGCGAACGCCAAGCGGCCCACATCATGCGATCAACGTGAACTCCGCCAGCCGCGAGCAACTGGAGCGGCTGCCCGGCGTGAGCGCCACGACAGCGCGGCGGATCGAGGCACATCGGCCGTACGCGCATGCCCGCGACCTGGTACGCAAGGGCGTGATTTCGTCCGATGAGTACCGGCGAATCGCCGGCGACTTAACTGCGGGCTGATTCCCCGCTCCGGCCCGGGAGCAGGCTCAGGTAGACTTTGAATCGTGCCGGAGAAAAAGAAGTGGGTGTGCGTTTTTTGCGCGTCGGCGGCGGGGGCATCTCCTGAATATCTGACGGCGGCGCGAAACCTGGGGCGGCAAATCGCCGAGCGGGGCTATGGCCTGCTCTATGGGGGAGCCACCGTGGGCGCCATGGGCGCAGTGGCGGATGCGGCGCTGGCCGCCGCCGGCGAAGTGGCCGGCGTGATTCCGGAGGTTATTCGCGAGCGCGAGATCGATCATCGCGGCCTCACCGAACTGCACGTGGTCGGCACGATGCATGAGCGGAAAGCGATGCTGGCGGGTCGCGCCGACGCGTTCGTTGCCCTGCCCGGCGGCTACGGCACCATGGACGAGTTCATCGAGATCGTGACGTGGGCGCAGTTGCGCATCCATGCCAAGCCCTGCGTGCTGGTGAATGTGCTGGGCTTCTACGACGGGCTGCTTCGCTTTCTCGATACCTGCGTGGTCGAGGGCTTCATCCAGGCCGGGAACCGGAAGCTGGTGCAGGTGGCCCGCGACCCCGAGGAGGCTCTGGCCGTTGTGGAGCGGGCGTGGCGGGAACGACCGGAGATTCCGGCGCACGATCGGCGGCTGGACTCAGTGGTGCAATGAGAGCCTGCGGGAAGGTTGTCAGTACCCGCTGGCAATCAGGTGCTCAAGCGTCAGCTCCATCGTGGAAGCGGGTTTCCGCTCCCGCTCCAGCGCCAGCTTCAGCATCACGTCGGCTTCAACGTTCACCGGATCGCCGGGCTGGAGCATGCGCAGGCTGGTCACGTTTCGCGTGTGCGGCAGAATGGCGACGCTGACGATGCGGCCATCCCACGCGGCAATCGTCAGGCTGATGCCTTCAATCGCGATGGAGCCTTTTTCGACCATGAAGGCGCGCGTATTCTCCGGAACGCGCACGCGCAGCCACCAGTCAGTCAGAGCCGGATCGGCTTCGGCATCCACGGGATCGAGGGACACGAACTCACCGCAGCCATCGACGTGACCCTGAACAACGTGGCCGCCCAGCGGAGCGCCGGCCGGAGTGGGCAGTTCGAGATTCACCAGGGATCCGGGGCGCAGCCGTCCCAGCGAGGTGCGCGCAAGGGTCTCCGCGGCGAGATCCGCAAAGACGAGCGGAGGCGCCATTTCCAGGGCAGTGAGGCAGGTGCCGCTCACAGCGAAGCTGTCGCCCACGCGCAGCCGTTCCGCCAGCCCGGGCGCGGAGATCGAGATGCGCGTTGTCCCGCGCCGGGCTTCCAGCGCGGCAACGGTTCCTGTGGTTTCAATGATGCCGGTAAACATGTCAGTCCAGGGACCAGGGATCGCGCAGATAACTTTGCACGCGCACGTCTGACCCGAAGCGGTCCACCTGGGGCGGTTCGGCGATTGGAGGCGTGGCAATGGGTTCCTGCAGGAGCGGCACGCCCGCCGAACCAAGAAATACGGGCGCGTAGAACAGCGTGATCTTATCCACGTGCTGGCCGGTGAGGGCGGCCCCGTTCAGCTGGGCGCCAGCTTCCAGCATCACGTTGAGCAAGCTGAGCTCGCCGAGCTTGCGGAAAACCTGTTGCAGCGAGACGCCGCGCTTTCCAGGCTCGCTCCAGCGCTGGGCCGCAGTGGCTTCCTCCGGCTCAAGGCGCTCCACGCGCACGCCCATGGCTTCCAGACCGCGCTGGCGTTCCGTGGGAGCGGCCGTGCAAAATACCAGGACATCCTCGCGCGCGGTCCGCACCAGTTTCGAATCCAGGGGCAACCGCAGCGCCGAGTCGAGTACGACGCGCAGCAGGGGGCGTCGGCGCTCCAGTCCGGAGCGGTCGGTCAGCAGCGGATCGTCCTGCAGAATGGTGTTGACGCCGGTCATGACCGCATCCACGGCGTGACGCATCCGGTGCACTTCCGCGCGCGATTCCTCGCCGGTGAGATACACCGGCGCGCCGCGCGGAGCCGTTCCGGGGGCGGGCGCGATGCGGCCATCGAGCGATACAGCCGCCTTGAGGTTGACAAAGGGAAGGCCCGCGCGAATGTGGCGCGCGAATCCGTCGTTCAGATGGCGCGCCTCGCGCTGCAGGACTCCGGTTATCACCTCGATGCCCGCCCTGCGGAGAGCGTCGAGACCCTTTCCGTTCACCGCCGGATTGGGATCGCTGGTAGCAACGACTACTTTCGACACGCCCGCCTCAATCAGGGCCCGCGTGCAGGGGCCGGTGCGGCCGGCGGTGCAGCATGGCTCCAGCGTTATATACGCGGTGGCGCCACGCGCGGCGCGCCCCGCTTCGTTCAGCGCGCTCACTTCGGCGTGATCCAGCCAGTCGTAAGCATGAAAGCCCTTGCCGATGAGGGCGCCGTCTTTGACCAGCACGCAGCCTACGGCAGGATTGGGGGATGCGATCCCGATGGACCGCTGCGCCAGTTCCAGAGCATCCTGCATCCATTCGTCCTGCGAAACGGTAAATCTCGGCCGCTTTTGCACTCTGTCCCCTAATCCGGGTTACGCTTCCAGCAGCGAGCGGGCAAATGCATCGCTGTCGAACGGAAGCAGATCGTTCAGTCCCTCGCCCACACCGGCAAACCGCACCGGCAGCTTCATCTCGCGGGCAATCGCGACGGCAATTCCGCCCTTCGCGGTTCCATCGAGCTTGGTGAGCACAATGCCCGTGACGCCGGCGGATTCAGTAAACAGCCGAGCCTGCTGCAAGCCGTTTTGCCCGGTGGTTGCGTCCAGCACCAGCAGCACTTCATGGGGCGCGTCCGGAATGATGCGCTGCGCCGTGCGGCGCATCTTGTCCAGTTCCGCCATGAGACCGGTTTTGGTGTGCAGCCGGCCCGCGGTATCCACAATCACCACGTCCGTCTGGCGCACCTTGGCAGCCTGCAGCGCATCGAAGAGTACCGCCGAGGGATCTCCCCCCTGTTTCGTGCGGATCATTTCCACGCCGCTGCGCTGCCCCCACACCTCCAGCTGTTCGATCGCCGCCGCGCGAAACGTATCCGCCGCGCACAGCAGGGCGGTTTTACCGCGGGCGCGGTACCACGCGGCCAGTTTCCCGCTGGTGGTGGTCTTGCCCGTGCCGTTCACGCCGACCATCATGATCACTTCCGGCGGCACGGCGATCGTCGCGGGGCGGCGCGCATTTTCGTCCAGGATGGCCCGAATCTGCTGGCGAAGCAGATCTTTCAGTTCCGCGCCGTCCCGAATCTGCTGGCGCTTCGCGTGCTCACGCAAATTCGCCGCGATCTCCGCTGCCGTCGTCACTCCCAGATCCGACGCGATCAGGGTCATTTCCAGCTCTTCCAGCACGGACTCGTCGATGGCCCGCGTCATCGCGAGGACGTTATCCAGGCGCTCGCCCAGATTGTCTCTGGTTCGCGATACCGCCTTGCGCATCCGGTCCAGGATGCTCAGGCTTTCCGGATCCTCTTCGTTCAGGCTGCCGAACAACGTCTGAATCATGAAAACTGCTTCCCCTGCCTCACTCTCATTGAAGTTTATCGGATGAGGCTTCGGGCACTCGTCCGCGGAGTCAGGCGGTTTCCACCATCGGCCGTCTCATGCGGAAGGAAACGGGAATGCGAATCGGCTTGACCTCGACGGCGCCGCTGCGCACCAGGATGCTAAGGGCGTTCACGACAGCGGCATCGTAACGCGTTCCCGCCAGCCGCCTCATGATTTCCAGCACATATTCCGAATTCATGGCCGCCTGATACGGTCGCGGCGTAGTCATGGCATCAAAGGAATCCGCCACGGCGATGATCCTCGCCATCAGCGGAATCTCATCGCCCTTCAGCCCGTAGGGATAGCCCATGCCGTCCAGCGATTCGTGGTGCAGCTCGACGCCGGGAATCAGGTCATGCAGCATCTCGATGGGCCTTAGAATCGCGGCTCCCTTGACTGTGTGCGCCTTAACAATCTCGAACTCGTCCGGCGACAGAGGCGCGTTCTTGGTGACCAGGTAGTCCTCGACGCCGAGCGTTCCGATGTCGTGCAGCAGAGCGGCGAGGCGAATCTGCTCGATTTGCTTCTCGTCGAGCCCCAGCTTTTCAGCGATGGCGGCCGAGTATTGCGATACCCGCTCCGAGTGCCCCCGCAGATAGGTTGCGCGCTCGTCCACAGCCTTGGCCATCATGCGGATCAGCTCGGAGAGGGCGTGATAATTGCGGCGTGCTTCGTCCTGCTTCTCCAGCCAGCCTTCCTGCAGGGATCGGACTGCGCCCTGCCAGGTCCTGATCACTTCCAGAAAGAGCCTGTCGGAGGTTTGCCGCGCCAGTTCTTCGCTGAGAACCGGCGACCCCGAGCCGATGACGGTCACGAGCTTCTGGATACGGCTCTCAAACCGGCTGCTCCACACCAGAGCCAGGACTATGCTGCCGAACAGGCCCGTGAGGGCTCCGATTGCGATTACCGCCGCGCGGGAAGCGATGACGTTCGGGGCAAACCAAACTGCCCCCAGAGTGACCGCCAGCACAGCAAGAAACGCCAGCATGAGGCGGGCGAAGACGCGGCCGCGCAGGCGTGGAACGCCGGCCGGGTTCCCTGGTGGGGACTGCCGTATTGCGCGCCGGGGCGAATCCTCCATGTTGGTGTGTTCTCCTGCTGCGCGATGAAGTTACGGGCGTTCACAATCAGTTTACGGGGGTCTCCCGCTCTGCGAAGTCACACGAATGTGTTAGCGGTTCTCCCGAGTG
>DAHUYD010000132.1 GCA_027315385.1 Acidobacterium sp.
CAGCTTCAGGCCCGGGACGGCTGCCGCCGCATCGTGATTGAGCACGTCGATGGTGCGATGGCCCAGAGAATCGACGCCAGTCTGGTTGGTGAGCAGCCCGAGGCGCAGATGTCCACCATGCTTCAGGGCGAGGGCGGCGAGCTCGGCGAAGTGGTCGCTTTCGAGGACGTCAATGCCGGTCTGGACGTTGCCATTGCGGGCGACCCAGCGACGCATGCCGCTCAGCGACTCGTTATAGCCGGTGATGTGCGCGGCGAGCGCGCCGCCCTCCGCGTGGATGCCGAGCGCGACCGCCGTGGCGTCGGCTATGCGGCTGCGCATGCTGAGGATGTTGGTTGGCCCGTTGGGATGGACGGCGTTGGTGAGGATGATCAGATAGCTGTCGCTGGTGGGATCAAACCAGATGGAGGTGCCGGTAAAGCCGGTGTGGCCGAAGCCGCCGACCGGAAAGAGCGTGCCGCGGTTGGAGGAGAACGGGGAGTCGATATCCCAGCCAAAGCCGCGCAGGGCGACGCCGGTGGCGGGCTGCTCGGGGGCGACCATCTTTTCGAGGACGCGGCGCGAGAGGGGAAATGTGCTGGGCTTACCCAGCAAGCGGTTGAGGAGATTCTGGGCGTAGACGGAGAGATCGTCGGCATCCATGAACAAACCGGCATGGCCGGCGACGCCGCCCATGCGGCGCGAGGTGGGATCGTGAACGACGCCGCGGAGCATGACGTCTCCGGGGAAGGTGTGCGAGTCCGGATTGCCGGATGCGGCGGCGCCGTGTTCCCACTGTGTGGGCGCGATGCGGGGAAGCCAGGATTTCGGCGGCAGAAAGCGGGTGTACTTGAGGCCCATGGGCTCAAAGACGTGCGTGAGCGCGTACTGATCGAGGGACATGCCGGAGATTTTCTCGACCAGCGCCCCGAGGACGATGAAGTTGATGTCGCTGTACTGGAAGCGGACGCCGGGCGGGCGTAGCGGGGCGATGGCAAAGGCAAGATCGTAGGCCGCCTGTTTACCATGCCAGGGATGGTCGAGGGGCAAATCCGGGGGGAGGCCGGAGTAGTGCGTGAGGAGGTCGCGAATGGTGATGTTGCCCTTGCCGTTCGCGGCGAAGCCGGGCAGATATTTCGCCACAGGCGCGTCCACGTCGATCTTGCCTTCCTGGCAGAGCTGCATAACGGAAGGCGCCGTTGCCAGCACTTTGGTGAGCGAAGCCATGTCGAAGATGGTGCCGACGGTCATGGTCTCGCGGTCGGGCACCAGGGAGCGCTCGCCATAGGCGCGGCGATAGACGACCTCACCGTTGTGGCCGACGATGACGACGGCACCGGGAATCTTATGGTCCGCGATGCCCTGGTTCACGATGGAATCGACGGCAGAGAAGTTGTACTGAGCGGAAGCGGGCGCGGCGAGAAGGATCGTGCACAGCAGCAGGGGCCCTACGCTAAGAAGACGGCGCATCCTGAAGACTCCTTTCAGATGGGACATCGGGAACGGGGAAGAGAAGGCTTGCGGTGTATCCAACGGCGCAGGTTACCATCGCGCCGATGAGCACCCACCAGGTCCAGGCAATTTTCGGCAACACCAGCATATGGCCGCCGAGGGAAAACGAGAGCGCGCGGGGCTGGAGCCAGAGCAGCAGATTGACGGCGACGCCGGCGACCATGCCGGCGATGGCGCCGCGTTCGACGGCGCGGCGGCTGAGAGTGCCGAGCAGAAAGACGCCGAGCATAGCGCCATACAAGACAGATGCGATGGAGAGACCGATCTCGACGACGTGGCCGCCTCGGCGCGACAGCAGGGCCACGATGAAGAGCACCACGGCCCAGACCGCGGTCATGCCGCGCGACAGGCGATTGCGCCGGCGCTCCGTGGCGCCGGGGTGGCGCGGCAAATAGAAATCCACCATGGAACTGGAGGCCATTGAATTGAGAGCCGCGCTGAGACTCGACATCGCGCTTGCGAGAACCGCCGCGACCATCAGGCCGGCAACGCCCGGGGGCAGATCGCGCACGATGAATGCCGGAAAGATGTGATCCGGGCTCGACCCCGGAACCGGGTTGGTGTGACCGTAGAAGACCCACAGGCCGGCTCCGATAAAGAGGAAGAGCGCGAACTGGAAGAAGATGACCACGCCGCTGGCGAGCAGGGCGGCACGCGACTGGAAGAGATTCTTTGCCGCCAGCAGGCGCTGCACCATGAGCTGATCGGTGCCATGGCTCGCCATGGTGAGGAAGCAGCCGCCGATGACTCCCGCCTGAAAAGTGTAGGTTTGCGTGATGGACCAGGAGAAGTGCAGCAGGGTGAGCTTGTGCGCGGCCGCGGCGCTCGCGATCAGGCCGTGCCATCCGCCGGGGATTTTCGCGCACAGCGTAGCCAGCGCCACGAGCGAGCCGAGAACGTAGAGGAACGTTTGCACGACATCGGTCCAGATCACAGCCGCCATGCCGCCTTCAAATGTGTAGAGCAGGGTGAGGATGGAGAGGATCGCGATGGAGGCGATGTCATTGGTCCCGATGGCAACGCCGACGACGATGGCGACAGCGAAGACGCGCACGCCTTCGGCCGCGGCGCGCATGACAAGAAACAACGCGGCGGTGGCGCGGTGCAGGCGCGGCCCGAAGCGCTGCCCGATGAGTTGATACGCGGTGAGCAATTCGCCGCGAAAGTAGCGAGGCAGAAAGAGAATGCAGATGACGATGCGGCCGAGAAGATAGCCCATGGCAAGCTGCAGGAATCCGAAATCGCCGGACCAGGCGAGGCCGGGCACGCTGACGATGGTGAGCGTGCTGGTTTCAGCGGCGACGATGGAAAGCGCGATCGCCCACCATGGCAGATTACGGTCCGCCAGGAAATAGGAGCGCAGGGAGCGCTCGCCGCGGCGGCGAAAATGCAGGCCGAAGAGCGTGATGCCAGCCAGATACGCCACGACAAGAGCAAGATCGACGAATCGGAGATGCGTGATGTGCGCGGTCAACAGGTTCCTCGATCGATGTCAGTGAGTGGCCGGCGCGGGCGGAATGCCGATCTGGCGCGGCGGCGGAAGCGGCGTACGACGCAGGTCCCACGCGTCGCGCGCCGCGGCCAGCTGGTCGGCGCGTTTGATCCAGAGCAGGGCCGCGGCATCGTAGCGATCCGTGACATTGTTGAGCCAGTAGGGACGATTCTCCATGAGCCAGACCTCGCTGTATCGCGAGCGCAGGTAATTGTACCCGTCGCGCAGGTCTTCGCAGAGGCCGTTCACGCCGGAGATGTTCCAGAGATCGCGGGAAGTGTGGTCGGAGATGGCGGGATCGTTGCGGCCATCGTAGAGACGGCGGTAGGTGGCAGCGATCTGGTCGGCGAGCTGAAACTTGAGGGCGAGGAAGTCGATGCGGCGCGCGCCCAGGTCCATGGCGTCGAGGGCTTGCTGGTGCCGCAGCGTGCCAGCGGCGCGGGCGTGGTCAAGCAGGGTCAGCGCGCGCTCGGCATCGAGGCGCACCTGGGCGCTGACGGGGCGAATCCTGTCCGCGACTTCCTGACCTTGTTCGCTCCAGGGATCGACCCAGAAATATTCGTCCATGGCATCGTCGAGGTGGACGCTCTCGAGCGTTTCCTGCGCGTCGATGAGGGCGCGCTGCGCCTGGTCGATGTCTCCGCTTTCATCGCCGTGGAATACCGCGCCGAAGTCGTGGGCGAACTGCGGAATGCTGGTGGTGCCGGGCTGCCATGCGGCGGCCGCTCCGAAGAGAACGCCGTACCAGTCCTGGAGGAACAGGCCTTCGCCGTCGTCATCCCAGACGGTGTTGAGCATGCCCGTGCAGCCAGCCTTCTGGCCGCCGGCTGCAAATCCCTGAATATTTCTGAGCGCCAGATCGAAGTTGGGCCACACGCGCCGCCAGTTGGTCACGCCTGGCGAGACCCAGGTTTCCATGCCGGCCTTCGTGTAGGGATCGATCCAGCGGGCATAACCGTCGGGTTCGGGATCGTATTCCCAGGCGACGGCGATCATGTCGTGGGGAAGCCTGGGGACGAGATCGGGGCTGTTCATCGCCATGTCGCCCCAGAAGAGGAGGCGGCGATGCAGCGGCCTGAGGGCGTGGTCGATGCGCACGAGATAGTCGATGTAGACGGCGCCGCGGCCCTGCTTGTCGACGGCCTGAGCCGTTTGTCCCTGGCCCAGCTCGAAGGTTTCGTCGGCGCCGATGTGCAGGAACGGACCGGTGTAGATGCCGGCCAGCTCATCGAAGTCTTCGACGGACATTTGCAGCGATCCGGGCTGGCCGGGTGCGAGCAGCGAACCGAAGGGGATCTCGGCCAGGTTGGCGTATTTCTGCCAGAGCAGGACTTTGTGGAGGTGCCCGAAAGCTTCCTGCTCGGGAATGATGGTGACGTGATAGCGGCGCGCGAAGGCGACGAGGGTTTTGGCGTCCGCCGCGGAGATGGAGCCGCCGGGCAGGGCCGGCAGCGGGTTCGACGCGTACTGCATGGTGTTTTCGAAGTAGGGCGAGTAGACGTTTAGCTTGTACGCGGCGAAGGTGCGAATCTGGCGCTCCTGAAAGGCGAGCGTAGGCACGGGGCCGCGTGAGAGATCGTCGTGGATGCCGCGCCAGCGCATGGCGGGCCAGTCGCGGATGAGCGCACCCTGAAGAATGGGACCCGCGCCGCCGTTCCGCGCCAGTTGCTTCACCGTTTGCGCGCCGTAGAAGACGCCCGCGGCGGAGTGCGCGACGACGAAGACGTCGTGGGAATACGTCACCAGCACATAGCCCTCGGGCCACATGGGCTGCGTGAGCGACTGGTGGGCGCGGCGGAGAACGTCGCGCGCCAGCAGGCTGTTATCGCGGAGCAGATAGATTCGCACCGCCGCCGCGGGATCGATTTGCACTCCGCGCGCACGCAGGCCGGCGCGGAGGTTTTCGGCGGCGAACCGATCCTGGGGATTGCCGCCGGGGACCAGGATGCGCACACCGCGGCTCAGCGAGAGATTTCCGCGAGCCGCAAAATCACGCGGCTGCGGAATGAGGTGCGGGCGAGCGTTCGCGGCTGACTGGGCAGGGGAAAGCGCTGGGAGCAGCGCCGCGGCAAGCAGCAGGCCGAGACAGGCAAGCGTGGAGCGGATCACCAGGGTACCATCCCATCGTTCAGGGTTCGCTGGAAACCAGATCAGTGTAGGTGATCGGGCGAATGATCTGCACGAGGCGGGAAGGGGAGCGGAGATTCTCCTGACGCGCGGTTATGAATTCGCCGCGTTCTGCGGCAGGCGCACGACGAACTCCGTATGGCCGGGCTCGGAGGAGAAGTCGATGGATCCGCGATACTGTGCGACGACCACGCGGCGCGCAATCTCAAGGCCGAGGCCGGTGCCCACGCCGATGGGCTTGGTGGTGAAGAACGGCTGGAAGATGTGCTCGCGCATTTCCGGTGGAATCCCCGGGCCCTGATCGGCAACGCCGACGCAGACGTCACTGTTCTCGACCCAGGTGCGAACGCGCACGGTGGATTCAGGGGGAGCCGCATCGATGGCGTTATCGAGGAGATTGGTCCAGACCTGGCTGAGTCCCGTGCCGCTGGTGCGCAACTTCGGCAGGCCGGGGGCGAAATCTTTTTCGATTCTGAGCTGCCGGTGGCGGAATTTGTGGCCGAGGATGGTGAGCGTGCTCTGAATGCTCTCGTGAATATCGATGAGGTGCTCGCCGCCCTTGTCTTCATAGGCGTACTTCTTGACGGCGAAGACCAGCTCGGTGACGCGGGTGAGGCTCTCCTCGATGGTGGTGAGCTGCTGCATGGCGGACACCAGCGCGGCCAGCCAGTTGAGGGCGTCCTGCAGGGCGGGAGCAGGGAAAGCCTCCTGGGCGCAGACGATGTCGCCGCGGCGCCAGCCCGCGGCGACCAGCGTCGGAGCCAGCTTCCACGATTCGGCGATTCCGATCTTGCTCAGCCAGGCTGACAATTCCTCTTCGGCATCCGCCTCTTCGAGGCTGCCCAGAGGTTTCGGCTTTTCCGGGTTCAGGGCTTCGTGCTGCATGTCGAGAAGGCAGGTGCGCTGTTCCTGGGTGAGGGGCGCGCGGCAGAATCTCATACTGATTTCCTGCAGGCGCGCCAGATTCTCGCGGAGCTGGGCAGCGGAGCGCTTAGCGGCCGATCCGGGATTGTTGAGCTCGTGCATCAGACCGGCGGCCAGAGTTCCGAGCGAGATGAGCTTCTCGCGGTGAAGAGTGTTGGCCTGGAAGGCGTGAATGCGCTGGGCGGCATTGGCCAGCACTCCCTGGCGCACGGAGGGGCAGGAGGCCATCAGGCGCCAGAAACCTTCGGCGTCCACGCGCAGCAGCCGCGTAGGCGCGGCGCAGTCGCACTGGATGGCGCTGATCCGCGCGCCCATCAGCAACGGCGCTTCGCCAAGGCTGTCGCCCTTGCCGAACTCGGCCAGCGGCGTCTCGGCGCCATTCTCCTCGCGACGGAAGGCGCGGACCTCTCCTTCCAGAATCACGCAGAAGGCCGGTGCGCTCTCACCCTGCTGGAACAGGGCCGCGCCGGCGGG
>DAHUYD010000141.1 GCA_027315385.1 Acidobacterium sp.
GACTACACCGGCGGCTCGCCATCCACGATGTGCACGCCCGGCGGCGCCGTAAACACGAACGCCGAATCCGGCGCGGGCACGTTGCCGAGCTCTCCGCTGAATTCGAAACTGTTCGTCACGCCGTCCGTCCCGACGATGCTCATTTTTCGGATCGTCCCATCCGCCTGCGCCTCGATTTTCAGCTCCGAGACCCGCTGCTCCATTCCCTTCGGCACACCGCTCAGATCGTAGCCGCCATTGCCGGCGAGCGTCGCCCGCAGGTTGGTCAGCTCTTTCTCGAGCTGGGTGTGCCCCAACAGAAACTGCAGCGGCGAGCGCAGATCGTTGAGCTGCTTTTCCGGAACGCGCTGCGCCTCGCTCTGGCCAGGCGTGAAGAAATATGCGTACCGCCCATCCAGGATAAACAACTGCCCGTCCGGATCGGTATACGTCCAGCGCATCTTGCCCGGCTTGCGCAGCAGCAACACGCCCGCTTCTTTCCTGTGCGCGCCCATCCCGTCATAGTGCTGAACAAAATGCACCGAGAGCGAGTGGAGCGAGTTGTAATGGCGATCGATCCGGCTGGCCAGATTACGCGCGTTCAGCGCCGCTGGCCCCTGCGCGGCGGCAGCCGTTGCCAGCGCAGCCATCGCGGCCGCCAAAAATCCCCGGCGGAAAGCCATGCTAACGCGGAGCCGGACGCCGGCGCGGCACTGCCGGTCCGGCCTGCTTACTGCAGCGGCACCGTGCAGTTCACCCCTCCGGTGGGATCCTTCTTGATTTCTCCGCTCATGTCGAGGCAGTACCCATTCACGCCCGTCTTGCCCACCGCCTGCGGCACCGCTGTCACTTCATAGCTGGTGAACTGATCCTGGTTGTTCACCGTGGTCTTGGTGCAGTTGGTGATGCTGAATGTATAACCCGACTTCTGCCCGCTGGCCAGGTCGGCCGGAAGCAGTTGCGCCAATTGCGCCGTGGGCGGCCCGGCGCTGGTGCTTCCGCCCAGCTCCGACAGCACGCACGCGTACCCATTGGCTGGATACATGGACTGGTACTGCATTTCCGCTTCGTGAATCGCCTGCAACGACTGAATCGCCGAGGTCTCGTTGGCCTCGCTCTTCAGATGCAGCATGTTCGGAATGGCAAACAGCATCAGGATGAGCATGATCGAAATAACGATCAGCAGTTCCATCAGCGTAAAACCGGCGTCTTCGCGATGCGAGCGCCTGCGTTCGATTGCGTGCTTCATGGCTCGTTTCCTGCGATTTGCTTCCTTCAGTGTAATGGCGCGGCGCTCGGTCGTCAGAACCGAATCTCGGTCGGTGCCGGCGCCGTCGCGGAACCGGCCGCCGCCCGCAGAAACGGAAAGCGCCTTCATCCTACTCCAAAACCAGCAGGCACACCCTTAATTCTGCGCCGGCCCAGTATGACTTTCAACCCGCAAAATGTACTGGACGCGCGACCACCGGCATTCGCTCGCTCCGCCCGGCTACCGGGCATCAGGCTCCGCCTTTGGCCTCTTTGCCGGAGATGTACAGATCGAAATACACCTGCTTCCGCTGGTCGAACGAGCTCAAAACCCGCTTCGAGCTCTTGCTGCCCTTCCATACCGCCCAAACGGTGTAGTCCGTATTATCCGAGAGATCGGCAAATCGGTAGCTGCCGTCTTTGGGAGTAATGCAGGTCCTCACATCGGCGTTGCGCGAATTGGAGAGGTACACCACGGCCCCGTTTAGCGGCTTATCATGTGGCCCCAGTACGCTCCCCTGCAAATTGCGGTAGCCGTACTCCTGCGCTCCAGTGAGAGGCCCCAGCACCGCCAGCAGTGCCGCCGCCACCAGCACGAAGCCCGCCCTGCGCATCAGGGCCGTTCTAACTCCGAATGAAACCCGACCGTACGGTTTCCTCTTCATTCCTCTTCCTCTTCTCGGAGTTCTTCCTCGTCCTCATAGCCTTCTTCGACTTTACTTAACTCCAAAGGGTCAACCGCGACCACTTCATATTCGGTCCCGCACTCGTCGCACACCACGATGTCGCCCTCTTCCACCTCTTCTTCGTCGAGGTCCAGAGCGCTCTCGCATTCAGGGCAAATCGGCATGAGTCCCTCCAGGGGGAAAACGAATTCTCCAATCGTTCAGTATGACGCCTCAGCGGAACCATCCGGGCGAAATCCTCGGCAGCGCTCCCGGAAATTACAAATCCCACCCGCCGCTCAGGCGCCGCGCCGGTCCGGCGGTCTCGGATTCCCGCCGCCTTCGCTAGTTTTGAGGAGAAACCGCCCGCGCGTCAAGCGTGTGCGCTCTCGCTTTCCGCAACTGGTCCCATCATGCCGCGCGCTCTCGATCATCTCGGGTGCGGCGCGCCGTCGAAGCGCGTCGCAAGCTGCTCTCCCGGGCCGAATACCTGTCTTTGAGACCCGTAATAGGGCATACTCAATAGTCATGAAAAGGCGCGTCCCCTTTTGCGTAGCTGTTCTCGTCAGCGCGTTCGCCTGCATTTCCGCTCGCCCCGCATCCGCTGTCTCAGCCGATGCCGCCCACCGCGATCTGGATGCCATTGGCGCGCCGATTCAGCCCATGCCCGTGGATCCGCGCATCGCCCACGCGCTCCAGAGCATTTCTCCTGCGCAGGTGCACCAGATCATCGCCACCCTGGTTTCTTTCCGCAATCGCAGCACGCTTTCCAGCATGGTGCAAGACCTGCCGCCCGGGACCGGCGTCTCCGCCGCCGCGGACTGGATCTACGGGCAATTTCAGGCGATCTCGGCGCAGTGCGGCGGGTGCCTCGAGGTTCACCGTGACACCTTCACGCAGGCGCCGGGTACCGGACCGCACGCGCGGATCACCGAACCCACCACCCTCACCGATGTCTACGCTGTGCTGCGCGGCACGGATCCGCGGCAGTCCGCGCGCATGCTTCTCGTCACCGGCCATTACGATTCCCGCAACAGCAGCAACTTCAATACCACCGATCCGGCTCCAGGCGCCAACGACGACGCCAGTGGCACAGCTGTCAGTCTGGAGTGTGCGCGAGCGCTTTCCAAACTCCGCTTCCCCGCTACGCTGGTTTTCGTCGCCGTGGCCGGCGAAGAACAGGGGCTCTACGGCAGCAGGCACCTCGCCCAGGAGGCAAAGCAGCAGGGCTGGCAACTCGAAGGAGTGCTGAACAACGACATCGTGGGCGGCAATCGCACTCCCGGCGACCAGTTCCAGGACGAGCATGCTGTCCGCGTCTTCTCCGAGCCCGTTCCCGCCGACGCCACGCCGCAGCAAATCCGCCGCATCCTCATGGTGGGCTACGACAGCGACTCGCCCTCCCGGGAGCTGGCCCGCGCCATCACTGAAACTGCCCGCACCTACACGGGCGCGCCGGCCACCAGTTCGCGTCCCATCGCCTCCGGGCTGGAACCGGTCCTGGAGTTTCGCCTCGACCGCTTCCTCCGCGGCGGCGACCACTTCTCGTTTAACCAGGAAGGCTTTGCGGCCGTGCGCATTTCCGAGTGGCGCGAGGACTTCAATCATCAACACCAGAATGTGCGGGTCGAGGACGGCGTCCAGTATGGCGATCTGCTGAAGTTCGTCGATCTAAACTACGTGGCCCGCGTCGCTCGCCTCAACGCCGCCACACTGGCCGTCCTCGCCGATGCGCCGCCTGAGCCCGTCCACGTCATCTATCCCTTCCCGAAGGTCTTCGTCTTCAACAACTCCCTCAACAACACCACTATCCAATGGCAGCCCGGGCTCGGGGCCCCGGCAGACACCCGTTACGAGGTAGTCTGGCGCCCCACTGCCGCTCCCAACTGGACACGGGCCATCTCCGCCGAAAAGGCAGGGGTGAAGGTCACCGGCCAGGGTCAGGATGCAACGTATTCCGTCACCCTGCCCATCTCTAAGGACAACGTGATCTTCGGAGTGATGGCAACTGATCCCGAAGGTCACCGGAGCCCGGCCGTCGTGCCGTGGCCATCACGCTAAACGTGCGAACTGTCCGGATGAGAGAATAACCAGGTGCCTCGATTGTCGGGTGGAATTCTTGGCTTTCCGGATTTTCGCGGCTTCACGCGCCAACTGGTGCTGTGGAACCTCGGCGCCTTCTTTCTGTTGCTCATCCTGGGCGCCGCATCGCCTCGCGCTGGGGCTTTTGTCACCGTGTACGTCGGGCTGCTCCCGGCGATGGTCCTCCAGCACGGCTTCGTTTGGGAGCTGGCCACTTACTGGATCATCCACCAGGGCATTCTCAATACGCTCCTCGAGATGCTCTCCCTGTGGTTCCTCGCGAGCTTTCTTGAGGACCAGCACGGCGCCCGCTGGCTGGGCGAAATCTTCTTTTTTTCCGTCATCGGATGCGGCTTAGCCGGGCTCATTCTGGCTCTGGGCCTGCACGATGGCAACTTCCTGATCTACGGCTGCTGGGGCGGCCTCACGGGCCTGATGGTCGCCTTTGGCGTGCTCTACGCGGACATGCAGTTCATGATGTTCCCGCTGCCCATGATGATTAAAGCCAAACACATGATGTGGGTTTACATGCTCATCATGGTGGCTATGCTGTTTTTCCCGGCGGAGAGGATCTTTGGCTTCTCACAACTGGGTGGTGCTCTCTTTGGCTACATTTACATCAAATTCGCGCCGCGCCGCGGATTCGCTTTCGCAGGCGCGGAAAGCCTCTACGGTGTTCGCAACCGTTACTACCGCTGGAAGCGCCGCCGCGCGGCGAGAAAATTTGAAGTGTATATGCGGAAACACCGGGACAACTAAGCCCAGATCGTAAACTTCCGGGTGCGGCACTCCCGCCGTCCCGTCGTTGAACGACAGGGTGGCTTCATGCCACACCTGGCCGCTACCGGCGCAGCGAACCCCACTTGTAAACAATCCCCACCGAGTCCGCGGACTCGTTCTGCCAGTTGAAACCGTAATGCGTTGGCTGCCAGTCGGCCACAAAGCGCACGGACCAGCGTGGGTTCAGGTTGTAGTCCGCGAATCCGCCGATTGCCAGGCCCATCGTAAGCTTGTCGTTGTAGATCCCCACGTTCTGCGGCTGAACCCCCTTCGGAAATCCTGAACTGAAGCTCCCGTAGGCCGCACCCAGAAGGTAATGCATCCCCAGGGTGACCTTCGGCCGGCGATAAAACCGAAAGCTCGGCCCGAACAGAACAAGGTACTCCGACATCGGCGCGCTCGTGGGAATTTGGACCCCATTCACCAGCGACGGCGGAATCAGCATCGTCCCGGAGGCCTCGCGCACGTTTGCCTCGACGCCCCACACAGGACGCAACCAGACCGTTGCCGAGCCTTCCCCTCCGAGCAGATTGATGGCATGAACCTGGAGCCCCGGGCTGGGATTGAAGTGCGCGTAAAAGGCCCCGCCGGATAAATCGATCAGCTGGGAATACTCGCTGGACGGCCCCTTTGACGCGGTGGCCGTAACTTGCGCATGGAGCGCGGGCGAGCCCAGCAGGGCCCCGCAGAACGCCAGGGCCAGAAAACGAGAAAAAACGGATTTCACGCGGTCGGAAACCTCAGAAAAGGAGTGGCAAGATTCAAGATATCATCCGGGACCAGCCGTCCGGGCGGAGGCTTCGCGATTCCCGTCCGGTAAATCGGCGCAACAGGGGAAGATGAGCGTCCGGATTTCCGGATCGCTCTAGCTCCGCGGCGACGGCCGGATATGCAGCTCCTTGAGTTGCGCATCGCTGACCGGCGTCGGGGCGTCCACCATCAGGTCGATCGCCCTGGCCGTTTTGGGGAACGCGATCACCTCGCGCAGGCTGGTCGCCCCGGTCAGGATCATGACCAGCCGGTCGAGCCCCAGCGCAATCCCCCCATGCGGCGGCGTCCCGTACTGCAGCGCTTCCAGGAAAAACCCGAACCGCGCCTTCGCCTCCTCGTCGCTCATGCCCAGCGCCCTGAAAATCTGCTGCTGCACATCCTGCCGGTGAATACGGATCGATCCCGACCCAAGCTCCATTCCGTTCAGGACGATGTCATAGGCCAGCGCGCGCACTGCTTCCGGATCCGAGGTCATGCGTCCGGCCTGCAGATCGTCCTCGTGGGGCGACGTGAAAGGATGGTGCGCAAAGGTCCAGGT
>DAHUYD010000147.1 GCA_027315385.1 Acidobacterium sp.
AACAGCAACTGGGATCAGCCCTTCTCCGTCGAAGTGCCTCACGCGAAAAACCCGCCCTACGGCGCAATCTTCGACTACTACCTCGCCCAGGCGCCCACCGGCCCCATTCAGCTCCGGATCTTCGATGCCCGCGGCAATCTCGTTCGCACCATATCCAGCAAGCTGCCGCCGCCCATCGAAAACCAGTGGTTCCCGCGCTATTGGCTGGCGAGTCCCCAGTCGCGCGCCCTCACCGCCAATGTGGGCGAGAATCGCTTCGCATGGGACCTGACCTATGATCCCCCTCCCGCCTTCCACCACGACATCGAGAACCAGATGAACATGGTCGCCGGCGACACCACCCCCGGACCCCACGGCCCGCAGGTCATCCCCGGCGTCTACACGGTCACGCTCACCGTCGACGGTCACCCCTGCACGCGCCGCCTCACCGTCGTCAACGATCCCCGCGTAGGCCAGAGCCCTGCCCTCATGGCCGAGTTGCGCAGCCAGAACCGCCTCACGCTCCTGGCCTATAAGGGCATGAAGCAGACCACCCAGGGGCACGACGAGGTTCAGCCCGTCGAAAGCCAGCTTGCAAAGCTCATGCAGGGCAAATTGCCGCCCCACGTCGCTGCGCAGGCCAAAACGCTCGATGCTGCCCTGAAGAAAATAGGCGGCGTCCGGCCCGGCCCAGTCACCATCGAAGCCATGATCCGCCGGTTGTTAGCCGGCGCCGCCCCCAACGCCCAGAAGTCCTTTGTCCAGGAGAATGACGACTACAACACCATGGTCAGCATGATGCAGGTGGGCATGGACATGGCGCCCACGCCAACTCAGATCTCTGCCTGGGAGAGCGACTGCAAAGACTACAACCGTACCGTGGCCGCCTGGAAGACCGAGCAGCACCAGATCGCGGACTTTAATGCCGCGCTCACCAAAAACCAGTTGCAGCCCCTCACGCTGGCGCCTGTCGCGGTCGCGCCCAACGCGTCGTGCAGCTTCACTCCCGAAATCGCCGCAAACGCTGTGAAGATCGCCCGCTCACATTAACCCATGTCGGCCATCCGCCAACGCCACTGCCTCCCTTGGCGGGAGGCCATGGCGTCTCATCTCAGCCGTGTGTCCGGCGCTGTCCCCCGGTGCACCGCCGACGCTCCACCAGAACCGACCGTGACTTCAGTCGTGCCGCACAGCCGCCCAAAAATGACTGGGCTTCAGCCCCTGCGCTTTGTATCAGTGCACAACAGCGTCCGAAGACGCCCCTGCCGAGGGGGTAATCCCCGTTGTCGATTCAGTAACGTCAGCTAAGTGTTGCAAATACGCCACTTGCGCGACGGACCCAGGAGGAAAGGCGCCGCCGGGCTACGGACTACCGGTTACTTCGGCAGCTTCAACTGCGGAACCCATGCCACCCTGTTCCCCGGCTCGATCTCAATCCGCAGCGTCCCCGACTGCCCCTTTTCCAATTCCGGACCGGTGACTTTGACGTTCCGGTAGCTCGTGTCCGTGAAGCTGAGCTTCACCTTGTCGCTGCCCAGCAGATGAAATCGATAGTGGAAAGCCGAGTGCGCCGCAATCGACTGGATCCCGAAACTGCCTCCCGCATAATCGACCTCCACCAGATTCACTGGCGTGTTCTGCTGGTTCACAATCTGCGCCTGAATCCACGCGGATTGGCAGCCGGAAAGCAGGCCCAGTACGACAATCGTCGCGCACCAGGCGGGAAGGGAAGAGCCTCGCATCGTTGCGATCAGCCTATCACCCTAAACCAGAGGTTTGCGGTCCAGAGCGCGCGCCGTCAAAACAACACCGGTTTCGCGCGTATGCAGCGTGATCGGAAATGCCAGCACGTTCCACACCCACCGCTCGCCCTTGGTCGGCAGGTTCAGCACGCCGCGAAACGTGCGATCGATGTAGGTCTCGCGCGTTTCCGCAACGGTGCGCAGAATGTCCGCCCAGTCCGCGGCCAACTCCGGCATCTCTTCGAACATGTTGCGGCCGGGAAACCATTCGCGCGGCTTCTCCAGCACCCGCGCGCAGGTCTCGTTCACATATTGCCAGGTTCCCTCGCCGTCCAGAATTTCCAGCGCCACATCGTCGCCCATCGCCATGTTGATCCGCGAATAGAAGAAGTCCCTAGCGTCCACTACCACCGGCCTGCCGCGCCGCTTGGCTTCGAAAGACCGCAGCGCGGTCACCAGATCGTCGATCGAGCTGTAGCCCTTCAGCAGGTGCATGTCTTCGACGCCGCCGAACCGCCGCTCCAGCGTAGCCGACAGAATGATGATCGGCACCTGCGGGCGTCGCGCGCGCAGCGCGTTCGCAACCTCGGTGCCGAATTTCCCCGCCCCCAGATGGTAATCGAGCACCGCAATGTCGATCTCATCCAGCATTCGCTCCGCTTCCTCGATCGTGCTCGCCGTTTCCGTCACGTATCCGTACTTGCGCAGAATCGTCGAGCGCAGCAGCAGATTGTCCGGTTGATCGTCGAGCAGCAGAACCCGAATAGGTGCGGTGGGGGTCTGGACAAGAGTCAGCGGGGAATCGTGTTCGGTCGTCGACATGGGAATTTGGTTGGATGCCGATTCTCCTCCCGCTGCTGCCGTCAGCGCAGGGAATTCACCGGTCTTTCCAATTTACTCTTCCGGCTTCCTTTTCCGTTGCAGCTGTTTCACCAGTTCCGGTAGCCGGTTGAACAGTGCTGTGGCGCGCAGCCACTGCCTGTGCTCGAACGCCGGCGACCCGGCTACCATCGATCCCGCGGCAATGTCGCCGTGCAGCCCCGCCTGAGCGATCGCAATCGTTCCATCGCCGATATTGCAGTGGCCCGCGACGCCGACCTGGCCGGCCAGAATGACGTTCCTGCCCACGTGCGTCGAGCCCGCCAGCCCCACCTGAGCGCACAGGAGCGTGTTTTCGTCCACCGAGGAGCCGTGGCCCACCTGCACCAGGTTATCGACCTTGACGCCATCGCCGATCCGCGTGGCGCCCACACTCGCCCGGTCGATGCACGAGTTCGTCTGCACCTCCACGTCGTTGCCGAGGATCGCCGGACCGGCCTGCGGAATCTTGTGCCAGCGGCCGCTCTCGTCCTTCGCAAAGCCGAAGCCATCCGATCCCACAACAGCGCCGTTTTGCAGCAGCACCCCGTCGCCCAACCGGCAGTTCTCGCGTACCACCGCGTGCGCGTGCGCGAAGAACCTGTCGCCAATCCGCACGCCCGGGTAAATCACCACGTGAGGCAGAATCACGGCGTCATTCCCAATCGCCACGTTTTCGCCGATCACGGCATATGCCCCGATATGCGCGTTGGCGCCGATCTTCGCGCTCGGGTGGATAGCTGCGGTGGGATGGATTCCCGGTCCCCAAACCGGTGGCCGGTAGAAGATTCCCACCGCCCGCGCAAAGGCCAGATAGGGATTCTTCAGCCGCAGCGTGGTGGCTGGAACGTCAGGGAAGTCCGGCGTCACCAGAATGGCGCCCGCCCGCGTAGTCCGGGCCTGCGCGGCGTACTTTGGATTGGCTACAAAGGTAACCTGGTCCGGTCCGGCTTCTTCGATGCCCGCGACTCCGCGGATCTCCACTTCCGGGTTTCCGCGCAGCTCGGCATCGAGCAGGCGCGCCAGTTCGGCGGATTCCATTTAAAGATTGTAAATCGCTGTGCGACAACCAGTTTCCCCGCTCACAGGACTGCTTTGAAAACGTCCAACGTCTGTGTCATGATGATGACAATAAGGCCTTGACCGTTCCTCCTCCCAGTTCAGAAATGCAGCGCGGCATTCGTCCGTCCCGCCGTCGTACAACCCTGCGCCTGCTCGCGCCGGCGCTGATCATGCTGGGAGTGTGCGTTTTCTGCTGGGGCCTGCGTTACAAGCTGTCCTTCTATTCCGAGCCGCATTCGATGAAGCACCGAATGGCGGAAGCGAAGCTGCTGCTGACTGATCGCAGCACCGTCCCCGCCGTTGCTCTGCGCAAGGCCGCCGATAGCGTACCCCCGCTGGCAGTTGCGGTTGTTCCCCCAACTCTGTTTCTCCTGGTCGGAATGAGCTTCTTGTCCGGGTGCGAGTGGGCGCTGAAGCCTGAGCGAGTTCATACCGCGTCCGGCCGGTTCCGCGGCGGACCTGCATTCATCCGGCCTCCTCCCCGCAGCTAAGTTCATCCGTTGCAGAACTGCCGCGTTTTTCGTGGCTTTGCCGGGATCCCGACGCGGCGTTATCCATCGCGCAGGGTGCATCTCCGGCCACTGGCTGTGGTTTTCCGGGCCGGCTCCCGCAGTTCAACAGAACAGGTGAAATCTCGATATGCAGAAGCGTGTTTGGTTCATCGTTTCCGCGACGGCAGTGGTCATCATCGCCATTCTGGTGGTGCTGCATGCCCGTCATCAGACTCCTAAGGTGGATGCCGCTCCCGGACCTCCAGCCGCCCAGGTGGCCGAGGTGCAGCGGGGCAACATCGATCAGGTGTTGACCCTTGCCGGCCAGTTCCAGCCTTACCAGGAAATTGATATTCACCCCAAAGTCTCCGGGTTCATTCGTCATATCTACGTCGACATCGGGGATCGGGTGCACAAGGGCGAGACTCTTGCCGTCCTGGAGGTTCCGGAACTGAAGGCTCAGTTGACGGAAACCGCGTTCGAAGTGCAACGCGCGCAGGACGAGATCACGCGCGCGCAGCATAACGTGGCGCGGGCGGTCGCGACCCACAGCGCGTTGCACGCCGATTTCAACCGGCTTCTGCAAACTTCGAAAGTTCAACCAGGGCTCGTCGCGCAGCAGGAGCTGGATGACGCGCAGGCCAAAGATCTGTCGTCCGCAGCGGCGGTGGACGCGGCCCAGGCCGCGCTGTCCGCCGCGCAAAAAGGACTGCAAGCCGCCAAAGCCGACAACCAGCGGGTGAGCGCGCTCGAGAACTATACCGATGTGGTCGCGCCGCTGGACGGAGTGATTGTCTGGCGATACGCGGACACCGGCGCTCTGATTCAGGGGGGCACGACCTCGAACAGCCAGGCGCTGCCGATCGTCCGGCTCGCGCAAAGCGGCCTGATGCGGCTGCGGCTTCCGGTTCCCGAACAGTATGTCAAATTTATCCACATCGGCGACCCCGTGAAGGTGCGCGTGGATGCCGTGAACAGCTCATTCACGGGGATGGTGGTGCGCTTTACCCGCGAAGTGAATTTTGAAACCCGCACCATGGAAACCGAAATCGACGTGCCGAACCCGAATCTCGCCATCGACTCGGGCATGTACGCGGATGCGCTGCTGCAAATGGCTCACGCGGACGACGTGCCCACCATGCCGATTGGAGCAATGGTGCTGAACGGAAAAGCCTATGAGGCATACGTAGTGGACAGAAATAACCGGGTCCAAATCCGCCCCGTGAAGCTGGGTATCGAGGGTTCGCGCCTCGTTCAGGTTGTCAGCGGCCTCCACCCCGGAGACCGCGTCATTACCGCCGCTCAGGATAAGTATGCGGATAACGAACAAGTAACTCCAGTTCTGCAGAAGACCCCGGCCTCCGAAGTCGCGCCTCAATCCGGCGGCGTGATTGACATGAGCAGTCAGCTTAGTTCCGGGAACGGGGGCGCTTAAGGAATGCCGAAGTTCGCGCTGAAATATCCTTTCTTCATCCTCATGTTTTCTCTGATCGTGCTGTTAATCGGCGCGGTCAACGTTTTCAATATGTCGGTCGATCTGTTCCCGGATATCGACATGCCCGTTGTTGTGGTCGCTACGTTCTACAACGGCATGCCGCCACAGCAGATCGAAGCGGATATCACCGACACCTTCGAGCGCTTCTTTACCTTGGCGGCGAACGTCGATCACAGTGAATCTCGGTCCCTGACGGGCGTCAGCCTCATCAAGATTTACTTCAAGCCGGGAACAGACCCGAACGCGGCTCTGAGCAACATCGCAAACCTGGCCATGGCCGATTTGCGGCGGCTCCCTCCCGGCACGCTCCCCCCGGTTGTGCTGGGGCTGACCGCCTCAACCCAGCCCGTGTGCCTCGTCACCCTGCAGGGCAAGGACCTCAATGAAACGCAGCTGAAGGATCTGGCGCAGTTCGAGGTGCGCGACCAGATCTCGGACGTACAGGGCGCTTCCGTCCCCCAGCCATTTGGAGGAACCTATCGCCAGATTCAGGTCTATGTCGACCCGCTGAAAATGGAAGCGAGGGATCTCAGCCTGAACGATGTCGTGAAGGCCGTCAACAGTTCCAACCTGATTCTGCCGGCCGGCGACGTCCGCATTGGTAACAAGGACTACAACATCTACGCCAACGCGCAGTTCCCCAGCGCGAAATCGATGAACGAAATGCCGCTGAAGTCCGTGGGGAACGGCTCGGTGCTCGTGGCTGACGTCGGCAAGGCTGTAGACTCGGGCGCGCTCCAGTACAATATCGTGCGCATCAATGGCCAGCGCTCGGTCTATGTCCCAATCTTCAAGCAGGCCGGCAAAAGCAACACCATTACCATTGTCGACGGCATCCGGGATGCCATCGCCCATCTGGTGGACGTCCCAGCGGCTCTGAAAACCCATGTGGTCTTCGACCAGTCGGTCTTCGTCAAGCTGGCTCTGAAGAACGTCGGTAAGGAAGGCGGCATCGGCCTGCTCCTCACAGGACTGATGATCCTGCTCTTCCTCGGCAGCCCCCGCGCCACCGTCGCCGTCATGTTGTCGGTTCCGCTGGCAGCGCTGGCATGCCTGCTCATCATTAACATGATGGGCGGCTCCCTCAACACCATGGTCTTGGGCGGTCTCGCTCTCGCTCTCTCGCGCCTCATCGATAACGGCGTCGTCGTGCTGGAGAATATCTACCGATACATGGAGATCGGCGAGCCGCCGCGGATTGCCGCGGAAAAAGGCGGAACGGAAGTCTCGCTGGCGGTGCTCGCGGCCACTGTGACCACCTCCATCGTCTTCCTCCCCGTGGCCGCGCTGAGCGGAGTCAGCAAGTACCTGTTCACGCCGTTGGCTTTGGCCGTCGTCCTCTCCATGTTTGCTTCCTACATCTTTGCTATGACCCTGGTTCCTCTCTTCTGTGCGCTGTTCCTTCACGGGCACACAGCCCAGGGCCACGCAACCGAAGGTCATGAAGAGAAGCCCAGGCGCGGGTTCGGATTCCAGTGGGTGGTCGACAAGTTCAACTATTACTTCCAGAACATGGTGAACTGGTATGAGAAGGTGGTGCGGCGTACCCTCCAGCGGCCGTGGCTGACCACCGGTGTGATTCTCGGAGCGGTTGTCGTCTCCCTGGTCATTACCTTCCCCTTCATGGGCCTGGCGTACTTCCCGCGCACCGATCCAGGGCAATTCATCATTAACGTCGAAATGCCTGCTGGATCCCGCCTGGGTGTGAGCAACGACTACATCGCCAAGGTGGAGCGGATCATCCGGCAGACGGTCAAGCCGTCCGACCTTGGCATGATTGTCTCTAACATCGGCGTCTATCCCGATCTGTCCTCGATCTTCACCCCGAACGCTTCGATGGATACTGCCTTTGTGCAGACCAGCCTCAAGGAAGATCACTCGATCAGCAGCTTCCGGTACATGCAGATGGTACGGCGCAAATTGTCACAGCAGATGCCCGAGCTGACGACCTACTTCCATGCCGGGGGCCTCATCAGCGGCGTCATCAATCAGGGAATGGCCGCACCTATCGATGTGCAGATCAGTTATTCCAACCACATGGCCCAGAACTACGACATCGCGGCGAAGCTATCGGAAAAAATCCGCAAGTTTCCCAATGTCAGTGCGACATTTATCCCGCAGGAGATCGATTACCCCGGTATCCAGCTGAACATCGACCGCGAAAAGGCCAGCCTCATCGGCCTCTCCGCGAAAAGTGTGGTCGATAACGTCATCACCGCCATGACTTCCGACGGCATGGTCGCGCCCAGCTACTGGATCGACCCTCGAACCGGCAACAACTACATGGTCACCGTCCAGTACGCGAACCGGTGGATCAACCACATGACCATGCAGGACTTCGAGAGCATCCCGCTGCGCGGCGTCAAGCCCAGGGGCTACGATCCCATGCAGGAAGAGCATTTTGCGGACGCCAGCATGCCGCAATTGTGGCAGGGCGCCCATCGTGCCGGATATACCCCGCTCAGCTCCGTCGCCAACATCAAACTCATCAATACACCCACTGAAGTCGATCACTACCAGATTCGGCGTGTATTCGATATCTATGTCTCCACCAAATCGGAGTCCCTGGGCGGCACAGGTAAGAGAATACGTTCTTTGATCGCTCACACGGCAAGGCCCCACAACACCCTCATCACCATGCGCGGCGCCGTGGTCAGAATGAACTCGGCCTTTGTGCAGTTCGGAGTTGGCCTCATCATCGCCATCGCGCTGGTTTACCTGGTGCTGATGGCGCAGTTCGCCTCGTTTGCCGATCCGTTTATCATCCTCATGGCGATTCCTCCGGGCATCGCCGGAGTGGTCCTCATTTTGGTGGTGACGGGCAGCACGCTGAACATCATGTCGCTGATGGGCACCCTCATGATGACCGGCATCGTGGTGTCGAACAGCATCCTGATCGTCGACTTCACCAACATCATGCACGCTCAGGGCCTGCCCCTCCTGGAAGCTTCGGTGGAATCGTGCAAGATGCGCCTCCGTCCGATTCTGATGACCTCGCTGGCTACGCTGCTTGGCATGATTCCCATGGCCATCGGCGCCGAGGCCGGCAGCGAACAGTACGCTCCGCTGGCCCGCGCCATCATCGGCGGCCTGGGCGTCTCGGTGATCCTCACGATGTTTGTGGTTCCCGCTGTCTACCTCATCATCCACTCGCGACAGGAACGTAAATTGGCCGAGCACCAGGGAGTACAGGCATGAAGAACGGTCTATGCGCTCTCACACTCGCACTGGCGCTGCCGGCAGCCGCACAGGCTACGTTGCCGGCCGCTCCCGCCCCGGTGGTGCCCATCCGCGCCCAAATGGCAGGCGCGGTGCCCGCTCCACCGGCAGGGAATACGCTGACTCTGACCCGTCGCCAGGCCGAGCGGATGGCGATCCGCAACAACCCGCGCATTCATGTGGGACAGCTGCTGGCGCTTGCACAGCACCAGGTGTATCGCGAAACACGTTCCGCGTGGCTGCCCACCGCCACTGCTGCCATCACGGGAGTTGATGCCGAAAACGCCTCGCGCATCTCCGCGGGCTCGCTGACCGCCTCGCGTCTCTTTCCCCACGCCGGCGCCGGAGCCAGCTTCACCCAGCTCATTTACGACTTCGGGCACACGCACAACCTCATCCTCGCGCAGAAGCTCGAGGAAAAGTACTCGAACGCGAATGCGCTGGCGACCACCGAAGAGGTGGTCCTCTATACCGACCAGGCGTTCTACAACGCCCTGCTGGCGCAGGCGGAACTCGACGTCGCGCGTCAGACCGTGGCTACCCGCCACACCACCGACCAGCAGGTCAGGGTGATGACACGCAACAAGCTGAAGTCCACAGTGGACCAGGCCTTTGCCGACGTAGACTTCTCCCAGGCGCAGCTGCTGCAACTGGACGCTCAGAACAACTCGGAAGCCTCCATGGCGGCCCTCGATGCGATCCTCGGGCTGGACAAGGACGTGCACTACCGCCTGGTGGAAGATACCGCTGCGCCGCCGCCGCCGCCGGCCAATGTCGAGGACCTTGCCGCCGAGGCAATCGCGCAGCGGCCCGACCTTCAGGCTCTGAACTACGGCGCGCAGTCGGAGAAGAAATATGCCCGCGCGGAATGGGAACAGTTGCTTCCCTCCATCACGGCTGCGGGGACCGCGGGTGTGACACCGGTGCGCCCGGATGGCCAGTACTACACCTCGAACTGGTGGGGCGGCATCGGCGGCAATATCAATATCCCGATTTTCAACGGCTTCCTGTATACCTCGCAGGCTCAGGAGGCAAAATTTCGCGCCCAGGCCGATGCCGAAGATGCGCGGAATCTCCGCGACAACATCGTCCGCGACGTGCGCACCTCATGGTTGCAGGCGAACACAGCCTGGCAGCGCATCGCGGTGACTGCGCAGCTGCTGAAGGAAGCCAATCTGGCTTTGGAACTCGCGCAAACGCGCTACAAGCTGGGGCTGAGCTCCATCGTCGAACTCAGTCAGGCCCAGCTGCAGCAGACCAGCGCTCAGATTCAGAATACGAGTGCGGAGTATCAATACCGCCTGGCGCTCTCCACGCTCAACTACGAAATTGGCGTTGCTCCGTAACCGGGAGGTTCGGCCCGCCGTTGCTAACGAGGAGAAATGCTGCGGATGATCACTGGGTTACGCCCGACTGACCGTCAGGCGGGCGAGCTTAGCCTGCGCCTGGTCCGGGGGTGATCCCGGCAATCGAAATGGCGCCCTGCATCACCCGGTATCCGATTGCGGATCGCGCCTGCCCGATTGCCGGTCCCGCTGCCCGAGTGCCGGTCTTTTGGCTTTGGCCTACGGCGCTCCCGATCCTACAGAGCGGCTTTCCGGTTGCTGGTTATCCCTGTTCGCGCCCGACGCACTGGGGTTCTGAGTGTCCACGCGCATCTCGACGATGTTTCCCTGCGCCTCCGGCGTGGCCGAAATCGTATCCGTGTCGGTGCGAATAACCGCAAGGTACGGGCTGTTTTGCGACGCAACATAGACCTTGCTGTAAGGGAGGCTATAGATGGATCCAATCGAATGAGGATTCGCTGTCAGCGGGATGGTCTTCTCAACCGAGTAATTGTTGAGATTGACCACGGAAACGCTGCCAGGAACACCAGCTGCGATATCTCCCTGGTTGGCCACGTAGGCGCGGCTCCCGTCCTGCAGCACCGACACCTCAACGGGATGCACGCAGTAGTCGGCGGCGCCTGTCGGGCAACCGGGACCGTTCGCGAGATTCACGGTGGCCAGGACCGTCCCGAACGTCGCGCTGTCATTGCCGTAGACGTCCAGGCTCGCGTCGATGATGCTGATCGAGTTGGAATCGTAGTTTGCCGTGACCAGGATCTGCCCCTGCTCGTAATAATCGGCATACACCGGACCCGCTCCCACCTTGATGGTTGCCGTGGGGGAGAATTGCGTATCGAGTGCATTCAGCTGAGAGTTGATCACCGTGACCGTCCCGGCCGAGACGCCCGGCGTGCCGCCGCGGTTCATGATGAAGACGCGTTGGGAGTCCGGAGTCATGAAGCCGTAGACCGGGCATACGCCCACGGGCAATTGGGCTGAAACCGTGTTGCTGGAGGTCTCGATTGCGTCTGCTTCGCCGGTTTCTCCCAGCGTCGCAACTGCGCTCGGAGTGCTGCAGTCGCCCCACTTCGGCTGCGGAAGAGCGGCGTTTGAATTACCCTGGCTGATCGCGTAAATCCGAATGCTGGCACCGTTCCCGGCAAAATTCACCAGGGAGGGAGGGACCGGGATCTCCTGTTTCAGCGCCGGAGGAGAATTGGCGAACTGACCCACGCAGTTGGTCGCTGGAGACGGACAGCCGCTGTCCTTTCCCGTTTCCGTCACATAGAGGTAGTTGTGGTCCAGCAGCGCGTTCGTCGGTACCGCATGCGGCAGCAGGGTGCTTGTCTGGATGTGGTTGGTCAGCACCTGACTGGGGCTGTTGTCAGAGGTGGTCAGCGTTCCATCGCAGTTCGGAGCGAATACCTGAGACCCGCTGGATTCCAGTGCGAACGTCAGAGGTCCGTAGCCGCCCTGCGCCTCGTCGATGATCGAATCGCCCGAGAAATCCAGCAGAGTGATCACGCTGGGACTCGAATAGGTGGTCGACGGGCACGGACCCACGGTTCCAGCTGCCAGCGGGTCGAAGCCGGGCTGCGAAAACAACGTTACATACGCCAAGGGCTGCCCGGCTGGCCCCGTTGGATTGATGGGAGTGACAACCGGACGGTACTGGTTACCGCATCCGGCGGCACATGCAAGCACCGCTGCGGAAGCCCCCGCTACGATCGCCGATGCAATAGAAAGCCCGATCCCTTTTCGGGGCCGGAACAACTTCTGGCTGCATACGCGCTGAAAGCCATCCAGCCATACCATGCTACGCACTCGCAAGTACCTGACTCCTGTAACCGCCCCGGTGGTGGCGCGTGTTTCCGTTTGTGCTGGTAGAAAGATGATTGTAAAGATGATTGTACTGTACGCGACGGGCTTTGCGCCTGTGGTTGAGATTCGCTATGAGCCATGTGAGGGAGCGGGATCGGCGGCCCGGACCTGCCGCGCTGCGCTGGCAATCGCAGGCCGTGCTGCTGGCGTTTGTGCCGGTCACAGCCATTTGGGTGATCCTGGGCGCCAGCTCGGCCCCGCACGCCCACAGCCATAGGGTCTGGCTGGCCGCGGCCATCAGCTTCGGCTTTGTGGCACTTGTTTGGCGCCTGCGCGCCGCCTCCTGGGGCGGCGCGCTGACCGGCGGAATCTTCGCCGCTGCCCTCTTTCTCCGTACCCCCGGATGGCATACGGCGCTCTGGCCCCTGCTTGGTCTGGTTGTGTTCACCTTTGCCGCCACGCGGTTTGGGCGGCGGCGTAAGGAGGCGCTGGGCATCGCTGAGGACCGGCGCGGGCGCAGAGCTTCGCAGGTGGCGGCGAATCTCGGCGTCGCCGTCGTCGCGGGCATTCCACTCGGCGGAGCATACGCATTCAGCTCCCCGCTGCCGGCAGGTCATGCCGCACTGGCCGCAATGCTGGCCGCCATGGCCGAAGCCGCGGCCGATACCCTGTCTTCGGAGATGGGACAGGTTCTGGGCGGCGAGCCGCGTCTGCTCCCCACCCTGCGGCTCGTTCCACCCGGAACCGACGGCGCCATCACCTGGGTGGGAACTATGGCGGGTTGCGCCGGCGCCGCGGGAATCGTGAGTATCGGACAAGCGGCGTTATTGCTTTCCCATCCTGAAGCGCTTGTAGCTCTCGCCGCCGCCATCGGAGGTCTCTTCTTCGACAGCGTCCTTGGAGCGTTCCCCGAGCGCCGCGGCTGGCTCAACAACGATGCCGTGAACGCGCTCTCAACGCTGTTTGCCGCTGTGGTGGCCGGGATCGCCTGCCGCTGGGCCTGATTCAGTCCATCGCCAGCCGATGCTGCAACTGTTCGAGGCTCGCGCCTTTGGTCTCGGGATAGGTGACCAGCACCACGAGAAACTGCACGACCATCATTCCGGAGAAAAACAGAAAAGGCGTCGCCGCGGAGCGCGCCGCAACCCACGGGAAAAAGCCCGAGATAGCAGCATTCATGATCCAGTGCGAGGAACTGCCCAGGCTCTGTCCCCTGGAGCGCACCCGCGTGGGGAAAACCTCGCTGATGTACACCCAGATGACGGCTCCCTGCGAAATGGAAAAGAAAAAGATGAAGCCCACCAGGAGCCAGACCAGATCCGCCTGATGGCTGTGCGTGTAAAAAATCGCAGCGACTCCCGCCAACGCCGCCGCCGTGCCGACGGATCCGACGAGCAGCAGCGACTTGCGCCCCAGTTTGTCGATGACCGACATAGCCAGCAGGGTCGCAACCAGGTTCATCGCGCCGAGCAGCACCGCCTGCTTATCCGCGGAAAGGCTGCTGAAGCCGCCGAACCGGAAAATGTCGTTCGCGTAGTACAGAATGGCGTTGATCCCGGAGAGCTGATTGAACATTCCGATGCTCACCGCCAGAAAAATCGGGAGCCGGTAGCGCCTCTGGAAGAGCGGCTCCGAGCGCTGCGATCGTTCCAGATGGATGGAGTCGACAATCTCCTTCAATTCGGCGTCGGAGTTCGGGGTTCCCATCAGTTCCAGAACCTGTCTCGCTTCCTCGATCCGGTTTTGCGTCACCAGCCAGCGCGAGCTGCGAGGGATGCCGAAGAGAAAGATCATAAACAAGAAAGCCGGAACAGCACCGACTCCGAATTGCCAGCGCCACGCGTGGCCGCCATCAACCAGGCTGGCGACCGCATAGTTCGAAGCGTACGCCAGCAGGATGCCTGTAACGATGTTGATCTGAAATAGACCGACCAGCCGCCCGCGCAGCCGTGCCGGAGCCAGCTCGGCCAGGTAAACCGGGCCGAGCACCGACGACCCGCCGATTCCCAGTCCGCCGATCAGCCGAAATCCAAGCAATGCCGGCCAACTCCAGGCCACGGAGCAGCCCACGGCGGACACGAGGTACAGCAGAGCCATGATGCGCAGCGCTTCGCGCCCACCAATCTTCTCACCCAGCGGACCCGCCCCAATGGCTCCCGCCACCGTACCCCACAGCGCGATGGAAACTGTAAGCCCCAGGTCTCCTGAACTGAGATGAAACACCTGCGTGAGTTCGCCCGTCGTTCCGGCGATCACCGCCGTGTCAAAGCCGAAGAGAAGTCCCCCCAGCGCGCCGACGACGGTGCTGCGGAGCAGATGCCCGTTCAGTCGCATAGGAGGGCAAGCATACCATCCCAGCCTGAGCGTCGGCCGGCAGAACCCCCGAGTGTAGACAGCGCTTCCGGCGGTCCCGCTATGCCGCTGGCCTGGAGTCGCTCTCGGCAGATGGGGAAGCGCCATCCACGCCCGCCCGTCCAGCCGGAGCTTTCCCCGCGTCCCTCAGCCGCAGCAGCAACTGCACAGGGTGCAGCGGCTTTTCAAGAAGCTCAAAATCGTAGCCGCGGCGCCGGGCGTCGCACAGCAGATCCAGCGCGCCGGATTGTCCGGAGAACAGAATGATGCGCCCCTCATGGCCCGCCCGCCGCAGCGCGATTGCCAGTTCAATCCCCGTCATGCCGGGCATCATCACGTCGGTGATCAGCACTTCAGGCGGATATTCCATCGACCGGACCAGCACCTGGTCGGGGTTATGAAAAGCCTGAGCATGAAAACCCTCTTTGCTCAGGATGGCGGCGAGGGTCTGGGCGATTAGCCATTCGTCGTCGACGATATAGATCCGGCGGGGCACGAATTCGTGGGATAAGGCAGACGGCACGGCAAAGCTCCTAAAGTAAAGCAGGCGCGAACCAGGAAGGGACTCAGCCGGATCGCATGTTCCTCGGCTTTTCCGGCGTGGATGGGATGCCGGAGGGGACATTCAGGTTGCTTGTGCCCCGCATCACATCGGAGGCGCCCATCGTCGCATTGCGGCAGCCTGCGGGTCCAAATCGACAGCCAACCGGCATCTAACCCCTCGGAGCCCCGGGTGGTGACCTTAGTACCGCATCCCCCCGGGAAGGATTGACTCACCCCGGTTCGGCTGATACGGTTCAAAACATAGCCGATAATCCAGTTTCGGATGGGCCCACACCCTTCAAGAGGAGTCGTCCGGATTGAATCCGGATAAGGCATTGCGCAGACGTTTTTACATCATCTTTGTGGCTCGGGAGAAGGACGGTGCCCTTCGCAGGATCCCGGTGCCTCTGCACTATGCCGGAGTCTTCCTCGCCGCAGCCGTGGTCGGCGCATTCACCCTCACAGGAATGGCGGGTTCGTATACTCGCATGTTGCTGAAGACCGCCAGCTTCAATCAGGTGCGGTCCCAGCAAGCCGCTTTGCGCCGCGATTACAGCCGGCTCCAGATTGTGGCTCATGAGAAGGACGTCCAGGCGGCTTCGCTCGGCTCCCTCGCCAGTGAAGTCAGCGCGCTCTATGGGCTGCGCCACGGCCGGTTGAGCAAAACCATCTCCCCTGCTGCCGCCGAATCCGCCACGGATTCCGAGACTTCCGGCACGTTCACCCAACAGGCATACATCCAGTCGCTGGATCAGTTCGCCCTGCTGCGCAGCAACGCTCTCTCGGGCCGCATCCACCCCTTCGGTTCCGGGTTGGTGCCGGTTGGCAACACTAACTGGCTGGAAGTCGCCGGGGCTCCCGAGCTGTGGCCGGTTACCGGCCGGATTACCAGTTCCTTCGGCGAGCGCCAGGATCCCATTCTCACCGGAGAGGGCGAATTTCACACGGGTGTGGATATCGCCACCGGCTTCGGGTCTCGCGTCCATGCAGCTGCCGATGGCGTCGTTGAGAAGGCAGGCTGGGAAACCGGGTATGGGCGCGTCGTCATCCTGAGCCACGGCAACGGCATTGAGACCCTCTATGCGCATCTTTCCGGATTCGCGGTCACGGTTGGGCAGCAGGTTCAATGCGGACAAATCATCGGCTATGTCGGGCTGAGCGGACGCACCACCGGACCGAATCTGCACTATGAAGTGCGCATTCACAACACGCCGGTGAATCCGCACAAATATCTGCGCGAGACTCTTGGACAACTCGCAACCGCGCGGTCCTCCCAAGCGATCTCCGACCCATTCGGCGGAAGCTAATCGCTCCTTCCGCACCCCCGGCGATTCCGGATCCCCACGCTACCGCGAATCGCTTTGCAGCCGCCGGCCAA
>DAHUYD010000148.1 GCA_027315385.1 Acidobacterium sp.
AAATGGTGATGCCGGGCGACAACGTGGAGCTGGAAGTGGAGCTGATCACGCCGGTGGCCATGGAGAAGGGCCTGCGCTTCGCAATCCGCGAAGGCGGGCGCACCGTCGGCGCGGGAACGATCTCGGAGATCATTGCATAGCGGAAAAGGGGTCAGCCGGGAAGCGGTTAGCGAGCAACACATCAGCGAACCCACCGGCGCAGGCAGGAAGCGGTCAGAACGGATTTTGGTGGAAATCAGGTAGGATAAGAAGATGCGTGAAATTGTGACTTTACAGTGCGGCGAGTGCAAGGAGCGCAATTACTCGACGACGAAGAACAAGAAGACGACCACAGGCCGTCTCGAGTTCAAGAAGTTCTGTAATCGCTGCCGGAAGCACACGGCGCACAAGGAAACGAAGTAACCGCAGGGATTAGGGTTAAGGGTACAGGGTGCAGGAGATCGAGCCCGGGCTGGCGGTCAGATGAATCCGCGGTGCCCTTCAGCCGTTCTAAACCCTGATCCCCCAAACGCTATCCCCTGTTTTACAGGGGCGTAAGCTCAACGGCTAAACTGCCGGTCTCCAAAACCGGACTTGGGGGTTCGAATCCCTCCGCCCCTGCCAGATCAACCCGCAACGAGAGAACAGGGCGCGGTATATATGCCCGTAGCAGAGAAAAGCGCGGAAAAAAAAACGTATATGGCCAAGGCAGCGACAGCAATGACTTCTGAAAACGGCGTTCCAGCTCGCGCCCTGAGCATTTTCACCCGCAGCCGCGAGTTTCTGAAAGACGTGCGTTCGGAGATGAAGAAGGTGGTGACGCCATCTCGCTCTGAAGTGCAGTCCACGACGATCGTGGTCATCATTTCGGTCTTTGCGTTTGCCGGGTTCTTCTTTCTGTGCGACTGGACTCTGGGCAATGCGGTGAAGGAACTGTATCACTGGCTGGGCGCGGCGCAGTAGGAGCCTGGCCGGATTGAGGAATCGACTTTTCATGGCGGAAGAGACAGAAAACCCAACGCAGAACGCGGACGGCAACGGCCCCGAGGGCGGCGAGCAGCAACCGCGTCTGGAGCCGCCGGCGAACGAGCGTTTCCGGTGGTACATCATCCACGCGTATTCGGGCTTCGAGCGTAAAGTGCGCGAGTCGATTGAAACGCGCGTGCAGGCGTTCGGCCTGCAGAACCGCATCGGGCGCGTGATGATTCCCACGGAAGCCGTCACCGAGATCACCAACGGCAAGAAGCGCACGGTGGAGCGGGTTTTCCTTCCCGGCTACGTGCTGGTGGAGATGGATCTCGACAACGACCTGTGGCACGTGATCAAGAACACACCGCGGGTAACAGGTTTCCTGGGCACGGGCGACAAGCCCGTCGCGCTCACCGACGATGAGGTTGGCTCCATCCTGTTCCGCAGCGACACCTCGAAGGACAAGCCGCGTCTGAAGGTGAAGTTCCAGAAGAACGAGTCCGTGCGGATTACCGAAGGGCCGTTTGCGAATTTCAACGGCGTGGTGGACGACGTGAACGAAGATCGCGAGACGCTGAAGGTGATGGTCACGATCTTCGGGCGGTCGACGCCTGTGGAACTGGATTTCGGCAAGGTAGAGAAGATTGCGTAAGAGTCAGGGAACGCCGGATTATCCGGCGCACCATCCAGGTAGCCGCGGCTTTTGACCCGCGGAGATATTGAAATACAGTGGGCTCGAGCCCCTGAGGTAAAAGGAAGGGTTTTGCAATGCCTCCGACCAAGAAAGTAGCAACGCAGGTGAAACTCCAGATTGAAGCCGCCAAGGCGACCCCGGCCCCGCCCGTGGGCCCGGCCCTCGGCCAGGCGCAGGTGAACATCATGGAGTTCTGCAAGCAGTTCAACGCGCGCACGCAGAACAAGGAGATGGCCGGGCTCATCATTCCCGTGGTCATCACCGTCTACACCGACCGCACCTTTACCTTCATCACCAAGACGCCGCCGGCGTCGGTGCTGCTGAAGAAGGCCGCCAGCCTGGCCAAAGGTTCGGGTACGCCGAACAAGGACAAGGTGGGCAAGGTGAGCGAAGCGCAGGTGCTCGAAATCGCGAAGCAGAAGATGCCGGACCTGAACGCCGCGTCCGTCGAGGCGGCTGTGAAGAGCATCAAGGGCACGGCGCGGTCCATGGGCATCGACGTCGTCGCGTAGCAGCAGATCGCAAGCGGCGCGAATCCGGGTGCCGCTGCGCCTTTCCAGCTCAAATTCGGGCCGCGCCTGAGTGCGCCGGCCACCCTTGGCAGCGCAGGCGAATCCTGGGCGAGCATTCTCGCCGGAATCCCCGATTGCGCCATCGGGGCTGAGCATTGCTTTTCAGCAACGGCCGGGCTTATAATCCGGCTCACCCACGGGGCTCTGGGCTTTTACACCGAAGGCGGACGCAGCCATCCTCGCCGCGACGCCCAGGAGATCCCCAATGAAAAGCGTTACACTCGTGCTCGCTTTCCTTATGGTTTCAGCGCCGTTCAGCGCTGAGGCTGCGGAAGAACTGGTACCGGCCGGTTCGCTGATCTCATGCACAATTTCGGAGCCTGACCTTTCGTCGAAGACGGCGGCCGTCGGCGACCCGGTTCTGTGTCAGGTCGGCATGTCGGAGCAATACGGGCGTTCGCAACTTCCGTATGACAGCTTCCTTGTCGGCCATTTTGAGGATTACCGCGATCCCGGCCATTTCGTGGGAAAGGGCTGGATGGAGCTCCGGTTCGAGCGCATGATCGTCGAACCAGACACGGTCATTGCGATCGACGCCAGAGTGGTGGGCGTTCCGGGGTACAGGGTGGACAAATACGGGCGCATCCTCGGGCGAGGGCATGCCGTGCGGGACGCGGTGGAGTGGTCGATCCCGATTTTGTGGCCGATCGACCTGCTGACGCTGCCGAGGCGCGGGCCTCGCCCCACGCTGCGCGGGGAAACCCGGCTCACGCTGAAGGTGATGCAGGATCTCGCCATTCCTGTCACGCCGCAGCCGGAGCGGGACCCCTCCGGATTATATGATCGCAGCCCAAGCGATTATGTTCCACCGCCTCCGCCTCCCGATCAGGCGCCGGCCGTTGCGCAGTCGGTCGGCTCGGATCCTTACCCCCCGGTAGAGTATGTGGGACCGGGGGCGTATCCGGCCGCATACCCCTGGTCGGCGTACGCACCTGCTCCTCCGCCTCCGGTCTGGAACTACGGGCCGCCCCCTCGAACCGTGATTATTTACCGCGATGGAATGGCCTATCCGGTCGAAGTGCCGTAGGGGCTCTCCGGGGCACGGCTCGGTCCATGGAGGAAGTGGTGGGCTCCGCGGGGCCTCGGAGCATGCCGCGTCACATTTTTGAAGATCGGAGCAGCTTCGCCGTGGTGACGGCCTGGCCGGCGTGGCGCTGGGTGTGGTCTGCGCAGTGGACGAGCAGGCCGCCAATGGTGGTGGGGAGAGCCTTGCGTCCCACGGCGCGGGGCTGTTCGGGATCGGCGCCGGCGAAGGCGCGGACGCGGCGCAGGGCATCGTCCATTCCTGAGTGAAATTCGGCCAGGATCTCGGCTTTGGCCGCGCCGGGGTCGAGTTCGGTCTTCAGCGCGTTTAACTGCGCCACGTTGAGCTGGTTGCCCTCGGCGTAGGTGAGGAGGCGATCGAGGCCCCGGACGATGTGCCGCAGGTGGAAG
>DAHUYD010000156.1 GCA_027315385.1 Acidobacterium sp.
AATCGCCTGGTCTATGAGGCGTCCGCGTCCAACCGCTACGCCACGTTCTTCTTCGCCGCGTTCGATCCGGCCACGCGCCGGCTGGAGTGCGTAAACGCGGGTCACAACCCCCCGGTTCTGCTGCGTAACGGCCAGGTCATGCGGCTGGAGGCGGATGGTCCCGTGGTGGGACTGCTGCCCTATGCTCCCTACACTGAGCAGACGCAGATTTTAGAACCAGGCGACCTGCTGCTGTTGTATACCGACGGCATCAGCGAAGCGATGACCAGCACCGATGAGGAGTGGGGCGAAGAGCGCATGATTGCCGAAGCCTCCGCCCTCGGCAAGGGAGCGGCCGACGAGATACTTCGCGCCCTGTTTGCCGCCGCCGACGCCTTTACCGCCGGCGCCCCGCAGCACGACGATATGACGCTGCTGATCCTGAAACTGGACGTTCAGCCCGCAGGAATGCCTGCCTCGCATGATCCTGACGAGCCAAAACCAGAAATGGCCATTCCCTGATCGCGCAAGCAAAATGTATGGCTGCTCCCGAGAGAGCAGCCATGGGGTTACGAAGCGCCTTCGCCTGAACGCCCTTTTCCCTACAACTTCGCGAAGAACGCCTTCATCCGATCCACGCCCTCGTCCACATCGGCATGCGACGTCGCGTAGGAGAGCCGGATGTGCTGACCCGTTCCGAAAGCCTCGCCCGGGACGGTCACCACATGCGCCTCATGCAGCAGCCGTTTCGACAGCTCCATCGCCGATCCGACGCCGCTCTTGCCCAGGTACGCCGACACGTTCGGATACACGTAGAACGCGCCCTCGGGCCTGGTGCAGGTGACGCCGGGAATCTCCTTCAGCCGCGCCAGGATCTTGTCGCGAAGCTTCAGGAAGTCGGCACGCATTTCCGCCACGCAATCCTGCGAGCTGCGCAGCGCCGCTACCGCGGCCTTCTGCACAAACGCGGCGCTCGATGAAGTGCTCTGGCTCTGCAATTTGCTCATGGCGGCGATCAGCGGCCTGGGCGCCAGCGCGAATCCCGCGCGCCAGCCGGTCATGGCGTAGGTTTTTGAAAGCGAACCCAGGACGACCAGATGATCCCTGGCCTCGGCAAACGATCCGCCGCTCACCAGTGCGCCCGTGTACTGCAGGTACACGTAGCACTCATCCAGCAGCAGCCAGATGCCGCGTTCGTGCGCCATGCGGACGATGCGTTCCAGATCGGAGGGCGAGACCACCGCGCCGGAGGGGTTCGATGGGGAATTGAGAATGATGGCTTTCGTTTTCGGCGTAATCGCCGCCTCGATTGCGTCCGCGGTAAGGCGGAAGTTATCGGCTTCGCTGGTCTCGAGGCAGACCACCTTGCCGCCGGCGTACTGGACGATGTCCTTGAAGGAAACCCAGTACGGAACCGGCAGGATAACCTCATCGCCGTGATCCACCAGCACCTGGACGGCATTGAACAGCGCCAGCTTGCCGCCGGTCGAGAAGATCGCCTCATCGGGTGAGTAGCTGGAGCCGAAATCCGCTGAGTGGCGCTCGACGATGGCCTGACGCAGTTCCGGAATGCCCGAAACGACGGTGTAGCGGGTGAAGTTCGACTGGATGGCCGCGATGGCGGCATCCTTGATGTGCTGCGGCGTGGAAAAGTGCGGTTCGCCGGCCCCGAAATCCACCAGCTTAGCGCCCTGCGCGCGCAGCCTTGCGGCTTCGGCGGTCACGGCCATGGTGGCGGATATCTCAATCCGCGCGATACGGTCGGAGAAGACTTCGGCAGCGATGGTGGTCATGCTGCTATTTTTTCAGATTTTCGCCCATAAGCGGCAGAAATCTCCCCTGACTGACGGATCCTGTCGTATTCGGCGTGGGTTCGGCGGCGGCTCAGCCGAAGTTGGCCGCTTTTTTCGCCGCGGTAACAACGTTCTGCGCGGTGTCCATCACGTCTTCTACGGCTTCGCGGCTCTTTTTGTAATACTTCGTTGCCCGGTCGCTCACGTTGCCGGCTGAATCGCGAATGCGCTCGCCGGCGTCCTCCACGCCACGGCGCAGCTGCCGCCGTGTCTTCTCGCCTGCCTGCGGCGCGTACAGTAATGCAATCGCAGCTCCAGCGGCCGCGCCAATGCCGAGGGCTATGAAGAACCTTGCCATGATTCGCACCTCTCTACGTGAGATACGAAATTCGATGCTCCGGTTGCGCAAAATGGCGCGTCAAAAAATCCAATGCCGCTCCCTGGGGAGCGGCATTGGCGCAAGGTTTGGACAACCTATTGCTTGCCGCTGAGTTGTTGAGCCTGCAGGGTGACCAACTGGCTGAGGTCCCGCTTTTCGAGACCATGTACTGTGCGGTTGAATTCATCCACCTTGGTCGACCAGTTCATGGAGCAGAATTTCGGCCCGCACATGGAGCAGAACGCCGCTTCTTTGTAGTAATCGTCGGGCAGCGTCTCATCGTGCATTGCCCGCGCAGTCTCCGGATCGAGCGACAGCGCAAACTGCTTTTCCCAGTCGAAGGTGTACCGCGCATAGCTGATGGCATCGTCGCGGTCACGCGCACCGGGCCGGTGCCGGGCGATGTCCGCGGCATGCGCAGCGATCTTGTAGGCGATCATCCCGTCGTGCACATCCTTCTCGTTGGGCAGGCCCAGGTGCTCCTTGGGGGTGACGTAGCAGAGCATCGAAGCGCCATGCCAGCCGATCAGCGCCGCGCCAATCGCGCTGGTGATGTGGTCGTAGCCAGGCGCGATGTCCGTGACGAGCGGCCCCAAGGTGTAGAACGGCGCGCCAAAGCAATACTCCACTTCCTTGTCCACCTGCTCCTTGATCTTGTCCAGCGGCACGTGCCCGGGACCCTCGATCATTGTCTGAACGTCGCTTTCCCAGGCCTTTGCGGTCAGCTCGCCCAGGGTTTTCAGCTCGGAGTACTGGGCCTCGTCGGATGCGTCGGCCACCGAGCCCGGCCGCAGCCCGTCGCCCAGCGAAAAGCTCACATCGTACTTCGCCATCACTTTCACGATGCGGTCGAAGTTCTCGTAGAGGAAATTCTGCTTATGGTGGTGCGTCATCCACTGCGCCAGAATCGCCCCGCCGCGGCTCACGATGCCCGTGATGCGCTTCGCCACCATCGGTACATACTGGATGAGTACTCCTGCATGCACGGTGAAGTAATCCACGCCCTGCTGCGCCTGCTCCTCAATGACCTCAAGGTAGACGTCTATGTTCAGGTCCTCGAGCCTTTTTACGCGCGCGAGCGCCTCGTAAATGGGGACAGTGCCGATCGGCACAGGCGAATGGCGCAGGATGGCGTCGCGAATCTCGGGAATATCGCCGCCCGTCGAGAGGTCCATCACCGTATCCGCCCCGTGCTGGACGGCGGTATGCAGCTTGCGCAGTTCCTCTGCGATGTTCGAAGTGATGGCCGAGTTGCCGATGTTGGCATTCACCTTGCACCGCGTGGCGATGCCAATGCCCATGGGCTCCAGCTCCGGGTGGTTGACGTTCGCGGGGAGAATCAGCCGGCCGGCAGCGACCTCATCGCGCACGAGCTGCGGCGCCAGGCCTTCCCGCTTCGCCACATAGGCCATTTCCTCGGTCAGCAGACCCTTACGGGCAAAGTGCATCTGCGACATGTTGGTGTCGCCAGTACGGGCGGCTTCGGCCTTGCGGCGGACGATCCAGTCAGCCCGGGGCTTAAGTATTTCGAGGGTGGGATTTGACGCTGCCATTGGAGCACCTCGCGGAAAAATTTCGCTGCCTGGGAGTTGAATCGGACAACGGCCGCACTGGCTCGGATTATAAATTGCCGGCGCGGTTGGCATCATCGGCTCGCGCCTGCATAAGGGCTCGGCGGCCGATGCGCGGGGTTACGAATGGAGTTGCCGCGGCCGGAATCGGCGCTTTTGCCGCACCCAATCGGCGATTTGCGCATCCTTCTGAGTAAATGGCCGACACGAGAACCGGTTGCCGCCCTGTCACCCTCGCGCTTGCTGGCATTGGTGCCAGCGCCCTGGCCGTGGGCGCCGGCGCCGCGCTGCTCAATCTATTCGGCCCGACCCTTCCCTATGTCATCCGCGATGGGCCGAAAGGCAGCCTGGACGACGAGGAGTTCGTCCGGTTCCTGACGGCGGTAACCGACGGCACCCTTCACCGCTGCCGCGTGACGCGCCTGCACAACGGCGAGGAATTCTATCCCGCGGAATTCGAGGCAATCCGGGACGCCCGCCACTCGATCAACCTCGAATACTACGAATTCGGCAACGGTAAAGTCCCTTCCGTTTTCCTGGACGCCCTGGTGGAGCGAGCGCGCGCAGGCGTTCAGGTCCGCCTCACCGTGGACGCGGCCGGGAGCTTTCAGACTCCGGCAAAGTTCTTCGAGCGCCTCAAGGCCGCGGGCGGGCAGATGCGCTGGTATAACCCGCTCCGGCCGCTCACCTGGCAGCGCGTAAACAATCGCACGCACCGCAAGCTGCTCACCGTCGACGGCAGGATCGGATTTATCGGTGGCGCAGGCATAGACGACCGCTGGTTCTACGGCACGCGCAAGTCGCCACCCTGGCGGGATACCGTCCTGCTCGTGGAAGGGGAAGCGGTCGGCGGCCTGGTTTCCGCGTTTTCCGAGAACTGGCTCGAATCCTCGGGTGAGATTCTCTCCGGGCCGGGCCAGTTCGACTTCCAGCCGTCGCCGGACGGGGCGCGAGGCTTCGTCGTGATCAGCACGCCCCACGGCGGAGGTACCCAGGCGCGGATTCTCTTCCAGACGCTCATCCACAGCGCAAAGAAGAGCCTCTGTATCACGACGCCCTATTTTCTGCCGGACCACAGCGTCCGGCGCGGGCTCATCCATGCGGCCCGGCGCGGCGTACACGTCCGCATCCTCACCGCCGGCCCATACATCGACCATCCCCTTGTGCGGAAGATGAGCCGCATCGCCAGTCGGCATCTGGTTGAGGCCGGAGCCGAAATCCACGAGTATCAGCCGTCGATGATCCACGCCAAGCTGCTGACAGTCGACAGCCAGTGGTGCGTCGCCGGCTCGACCAACTTCGACCACCGGTCCTTCGGCCTAAACGATGAGGTCAACCTGGCGGTACTCGATCCTGAACTGGCCGCCACGCTCGAAGGCGACTTCGCCCAGGACCTGCGCCAGAGCCGGCGGCTCACGCAGGAGATGCTGCACGAACGCGGATTCGTGGGTCGTGCGGCGCAGATCCTCGACCGGGGGCTGAGACGGGAAAGCTGACTAGCGTCCGGCCCTGCCGCAGCGGCCCTCCCTGGTGGAAGGTCACCGTCAGGTCCGCAATATTCGTGTCCTGATGCGCGAAAGGCCTGGATGCAGCGGCCAGACGCGCAGGACGTCATTCCGCTGCTGGTCGCTGAGGCCCACCAGCGCGAGCAGAGCCATGTGAAAGACCGGGCCCGGATCAACCTGAATGCCAGCAGGAGATCCGGCAATCGTCGACCCGCTCAGAGAGACAAAAAGCCCGGCATCTCTGCCGGGCTTTTCTGTTGAGGTTGTCTGTTGGCTATTCGCTCGCCGCCATTTCCTCGGCTTCGCCTTCCTGACGCATCATCTCCAGCTCGCGCTCGGCTTCCTCCCACGCGGTCTGGACCTCGGCCTGGATCTTGGCTGCCGCTTCCTCCAGCTCCGGAGAGAGCTCGACGTTGCGGTAGTATTCCATGCCGGTGCCGGCGGGGATAAGCCGCCCGACGATGACGTTTTCCTTCAGCCCGCGCAGGTTGTCGACGGCGCCGTTGATCGACGCCTCCGTGAGCACGCGCGTGGTTTCCTGGAAGCGGGCCGCGGAGATAAACGACTCCGTAGAGAGGGATGCCTTGGTGATGCCCAGCAGCAGGGGGCGCCCGATCGGAGGGCGGCCGCCGTTCTGGATTACGCGCTGGCTCTCTTCGCGGAAGCGGAACTTGTCCACCTGCTGTTCGAGCAGGAAGCTGGAGTCGCCGATTTCCTCGATCTTCACCCAGCGCAGCATCTGCCGCACGATGGTTTCGATGTGCTTATCGCTGATAGCCACGCCCTGGAGCCGGTAGACTTCCTGGATTTCGTTCACCAGGTAGGCCTGCAGTTCCTTTTCGCCCAGCACGGCGAGAATGTCGTGCGGGTTCAGGGGACCATCCATCAGCGGCTCGCCGGCGCGCACGCGCTCGCCTTCCTGCACGTTGACGTGCACGCCGCGAGGCACGGAGTATTCCTTCTCCTCGCCGTTGTCGGCCGTGACGTACACGCGGCGCTGGCCTTTGCTGACTTCGCCAAAGCGAACGACGCCATCGATTTCGCTGATGATCGCGGTCTCGCGGGGTTTGCGCGCCTCGAACAGCTCCACCACGCGGGGCAAACCGCCGGTGATGTCCTTGGTGCGCGTGGTTTCGCGCGGGATCTTTGCCAGGATGTCGCCGGGGAAGACCTCGTCGCCGTCCTGCACCATCAGGTGAGCGCGGCTCGGCATCAGATACCGCTTGTTGCCTTTGGCGCCCTTGATGACGATGGTCGGCTGCCGCTTCTCGTCCTGCGATTCCGCCACGACCGAACGCGAGAGGCCGGTGACCTCGTCGACTTCCTCGTGCAGGGTGATGCCTTCCTGCAGGTCCTTGAACTGAACCGGGCCGCCGATTTCCGTCAGGATGGCGAAGGTATAGGGATCCCACTCGACCATGACCTGGCCGAGCTGAACCGCCTGGTTCTCTTCCACCTTCAGGCGCGCACCGTAGACCACCTGGTAGCGCTCCTTTTCCCGGCCGCGGTCATCGACCACGGCGATGGAGCCGGAGCGGTTCATGGCGACCAGGTCGCCCTGACGGCTGCGAACCGTAGCCAGGTTGATGAAGCGGACGGAGCCGTTGTTCTTGGCTTCGAGGCGCGACTGCTCGTTCACGCGCGACGCTGTTCCACCGATGTGGAACGTACGCATCGTGAGCTGGGTTCCCGGCTCGCCGATGGACTGCGCGGCGATGACGCCGACCGCTTCACCCAGCTCGACCAGACGGCCCGAGCCGAGGTTGCGGCCGTAGCACAGCACGCAGACTCCGCGGCGCGACTCGCAGGTGAGCACGGAGCGAATCTTCACCTGCTCGATGCCTGCGGCCTGGATCGCCGAAGCGAGATCCTCGGTGATCTCCTGGTTGATGTCCACGATAATGCTGCCCTCGTAATCCTTGATCTTCTCGAGCGACACGCGGCCGACGATACGGTCGCGCAGCGGTTCGATGATCTCGCCGGATTCAACGATGGGACGCACGTAGATGCCTTCCACCGTGCCGCAATCCTTCTCGGTGACGATGACATCCTGGGCCACGTCGACCAGGCGGCGGGTAAGGTAGCCGGAGTCGGCAGTTTTCAGCGCCGTGTCCGCCAAGCCCTTTCGGGCGCCGTGCGTCGAGATGAAGTACTCCAGCACAGTCAGCCCTTCGCGGAAGTTCGCCGTGATGGGCGTCTCGATGATCTCGCCGGAAGGCTTGGCCATCAGACCACGCATGCCGGAGAGCTGGCGGATCTGCTGTTTCGATCCGCGGGCGCCCGAGTCGGCCATGATGTAGATGGGGTTCATGGCTCCTTCGCGGTCGGCGCGCTTCATGTTGTCGAACATCTCGTCGGCCACCTTTTCGGTGACAGCCGACCAGATCTGGATGACCTTGTTGTTGCGCTCGCCGTTGGTGATGGCGCCGTCAAGATACTGCTGCTGGACGGCGATCGCCTGCTTCTCCGCGTCGCGCACAGTGGTGTACTTGGAATCCGGGATGACCATGTCATCCAGCCCGACGGAGAGACCCGAGCGCGTGGCGTACTGGAAGCCGAGTTCCTTGATGCGGTCCAGCATCTTCACCGTCTGCTCCAGCCCGAGATTCAGGTAGCAGTAGTTCACCAACTGCCCGATGCCCTTCTTCTTCAGCAGGCCGTTCACGTACGGCATGTTTTCCGGCAGGGCGTCGTTCAGGATGGCGCGGCCCACGGTGGTGGAGATGTACTGCCGGTCGTACTGCACGGGTTCCGTGTGGATCAGGTCCTGATCGTCGTACGCGGTGGTCATGTCGAGCACGGGACCGCTGTAGCGCAGACGAATCGGCGACAGCGTCTCGACTTCCTTCACTTCGAGCGCCATCAGGACTTCTTCGATGTTGGCAAAAACGCGGCCTTCGCCCTTCGCGCCCTTCTTCGACTTGGTCAGGTAATAGAGGCCGAGCACCATGTCCTGCGTAGGCACGGTGATGGGCTGGCCCGACGCCGGCGACAGAATGTTGTGCGACGACAGCATGAGCACACTGGCTTCCACCTGCGCTTCCGGCGACAGGGGAATGTGCACGGCCATCTGGTCACCATCGAAGTCGGCGTTGAAGGCGGTGCAGACCAGCGGGTGAATTTTGATGGCCTTGCCTTCCACCAGGACCGGCTCAAAAGCCTGGATGCCAAGGCGGTGGAGCGTGGGAGCGCGATTCAGCAGCACCGGATGATCGCGGATGACTTCCTCGAGGATGTCCCACACGATCGGTTCCTGCATCTCCACCATTTCCTTGGCCTGTTTGATGGTGGTGCAGTGCCCGGTCTGCTCCAGCCGGTGATAGATAAACGGCTTGAACAGCTCGAGGGCCATCTTTTTGGGCAGTCCGCACTGGTGCAGTTTCAGCTCCGGGCCGACCACGATGACCGAGCGTCCGGAGTAGTCCACGCGCTTGCCCAGCAGGTTCTGGCGGAAGCGGCCCTGTTTGCCCTTCAGCGTATCGGAGAGCGACTTAAGCGGGCGGTTGTTGGCTCCGCGCAGGACACGGCCGCGGCGGCCGTTGTCGAACAGCGCGTCGACGGCTTCCTGCAGCATGCGCTTCTCGTTGCGCACGATCACTTCCGGCGCGTGCAGATCCATGAGCTTTTTCAGCCGGTTATTACGGTTGATCACGCGGCGGTACAGGTCGTTCAGGTCCGAGGTGGCAAAGCGGCCGCCGTCCAGCGGCACCAGCGGACGCAGTTCGGGAGGAATCACCGGGATCACATCGAGGATCATCCACTGCGGCTTGTTACCGGACTTGCGGAACGCCTCCACCACCTTGAGCCGCTTGGCATACTTCAGCCGCTTCTGCAGCGAGGTTTCGGCCTTCATGCGGTCGCGCAGCTCAACGGACAGTTCGTCCACATTCACGCGCTTGAGCAGTTCCTTGATGGCCTCAGCGCCCATCATGCCTTTAAAGCCGGTGGGGCGATATTGCTGGTCGAGCTCGCGGAATTTGGTCTCGTCCTTGACGATCTCGCGCTCACGCACAGGCGCGTCGCCGGGATCGACGATGACGTAGCTCTCGAAGTAGAGGACGGATTCGAGATCGCGCAGCGAGATATCGAGCAGGTGGCCGATGCGCGACGGCAGTCCCTTAAAGAACCACACGTGGGAGCAGGGCGAAGCCAGCTCAATGTGCCCGAGCCGCTCGCGGCGCACTTTGGAGACAGTTACTTCGACGCCGCACTTGTCGCAGATCACGCCGCGGTGCTTCATACGCTTGTACTTGCCGCAGAGGCACTCCCAGTCGGTGACGGGGCCGAAGATGCGGGCGCAGAAGAGCCCGTCCCGCTCCGGCTTGAAGGTGCGATAGTTGATGGTTTCCGGCTTCGTGACTTCGCCATGCGACCAGCTGCGGATTTTTTCCGGAGATGCAAGGGAGATGCGGATGGCATCGAAGTCGGTGATGGGGCCGGTCATTTCAAACGGGCTGGAACGGTACAAGGTGTTCCTCCTTGCAGCGGCCAGCTATCAGCTTGTAGCGGTAAGCTATTCGCCTCTAGCCGGTTACTCCACTGCGGCTCTGCTTGGTTCCTGTTGCAGCGCCTTCTTCTGCGCTGCCTAAAACTCCAATATCCTTGCTTCAGCCGTCAGCTGGCACTCGGCAGCCAGCGGCTGAAGCAGTTCCTAGTCGGCCGCGGCCAGCGCAGGCACCGGCTGTTTCTTGTCGCTCTCCGGACCTTGGCTCACCGTCTGCTTAATCAGTTCCACGTCCAGACACAGCGACTGCAACTCGCGAATGAGGACGTTGAAGGACTCCGGCACGCCAGGCTCAATGGCTGCTTCGCCCTTGACGATCGCCTCGTAGATCCGCGTGCGGCCGAAGACGTCGTCGGACTTCGCCGTCAGCAGCTCCTGCAGGATGTACGCCGCGCCGTAGGCTTCAAGCGCCCAGACTTCCATCTCGCCGAAGCGCTGTCCGCCGAACTGCGCCTTGCCGCCCAGCGGCTGCTGGGTAATGAGCGAGTACGGCCCGATGGAGCGCGCGTGAATCTTGTCGTCCACCAGGTGCGAGAGTTTCAGCATGTAGATGTAGCCCACCGTAGCCGGCTGCTCGAATGCCTCCCCGCTCATGCCGTCGTACAGCGTGGTCTTGCCGGAAGTCGGGAGGCCGGCCGCCGTAAGCAGCGCCTTGATCTCGCTCTCGCGGGCGCCATCAAACACCGCAGTGCCGAACCAGATGCCCCTCCGCATGCCCGCGCAGACACGCAGCAGATGCTCGTCGTCCAGGTCCTCCAGCTGGCGCAGCAAGGCAGTGCTGGCAAACTTCTCCCGTACGACCCTGCGCAGTTCCGTGGCTTCCTGGTACTGTTTCAACAGTGTGGCCACCTGCTGGCCCAGTTCGTGCGCGGCCCAGCCCAGATGTGTTTCCAGAATCTGGCCCACGTTCATACGGGACGGGACGCCGAGGGGATTCAGAACGATCTCGACTGGCGTTCCGTTGGGCAGATACGGCATGTCTTCCTCGGGGAGAATGCGCGCGATCACGCCCTTGTTGCCGTGCCGGCCGGCCATCTTGTCGCCGACTGACAGCTTGCGTTTCATGGCGATGTACACCTTGACCAGCTTGATGACGCCCGGCGCCAGCTCATCGCCCTTTTGCAGCTTGCCGATTTTCTCGTTGGTGATCTTGCGCAGCACATCGATCTGACGCGAGGTCATTTCCTCGATCTCGTCGATCTGCTCGTTCACGCGAGGATCCTTGTCGTTGTAGCGGATGCGCTTCAGGTTACGGGTGGAGATGCGCTCGATGGCGTCGCGGTCGAGGATCGCGCCCTTGCCGAGCAGCCGCTTGTTCGTGCGCTCGTCGTGCAGGTCAGCCTGCACTTCCTTGCCGCCCAGAATCGCTTCCAGGCGCTTCAGCCGCTCGTCGGTCAGAATGCGAATTTCGTCCGACAGGTTCTTTTCGAGCTGCGCCACCTGCTCGGTTTCAATCTGTCTGGCGCGCTCGTCCTTCTCCTGCCCCTTGCGGGAGAAGATGCGGACATCGACCACTGTGCCCTCGATACCCGGAGGGCAGGTGAGCGAAGCGTCGCGGACATCGCCGGCCTTTTCGCCGAAGATGGCGCGCAGCAGCTTCTCTTCCGGGGTGAGCTGGGTCTCGCCCTTGGGCGTGACCTTGCCCACCAGAATGTCGTTGTGGTGTACCTTGGCGCCGATGCGGATGATGCCGCTCTCGTCCAGATCGCGCAGCGAGTGCTCGCTGACGTTCGGGATGTCGCGGGTGATCTCTTCCGGCCCGAGCTTCGTGTCGCGCGCCTCGATCTCGAACTCCTCAATATGTACCGAGGTGTAATAGTCGTCGCGCACCAGCTTTTCGGAGATCAGGATCGCGTCCTCGAAGTTGTAGCCGCGCCACGGCATGAAGGCCACCAGCACATTGCGGCCAAGACCAAGCTCGCCCTGCTCCGTGCAAGGACCATCGGCGATCACCTGCCCCTTGAGCACGCGGTCGCCCTGGCGGACGATCGGCTTCTGGTTAATGCAGGTGTTTTGGTTCGAGCGTTTGAACTTAATGAGCTGGTAGATGTCCGAACCCACCTCGCGCGAGAGCTGCGTCGGGTGATGCTCGCCCTCCACGCGGATGATGATGCGCTCGGAGTCAACCGAATCCACGACACCGTTACGGCGGGCGATGATCACGGCGCCGGAATCGCGGGCCGTGACGCCCTCCATCCCGGTTCCCACCAGCGGGGCCTCGGATACCAGCAGAGGCACCGACTGGCGCTGCATGTTCGCGCCCATCAGCGCCCGGTTCGCGTCGTCATGCTCGAGGAACGGCACCAGCGATGCCGCCACGGAGACGAGCTGCTTCGGGCTGACGTCGATGTAGTCGACTTCCTTGCGGTTCACCAGGACGAAGTTGCCCTGACGCCGGGCGTTCACCAGCTCTTCGACGATGTTGCCCTTCTCGTCCAGCTCGACGTTGGCCTGGGCGATGGTGTGCCGGTCTTCCTCCCAGGCGGAAAGATAGAAGGAGTACGGCTCGTACTCGATCATCCGCTTCTTCTCTTTCCTCATCTGCTCGTTCAGCTTCCAGGCGTCGCCCTTTTCCAGGTGATCGCCCACGCGCATACCGCTCTCGCCGGCGTTGGTGATCTGCACGAAGTCCAGCACGCGGCTGTCGCGCACCTTGCGGTACGGGGATTCAATGAAGCCGTACTCGTTGATGCGCGCGAAGCACGAGAGCGAGCTGATCAGGCCGATGTTCGGGCCTTCCGGCGTCTCAATCGGGCAGATACGGCCGTAGTGGGTCGGGTGGACATCGCGGACTTCGAATCCGGCGCGTTCGCGCGACAGGCCTCCCGGCCCCAGCGCGGAAAGGCGCCGCTTATGCGTGATCTCCGACAGCGGGTTGGTCTGGTCCATGAACTGCGAGAGCTGAGACGAGCCGAAGAACTCGCGGATGGCCGCCATCACAGGCTTGGCGTTGATCAGGTCGTGCGGCATGGCCGTCGACATTTCCTGATAAACGCTCATTTTTTCCTTGATGGCGCGTTCCATGCGCACCAAGCCGATTCGGAACTGATTCTCCATCAGCTCGCCCACCGCGCGGACGCGGCGGTTGCCGAGGTGATCGATATCGTCCACCATGCCGATGTTGCGGCGCAGCTTGAGCAGGTAGCGGATGGTGGCGTAGAAGTCCTCAGGAGTCAGGGTGCGATGATCGAGGGATGTCGCTTCCTGGTTCTCATACAGCTTGATATTGAACTTGAGCCGGCCCACGCGCGAGAAGTCGTACTTGCGCGGGTCGAAGAACATGCCTTCGAAGAGCGCGGTCGCGGTGTCGAGCGTCGGCGGATCGCCGGGGCGCAGCTTGCGATAGATCTCGATCAGCGCTTCTTCCGGCTTGCGCACGGAATCGCGGCGCAGGGTGTTGGTAATCACGTTGCCCACGTCGTCGCGCTCGGGGAAAAACACATCGAAGGAAGCAATGCCTGCTTCCACCAGCTTGTGCAGCTTGTCGGCGGTGAGTTCCTGATTCGCTTCCATCAGCACTTCGCCGGTGGAGGTGTCTACCACATCGGCAGCGGTCATGCCGCCGTCCAGCTCGGCCTGCTCCACTTCGACCTGGGAGATCTTTGCCCCACGGAGCGCCTTCAGGATGGAGGGGGTAATCTTGCGCCCGGAGTGCGCGATTTCCTCGCCCTTGTGGACGATGGCGTGCGCCGGCTTGGCGCCCAGGAGGTGGGTATGCTTATCCGCGCCCTCGCTGAGCGTCCAGAAAAGCTTGCCGTCCTTCACCGAGAAGCGATCCACGGTGTAGAAGGTGCGCAGAATTTCCTCGTCGGACTTGAGGCCAAGTGCGCGCAGGAAAATTGTGCCCAGAAACTTGCGCTTGCGGTCGATGCGCACGTACAGCGTGCTCTTCTGGTCGTATTCAAACTCCACCCAGGAGCCGCGATAGGGAATGATCTTGCCGAGGAAGTAGGTGCGATTGTTCGCCGTCTCAAAGAAGACACCGGGCGAACGATGCAACTGCGAGACGATGACTCGCTCCGTGCCGTTCACAATGAACGTGCCGTTCTGCGTCATCAGCGGAATGTCGCCGAAGAATACCTCCTGCTCCTTGATGTCGCGGATCGACTTCGCGCCCGTCTCGGGATCCTTGTCGTAGATGGTCAGGCGCACGGTGACCTTCAGCGGCGCGGAGAAGGTCATGCCCCGCTCTTCGCACTCCTGCTGGTCGTATTTCAGCTGCAGACCCACCGGGTCGCCGCACTTGTTGCAGAAATCCGGCGTGTTCTTGTTGTAGGTGCCGCACTTCTGGCACAGCACATCGCCGGGATGGAACGGATCGGTGATCACCATGGCGCCGCAATTCACGCAGGCTGTGCGCAGGTGATGGAGACCCTTCAGGTGGCCGCACTTGCACTCCCAGTTGCCGATGGAAAAATCCACAAAGTCGAGTTGCGATATATTGCGAAAATCGGCGATGGGGAAGACAGATGTAAATACGGACTGCAGACCGGAGTCGTCGCGCTCCGCGGGCAGCTTGTCCATCTGCAGAAAGCGCTCGTAGGAGCGCCGCTGAACCTCGATCAGGTTCGGGATCCGGATGGCCGTGGGAATCTTGGAAAAGTCGAGTCGGCTGCGAACGGCGCGGTTCTCGTTGGGCATGCTTTACTCCTCAGGACCCGTAGCGCGAGGGTGAAAAGCGAGCCGTTCGGGTCACGCGGCACGCTCGGTTTCGTGGTTCCTGCCACTCCCGGCCTTCCCGCCTCGTTCGGGAATTGCCCGGCGCTTCCCTGCTGGTTACTGCCGCGCGAAAGCTGTTACGCGGTGCGGTTTTTTACTTGCGCTGCAGCGGTTGGCGGAGTTACGCTTCCGCTTTGCTCAAACCGGTCGAGGGGAAAAACCCCGTTCGATGCGGCTCACTGGATCAGCGCGGCCCTGGCGGCGAAGCCATTTCGAGGGGGATGCGAGAAGAGGACTGGCGAAAGCGGTAAAAGCGGAAAACGCCCGCGGAGACAGCATCTCCCACGAGCGCCACAACCGAATTGTGCACTGATTTGTGACAGAATGTTCGTAATTCCCGCCGCCTTCAAGCCCTGCGTCCGCGCCGCCCTGCACTCAGATACCTTTCGCCCCCACAAGCCCGCCGTCTGACCTGCGTTTGCGCCGGCAAACATGCCGGAAATCGCCCGCGTCCTTCCGTTAATCTATCCGTGCGCATGAACTGGCCTGCCCATCGATGATGCAAGGCCGGAGCTCACGGTTTGCTTTATTTTCGGGAGGACACATAGTACGCCCCGGATTCGGCAAACAGGATGGCAGCCGAGCGGAACGCACAAAAAACATCATAGCGCGTTCCGCTTTGGCATGCAAGTTGCTGGCCGAAGCCAAAAAGCTACTTCACTTCAATGGTAGCGACACCGTCGAACTTCTTCCTGATCGCCTCGGCGTCTTCCTTGCTGATATTTTCCTTCAGGGTCTTCGGAGCCCCGTCCACGAGGTCCTTGGCTTCCTTCAGGCCGAGCGAGGTGACCTCGCGTACCGCCTTGATGGTATTGATCTTATTCGCTCCGGCATCCTTGAGGATGACGGTGAACTCGGTCTGTTCCACCGCTGCCGGTGCAGCCGCGCCCGCACCCGCACCGGCGACAACCACTGGAGCCGCCGCCGCAGCCGAGACGCCAAGACGCTCTTCGAGCTTCTTCACCAGAGCCGCCGCATCGAGCAGGGTCAGCCCCACAATCTGTTCTTCCAACTGCTGCAAATCCGCCATTTGTGTTCTCCCGCTTCAAATTGAAGCTAAATCTGAATTTTGACCCGCCGGCCGGCTCGCACCCGCCGCTCCGCCGCTCCGAGGTTTCCGATGCGCCCCAGACCAGGCACACCTCGCAGAGGTGAAAAAGACTGAATCCCGTATTAACCTGCGGCTGCTTCGCCGCCTGCAAACCTGTTCTTCTCGACGCCCTGGTTCAGCACTACTGCCAGATCGCGTCCTGTGGCGTTGATGACCGTCGCCAGCCGCTGCGCTGGAGCGTTGATGAGGAAGAGCAGTTTCGAGAAGATCTCTTCCCTGCCCGGCATGGTCGCGAGCGCCTTCACTTCCTCGACGTCGATCACCTTGCCATCCACGATGCCCAGCTTGAAGGTGAACTCGGCATTCTCCGCCACCCAGGTGGAGAGCGCTTTGGCCAGCGCCACCGGGTCGCCGCTGGTGTACGCCACCGACGAAACGCCCTTCAGCCCCTGCAGCGCCGCTTCGATCTTCGAACCCTTCGCCGCGCGTGCAGCGAGCTTGTTCTTCAGCACGCGATAGCGGCCGCCCGCCGCGCGCACCGTCCTGCGCAGCTCGAAATCCTGGGCCACGGTCAGTTTCGTGAACGTGCCGACGATCGCGCTGGTCGACTGCTCGAGATCTTTCGCCAGCTCGCCGACCTTCTCCGCCTTTTTCTGCCTGCTCAATGCCATAAAAATCAGCCTTTAGTTGCTAGTTCTCAGTTCCTGGCAAAACCTGGTTGACCCGCCCGCCATGGCCGGCATCCCATCTGTAACGGCTAGCAACCAGAAACCAGCCGCTGACAACTGCCTCTATGCCTTCGCGGCCGAATCGGCCACCGCGTTGTCCAGCGCTATTCCCGGACCCATCGTCGAGCTGATCGTAATGCCCTTGATGTACCTGCCCTTCGCCGCCGAGGGCTTCGCGCGCACCACGCTGGTAATCACCGTGATCGCGTTCTCGACCAGCTTCTCCGGAGGAAAAGAGATCTTGCCCACCGGCACATGCACCAGTGCCGTCTTGTCGGTGCGGAACTCCACCTTGCCGGCCTTGATCTCCCGAATCGCCGAGGTCACGTCGTTGGTCACCGTGCCCGTCTTCGGATTTGGCATGAGACCGCGCGGCCCCAGCACCTTACCCAGCCTGCCAACGGACTTCATCATGTCGGGCGTAGCGATCAGCGCATCGAAGTCGGTCCAGTTTTCCTTCTGGATTTTCTCCACGAGCTCGTCGCCGCCAACGAT
>DAHUYD010000002.1 GCA_027315385.1 Acidobacterium sp.
GGTGGCGGCATCGCCGGCCTTCAGGCCGCGCTCGATCTCGCCGACCAGGGCCGCAAAGTGCTCATCTGCGAACAGCAGTCCAGCATCGGCGGCCACATGATTGCGCTCAGCAAAGTCTTCCCAACGCTGGACTGCGCCAGCTGCATCACCACGCCGAAAATGTCGGCCGCCGCGCATCACCCGAACATCGAAATTATGACTAGTGCCGTCGTGGAGGCCATCGAGCCCCTCGAGGCCGGCCATCGCGTCCGCATCACCCGCAAGCCCACCTACGTCGATAACGACAAGTGCATCGGCTGCCGCCTGTGCGAATACGCATGCGACACGGAGTGCCTGGACCCCTTCGACGCGGGCCTCGGCGCCACCCGCGCCATCGCGGTGCCCTTCACCAACGCGATCCCCCAGAAGGCCGTTCTGAATCCGGATGTATGCGGCACCTGCGGAACCTGCGCCCGCGTGTGCCCCACCGGCGCCATCGAGTTCGACCAGCAGCCGCAAACCCTCCAGGTCGACGCCGGAGCCGTCGTCCTGGCCTCGGGTTTCACGCTGAACGATCTCACCGTCAAGCCCCAGTACAACGCCTCGCGCAGCAGAAACATCGTCTCCGCGCTCACCATGGAGCGACTGCTGGCGCCCCATGGTCCCTACGGGCGTGTGCTGCGGCCCTCCGACGGTAAAATTCCCAGCTCCATCGCCTTCGTGCAGTGTGCCGGCTCGCGCGATGCCTCCATCGGCGTGCCCTGGTGCTCGCGGGTGTGCTGCATGTACGCCATCAAGCAGGCCATGCTGCTCTCCGGCGCTCTGCCCATCGCGGATATCACCATCTACTACATGGATATTCGCGCCTTCGGCAAAGGCTACGAGGCTTTCTATCAGAACGCGAAGGCCATGGGCATCAATTTCGTTCGTGGCAAGGTCGCCCGCATCGTTCCCGCGGAAGACGGCGACCTGCTGCTCCACGTGGAGCGGACTGAGGAGGCGAGCGGTGCCGTCGAGCCCTGCCGCCACGACCTCGTCGTCCTCGCGCAGGGCATGGTTCCCGAGTGGCACGCCGAGGAATGCACGCCGGTGCACCCCGGCCCCGACGGATTCGTCGCCACTCCCTCGCTGGCGTCGCCCTGCGCAACCTCCGTCCCCGGCATCTTTGTCGCGGGCGCGGCGGCCGGCCCCAAAGACATTGTGGACACCATCGCCGAAGCCGGTGCCGCCGCCATGCAGGTGAAGCGCTGGCTCGAACAGCATGCTCCCGTGGAGGCTCTGGTATGAGCGATCGCGAGAAACAGAATCCGCAGCCCCCCGCCGAACCCAAAGTCGGTGTCTACATCTGTCGCTGTGGCGGCAACATTTCCGACGTCGTCGATGTGGAGCGTGTCGCCGAAGCCGCGCGCCACATGCCCGGAGTCGCCACCGCCGAGGTGCACACCTTCATGTGCTCCGACCCCGGCCAGCAAATGATCACTGAGGATATCGGCAAGCAGGGCGTCAATCGCGTCGTCGTCGCCTCCTGCACCCCCTTTCTGCATGAGTCCACCTTCCGCGGCGCGGTCGCGCGCGGCGGCATGAATCCTTATCTGTACGAGCACGCCAATCTTCGCGAGCAGTGTTCCTGGGCGCACCGGCACGACAAGGCTGGCGCCACCGAAAAGGCCATTCGCATGGTGGCCGCGGCGGTCGGCAAAGCTCGCTGCGATGAGCCTCTGGACCAGATTCGCCTGCCCAATCACCGCATCGCGCTGGTGGTCGGCGGCGGCATTGCCGGCATGAAAGCCGCCTCCGAGCTGGCCGGCTGCGGCCTCTCCGTCGTGCTGGTCGAGCAATCCGGCGCGCTCGGCGGCCGGCTCATCGACCGCGGCGCCGTCTACCCCGCGGAGGCCGACGCGGATCAGATCGTTGCGGAGCTTCGAAGCACGGTCGAGCGCGACCGCCACATCGAAGTCCTGCTCAACAGCCGCGTGAAATCCGTCAGCGGCTTTGTCGGCAATTTCCAGGTGGCAATCGAAGGCACCTTCGGCCCCGGCGGCGCGGTCGCCGCCACGTCGCTGACCGCCGGCGCGCTCATCGTCGCCACGGGATTCCATCCGTATGTTCCCGCGCAGGGAGAGTTCCTCTACGCCGTCGAGCCCTCCGTCGTCACCATGCCCGACTTCATTCAGATTCTCCGCACGGCCGGCGCTGGCGCTCCCCACCTCACTTGGCGAGGCCAATCCATCCGCAGCGTCGCCTTCATTCACTGTGTCGGCAGCCGTCAGATCGACGGCGTCCACACCCCGCGGGCGGACGGCCGCCTGAACAACTATTGCTCGCGCGTCTGCTGCACCACCGCGCTCCAGCAGGAGATCGCGCTCCGCCGGCGCTTCCCTGAAACCGCGGTCTTCGACGTCTATCAGGACATCCGCACCTACGCGCGCGGCGCGGAAGACTACTACCGCGGCGCCAGCGACGCCGGCGTTGTCTTCTTCCGCTATCGCGGCGAAGAACCGCCCGTGGTGGAACGTATTGCCGCCAGCGATCAGCCGTACCCCCTCGCCGTCCGCGTGAAGGATACGCTGACCTGGGGCGAGGAGCTGCGCCTCCCGGTCGACATGGTGGTTCTCGCTACCGGAATGGTTCCAAACTCCATTCCCGAGCTCGTGGACAGCATCAAGCTGCCCACCGGCGAAGACCGCTTCCTCCAGGAAGTTCATCCTAAGCTGCGCCCGGTCGAGGTTTCCGTCAATGGCGTCCTCCTCGCCGGCACCGCCCAGGCGCCCATGGATATCCGCGAAACCCTGGCCGCCGCCGGCGCCGCAGCCGTGAAAGCCGCGGCCATGTTCTCCCACGATGCGGTCGAGCTCAATCCTTATGTTGCTGACATCGACACCTCGCTCTGCGAAGGCTCCGGCCTCTGCCTTACGCAGTGCGAGTACGACGGAGCTCTGCGCATGGTCGAGGTTGTCGAGGACGGCCGCACACGGCGCCGCGCTCAGGTCAATCCGGGGCTTTGCGTGGGCTGTGGCGCGTGTGTCGCCGTCTGTCCCAGCCGCGCCATCCAGGTCAGCGGCTGGCGTCTCGATCAGTACGACGCCATGGTCGACGGCATCGTCGCTGAGGTACCGGCGGGCGTTCTGTAAAACGCCAGGAGGAGAAGAGCATGTCCCTTCAGCCACTCACCGCACAGCAGAAGCAGGCGCTGGCGAAACTCCGCGCCATCGCCGGCGGCGTCCATCCCGACGAGCGCCGCAAACACCACACGATGGTCTCCCGGCGCAAACTGATTCGCGCCGCGCTCGAACGCGAGCCGTCCACCATTCCGCGGATCGCAGCCGAGCTGAACCTTCCCCCGGACGAAGTCCTGTGGCACATCACCGCGATGCGTAAATACGGTCTGGCCGCCGAACACGGCGAAGACGGCGACTATGTCCTCTACGCCCTCGTCGCCAGCCCGAACGGCGAAAGCCATTAGGCGAAGGAGCTTGCTTATGATTCGCGATATCGATCCTGGCCTGATGCGGAAGATCAGCCGCCACGGCCGCGGCGGCAGGCTGGACGTCCAGTCCTGCTTCCAGTGCGGCAACTGCACCGCCGTCTGTCCCCTGGCTCAGGATTCCTCCGGCTTTCCCCGCCGCGTCATCCGCATGGCCCAGGTGGGCATGGAACGCGAGCTCCTCGCCAGCGAAGATCTGTGGCACTGCTATGCCTGCGGCGAGTGCGCGCGCACCTGCCCTCGCGGAGCCGATCCTGCCGAGTTCATGGCCGCCGCGCGCAGCTACGTCGTTGCCCGGTCCGACTTCACTGGCCTCGCCTCGCTCGCCAGCCGCTCCGCCTTCGGCAATTTGCTCGTCTTCTCCTTGTTCTCTTTGTCTTTCACTCTCTTGCTGCTCAGCCGCTCCGCCCCAGCCCCCGCTGGCCTGCCGTTCTTCACATTCGTACCGGGGGAATGGGTCCACCGCATCGGCATCTTTCTCTTCGCTGTCGTCGGGCTCAGCCTGTTCTCCGGCCTCTTCGCGACCGTCCTGCGCTTCTGGGCCGAGCGCCGCCGGCAAGGTGTTCCGCTGCGGTTTGCCGCTCTCCCCGCCGCCGTTGTGTCCGCCGTGGTGGAGGCCCTGGCCCACCAGCGCTTCCGTCAGTGCGGCCACGAAGAGCCGCCTCCCGCGCCGCAGCTCTGGTACCGGCAGCCCTGGGTTGTCCACGCATCGGTGATGGGCGGCTTTCTCGCCATGCTGCTCGCCACCACTCTCGACTATCTCCTCAAGCCCATCGGTTCCCCGGTTCCGCCGTCGTATCCCATGCGGCTCCTCGGAGCCGTCGGTGGGCTGGTCTGCCTCTTCGGACTCGCCATCATGATCTTCGCCCCTCAGTCGAATGCGGAAATGCACTGGCGCAGGCGCACCTTCGCCGACTGGTTCTTCCCCGTCCTTCTCGCCTGCACCGTGCTCACCGGCCTGGCTACTGAAATCCTGGTGTACCTGCCCGTGACCGCCGCGAGTCAGGTCCTCTTTCTCACGCATGTCGTGCTGGCGATGGACCTCGTCGCCATGCTCCCGCTCACGCGTTTTGCCCATGTCGTCTACCGGCCGCTGGCTCTCGCCCTGTTTGCCTGGCGTCACGCGCCTGACCCGCGGACCGCTGCCGCTGAAGCCTAAGTGAAAGGATTTCCATGACCACAGCTTCCGTCGATCTCGATCTGCACACCGCCCTCAGGGAACTTACCGGGCGCGTCGATGCCCTCGAAAAGTCCGCCGGCAACGATCGCCTCTCCATCGGCGTCATGAGCGGCAATCTCGATACCACTATCGCCGCCTTCATCATCGCCCTGGGCGCCGTCGCCTATGACATCCAGGTGGACATGTTCTTCACCTTCTGGGCGACAGCTGCCCTCCGCGATCCCAAAAAGTCCCCGCACAAGCGCTTCCTCGACAAAATGTTCGGGTGGATGCTGCCTCGCGGCTCCCGCGCCCTTCCCCTCTCGAAGATGCAGATGGCCGGCATCGGCCCAAAGATGATCCGCTCCGTCATGAAACAGCGTGGCGTGAAATCCCTCGAAGAGCTCATGAAGGACGCGGCTGAATACGGCGTCCGCATTCACGTCTGCGAGATGTCGATGGGTGTCATGGGCCTGAAGGAAGAGGAGATGATCGACTACCCGAATATCGATTACGTCGGCGTCGGCTCCTTCATCCAGATGATCAGCGAATCCAGGCAGGTGGTATTTCTCTAGGGCCTGCTATCAACTTTCGCGCGGGCAGCGTTGCGGACGAAAATCGGTCCAGACGAGGCGGAATCCGAAGGCTGTGGCGGGTCCACCGTCGAGGATGACAA